>NZ_JBHTSV010000038.1:0-33621 GCF_042794925.1 Brachybacterium sp. NPDC056505
GCCGGGGGGGGCGGGGCGCGCGCCCCCCTCCCAGGGCGGCCCGCCGCGCCGCCCCCCCCCGCCCCCCCGCCCCCCCCTTCTCCGTCCTCTCGCGGCCCTCAGACCCTGCGCAGCAGGACGCTGCGCACGCGGTGCTCGGCGTCCTTGCGCAGCACGAGGTCCGCGCGGCCGCGCGTGGGGGCGACGTTCTCCGCGAGGTTCGGGCCGTTGACGTCGTCCCAGATCTGCTCCGCGGTCGCGCGCGCCTCCTGGTCGGTGAGGCGCGAGTAGCGGTGGAAGTAGGAGCGCGGGTCGGAGAAGGCCGTCTGCCGCAGTCGCAGGAAGCGCTCGATGTACCAGCGGCGGATGTCCTCGGTGCGCGCGTCGACGTAGACGGAGAAGTCGAAGTAGTCGGAGACCGCGACGCCCAGGCGGCCGTCGCTGCGCGGCCGCGCGGGCTGCAGCACGTTGAGCCCTTCGATGATGAGCACGTCGGGCCGCTCCACGACCACCTTCTGATCGGGCACGATGTCGTAGACGAGGTGGGAGTAGACGGACGCCTCGACGCGGTCCGTGCCCGCCTTGACCTCCGCGACGAAGCGCAGCAGGGCCTTGCGGTCGTAGCTCTCGGGGAAGCCCTTGCGGTGCAGGATGCCGCGGGCCTCGAGCTCCGCCGTCGGCAGCAGGAACCCGTCGGTCGTCACCAGCTGCACGTTCGGGGTGTCGGGCCGACGCGCCATGAGCTCGCGCAGCAGACGACCCGTCGTGGACTTGCCGACTGCGACCGAGCCCGCCACGCCGATCACGTAGGGCGTGCGCTGCAGGCCCTGGTGGAGGAAGCCGCTGCGTGCCCGTCGCAGCTCCTGCGCGGAGCCGACCTGGATGTTGAGCAGGTGCGTGATGGGGCGGTAGACCGCGTCGATCTCCGCGAGGTCCAGCTTGTCGCCCAGTCCCCGCAGCTTCTCGGCGTCCTCGGCGGTCAGAGGGAGGGGCGTCTGGTCCGACAGCCGGGCCCAGTCCTCGCGGCGGATCTCGTCGAAGGGGGTGAACGATCCGTGGACCGCATGGGATCTCATGGTCAGCCATTGTTCCATCGGCCGCGGGGCCCGCGGGCGCGAATGGCGGGGACACGGGCGCGAACCCGTGGCACGGGGACTGGTCGGACGCGGACGAACGGCGGCGCATGACCGTTCCGCTCAGGACCGCGCAGAGGTCCGTGCGCGAATCTGACAGGTCGTGCGCACTCCCCGTCAGGGCCGGGCACGGGCCCCTGCGAAGGTGAGCGAGGCCTCCCTCGGACCCGCGTCGCAGGGGGCGCCGCGGGTCCCGTGCCCGCTAGCGTCGGGGCCATGTGTGGAATCGTCGGCTACGTGGGCTCCGTCCCCGCCTCCCCCTCTCCCCGTCCCCTCGAGGTCGCCCTCCAGGGCCTCGCGCGCCTCGAGTACCGCGGCTACGACTCTGCGGGCATCGCCGTGATCGACGACGGCCAGGTCCGCGTCGCCAAGCGCGCCGGGAAGCTGCAGAACCTTCGCGATGCGCTCGCGGGTGAGGAGGACACCACCTCCCCGATCGCGATCGGCCACACCCGCTGGGCCACCCACGGCGCCCCCACCGACGGCAACGCCCACCCCCACCTGGGCGGCAAGGACGACGAGCTCGCCCTCGTGCACAACGGCATCATCGAGAACTTCGCGGCCCTGCGCGCCGAGCTCGAGACCGAGGGCTTCGTCTTCCGCTCCGAGACCGACTCCGAGGTCGCCGCTCACCTGGTCGCCCGCGAGATGCAGGGCACCGGGGACCTCACCGACGCGATGCGCGCGGCCGTCGCCCGCCTCGAGGGCGCCTTCACGCTGCTGGCGGTGCACCGCGACGCCCCCGACCGCGTGGTCGCCGCGCGCCGCAACTCCCCGCTCGTCGTCGGCCTCGGCGAGGGCGAGAACTTCCTGGGGTCCGACGTCGCCGCCTTCGTCGACTCCACCCGGGATGCCCTCGAGATCGGCCAGGACCAGATCGTCACCGTCACCGCGGACGAGGTCGTCGTCACCACCTTCGAGGGCGAGCTCGTGCCCGAGCCCAAGCGCTTCACGATCGAGTGGGACGTGACCGCGGCGCAGAAGGGCGGCCACGACTCCTTCATGGCCAAGGAGATCCACGAGCAGGCGACCGCCGTCGCCGACACCCTGCGCGGGCGCATCGAGTCCGGGAAGCTCCACCTCGACGAGATGAGCATCGACCCCTCGGTGCTGCGCAGCGTCGACAAGATCATCGTCGTCGCCTGCGGCACCGCCGCGAACGCCGGCAACGTCGCGAAGTACGCGATCGAGCACTGGTGCCGCATCCCCACCGAGGTCGAGCTCGCCCACGAGTTCCGCTACCGCGATCCGATCGTCACCGAGAAGACGCTCGTGGTCGCGATCTCCCAGTCCGGCGAGACCATGGACACCCTGATGGCCATGCGCCACGCGCAGGAGCAGGGCGCGAAGGTCGTGGCCATCTGCAACACGCACGGCTCGACCATCCCGCGCGAGGCCGACGCCGCGCTCTACCTGCACGTCGGCCCCGAGATCGCGGTCGCCTCCACCAAGGCCTACCTGGGGCAGATCACCGCCTGCTACCTGCTGGGCCTCTACCTCGCGCAGGTGCGCGGGAACCTGTACCCCGACGAGATCGCCGCGCTCATGGAGGACCTCGACCAGCTTCCCGCGCAGGTCCAGCGCGTCCTCGACGACGCCGAGCAGGTGGGCGACCTCGCCCGCGCCATGGCCGACGTCTCCAGCGTGCTGTTCCTGGGCCGCCACGTCGGCTACCCGACCGCCCTCGAGGGCGCGCTCAAGCTCAAGGAGATCGCCTACATCCACGCCGAGGGCTTCGCCGCCGGCGAGCTCAAGCACGGGCCGATCGCCCTCGTGGAGGAGGGGCAGCCGGTCTTCGTGATCGTGCCCTCGCCGCGCGGCCGCGACTCCCTGCACTCCAAGGTCGTCTCGAACATCCAGGAGGTGCGCGCCCGCGGGGCCCGCACCCTCGTGATCGCCGAGGACGGCGACGACGACGTGCTCCCGTACTCCGACGTGGTGCTGCGCGTGCCCGCGACCCGCACCCTGTTCGCGCCCCTGCTCACGGTGATCCCGCTGCAGATCTTCGCGTGCGAGCTCGCCGCGGCCAAGGGCCTGGACGTCGACCAGCCGCGGAACCTCGCGAAGTCCGTGACCGTCGAGTGAGGCGCGGGGCGGGGCGCCCGTCCTGCTCCCGCTCCGCTCCCGCCCCGCTCCCGCCCCGCTGCCGTGCACGTTTCGGTGTGATACTGCCGGGGTGACCCCAGCACAGCTCCCGCCGTCCTCGCGCGCCTTCGCGCCGCGCGAGGACGGCGTCGTCGTCGGCGTGGGCGTCGACGTCGTGGGCATCGCCCGCCTCGACGCCCTCGCCGCCCGCACGCCCGCCCTGCTCGATCGTCTGCTCGTGCCGTCCGAGCGCGGGCTCTCGCCCGCCTCGCGCGCGGCGCGCGTCGCCGCGAAGGAGGCGGTGGGCAAGGCGCTCGGCGCGCCCGGCGACTACTCGTGGCAGGACGTGACCGTCGAGCGCACCGCGGCCGGTCGGCCCTACCTGGTCCTCACCGGTGCGACCCTCGCCGCGGCCGAGCGCCAGGGCGTCGCCCACCTGCACCTCTCCCTCTCCCACGACGCCGACGTCGCGACGGCCGTGGTCGTCGCCGAGCGCGGCTCCGGACCCCGGACGGTGCCCGCATGATCCGCGCGTTCACCGCCGACCAGGTGCGCGCCGCCGAGGCCCCGCTGCTCGAGGCGCGGGAGCCGCTCATGCAGCTCGCGGCGTTCGCGCTCGCGCAGCGGGCGCTCGTGCATCTGCGCGCGGGACGTGGGGACAAGGGGCCGACGGGGGCCCGGACCGTCGCCGGCGCGCGCGTGCTCGTGCTCGCGGGGGCGGGGGACAACGGCGGCGACGGCCTGTTCGCCGCCGCCCTGCTGCGACGGCGCGGGGTCGCCGCCGACGCGCTCGCCGTCCTCGGCCGCCACCACGAGGCGGGGGCCGCGGCGCTGCGCGCGAGCGGGGGACGCGTGCTCTCCGGCCTCGACGAGCTCTGCGCGCGCGGTCCGATCTCCCTCGTGCTCGATGCGATCACCGGCATCGGAGGGCGCCCTGAGCTCTCGCCCGCGCTGCGCGAGCTGCTCGACGCGGTGCGCGGTCTGGACGCTCCGGTGCTCGCGGTCGACGTGCCGAGCGGCATCGACGCCACCACCGGCGCCGCCGATCCCTGGGCCCTCGCGGCCCGCGAGACCGTGACCTTCGGGGCCGTGAAGACCGGTCTGCTGCTGCCCGGCGGCGCCGACCTCGCCGGGACCGTGCACCTCGTGGACATCGGACTCGGCCCACACCTGCCCGAGCGCCCCGCCCTCGAGCGCCTGGAGACCGCGGACGCCGCGGCACTCTGGCCCACGCCGGGCCGGGGGGACGACAAGTACTCGCGCGGCGTCGTCGAGATCGCCGCCGGCTCCGAGACCTATCCCGGTGCCGCGGTGCTCTCGGTCAGCGGCGCTGCCCGGACGGGAGCGGGCATGGTGCGCCTGGATGCCCCGCGCAGCGTGCTCGACCTCGTGCTCGCCCGTCGGCCCGAGGTCGTCGGGGGCGAGGGGAAGCACCAGGCCCGCGTGGTCGGCTCCGGCGTCCCCGAGGACGATCCGCGCCTCGCGCGCGCCCTCGAGGACCTGCGCACCGGGCACCGGCCCCACGAGCGGACGCGGCTTCCCGGCGTCGTCGACGCGGGGGCGCTCGCCGCCGTGGGCACGGGCGATGGGGACGGCGCGCTCGACGGTTTCCACCCCGGCGTCGTGCTCACCCCGCACGCGGGGGAGGCCGCGCGGCTCGCACGATCGCTGCGCATCGACCCCGAGCGGCCCGCGCCGGAACTCGCGCGCGCCCTCGCCGAGGCCACCGGGGCGACCGTCCTGCTCAAGGGAGCTGTGACGATCATCGCCCCGTCGGACCCCTCGGAGCCCCTGCTGAGCCAGGACGACGCGACCTCGCAGCTCGCCACCGCGGGCGCCGGCGACGTGCTCGGCGGAGTGCTCGGAGCCCTGCTCGCGGCGGGTCTTCCCGGACCTCGCGCCGCCGCGCTCGCCGCTCTCGTGCACGGCCGGGCCGCCCGCGACGCGGCCCTCGGAGGGACGGCGCCGATCGCCGCCCTGGACGTCGCCGAGCACGTCCCGCGCGCCGTCGCGACTATCCTTGCCGGGGCCGACCGGAGACCGCCGGCCGACGAGGCAGGAGGAGCATGAGCATCCCGATCCCCGCAGAGGATCCTCGGCACGTGCCCAACAGGGCCGTCGTGGACACCTCGGCGATCACGCACAACACGCGTGTGATCGCCGATTCGCTGCGCGAGCACACCGCGCTGATGGCCGTGGTCAAGGCCGACGGCTACGGGCACGGCATGCTCAGCGCCGCCCGCGCGGCCGTCGCCGGGGGAGCGACCTGGCTGGGCGTCGCCCATCCGGCCTCCGCCCTGGCGCTCTCCCGCGCCGGCATCGAGGTGCCGATCTTCAGCTGGCTGTACGAGCCGCGCACCGCCGCCGAGATCCTCCCCGCCGTCGTCGCCGAGGGCGTCGAGATCTCCGTGGGCAGCCTCGCGATGCTCAAGATGGTCGCCGACGCCGCCCGCCAGGCCGACCGCCGCGCCCGCGTCCACGTGAAGATCGACACCGGCATGGGGCGCAACGGCGCCCTGCCCGCGAAGCTCGCCGCCATCGGCTCCGCCGCCAGGGAGGACGAGTTCATCCGCCTCAGCGGGGCATGGACGCATCTCTCCGCGGCCGACGACCCCGAGGACCCGATGACCGACCAGCAGGTCGAGATCTTCGACTCCGCCTGCGAGGCCCTCGAGGAGGAGGCGGGACCGATCCCGCTCCAGCACCTCGCGAACACCGCCGCGACCCTCACCCGGCGCGACCTGCACCGCGACATCGTGCGCCCGGGCATCGGCCTCTACGGCTACCCGCCCGTCGCCACCGATCTCGATCTGCGCCCGGCGCTGACGCTCACCAGCCGGCTCGCCCTCGTGAAGGACGTGCCTGCGGGCCAGACCGTCGGCTACGGCCACCGCTTCACCACCCCCGCGCCCACCCGGTTGGGCCTGGTCCCGATCGGCTACGCCGACGGGCTGCCGCGCGCCGCCTCCGGCGGGGTCAGCGTGCTCGTGCGCTCCGACGACGGCGACCACCGCGCCCAGCAGGTCGGACGTATCAGCATGGACCAGATCGTGGTGGACCTGGGGACTGAGTCCCGGGCCCGCGCAGGCGACGAGGTCGTGCTGTTCGGAGCCGCCCAGGCGCTCGCGCCCCTCGGCGACGACGCGTCCGAGGTCGCCGTGACCCCCCAGTTCGTCGCCTCTGCGCAGACGGAGGAGGAGCCGGTGCAGGAGACGGAGTCGGATCCCGCGGCGGGCACGGGCGGTCCGACGGAGTCCCGGGACGGCGCGGAGCCGGAGACGACCGCGTCCACCGAGTCCACCGAGGTGACCCAGCCCGCGGAGGCGGGCGACGAGGCCCCATCGGCCCCCGCGCTCGCGGACCTCGATGCCGCGGACCCCACGCTCCCCGAGAACCATCCCGGCGTGCCGACCGCCGACGACTGGGCGACCGCAGCGGGGACCATCCCCTACGAGATCCTCACCTCGGTCTCCAACCGCGTGCCGCGGGAGCAGCGCTGATGAGTGGTGCCGAGCCCGGACCGGGCGTCGCGTCACTCGCGCTCACCACGACCGGGGCCGGGAGCACCCGCGACCTCGCGCGACGCCTCGCCGGACTGCTCGGTGCGGGCGACCTGCTCGTGCTCGACGGGCCCCTCGGCGCCGGCAAGACCACCTTCACGCAGGGCCTCGGCGAGGGACTGGGAGTGCGCGGCCCCGTCGCGTCACCGACCTTCGTGATCTCCCGGGTCCACCCGAGCGAGGCGGGCGGGCCTGCACTCGTGCACGTGGACGCCTACCGGCTCGGCGGCGGCGCGGACATCGACGACCTCGACCTCGACTCCGACCTCTCGGACGCGGTCATGGTCGTCGAGTGGGGACGTGACGTCGTCGAGCAGCTGAGCGACTCGCACCTGCTCGTCGAGCTCTCCCGCGCGACCGGTGCGGAGGACGCGCGGCCGGAACAGCCACTCCGGCCATCGCAGTCGACGCAGCCGGAGCAGGACACCGCCGCCGGCGACGGCGAGGAGTTCGACGAGCCCCGTGCTCTGACCCTCACCTTCGTCGGGCCCCGATGGGACGACGCGCGGATCCGCGCGGTCCGCGAGGCGCTCGGGGGCGCGGCATCCACCACGACCACGGAAGGGCGCGAGGCATGATGTGGCTCGGGATCGACACCTCGGGAGCCGTCGGCGTGGCCGTCGGGGACCGGGAGAGCGGGCGCGTGCTGGCCGTCGGCCAGGACGACCGCGCACGGCACCACGACGAGGTGCTCATGGCCCTCATCGACGACACCCTGCGCCGGGCGGGCGGTGGGCGCGCCGACCTCGAGGCCGTCGTCGCCGGACGCGGTCCGGGCCCCTTCACGGGACTGCGCGTGGGTCTCGTGACCGCGCGCGAGATCGCCTTCGTCCTGGACATCCCGCTGCACGGACTGTGCTCCCTCGACGCCCTCGCCCTGCAGGCCGCCGAGGAGGCACCCGAGGCACGCAGCCTCGCGATCGCGCTCGACGCGCGGCGCCGCGAGGTCTACTGGGCGTGCTACGAGCGGGCCGACGAGCAGTCGCCCGCGGCGCCCGGAACGCGCCTCGACCGGGTCGAGGGACCCGCCGTCTCGGCCCCGGCGGACGTCGCCGAGGAGCTCATGGCCTGCGACGTCGTCGCGGGCTCCGGCGCCCTCCTGCACAGCGAGATCCTGCATCCGAACTCCGCGCTCGCCCACGTCGACGCCGGTTCCCTGCTCCGCGAGGCCCGGCGCCGCCTCGACGCCGGCGAGGACCTGACCTCGACCGAGCCCCTCTACCTGCGCGAGCCCGACGCGAAGAAGCCGTCGGCGCGCAAGAGCGCCCTGGGCCGGCGGTGACCGAGCCCGCGCCCGAGCGAGCGCCCGCGTCGGAGGCCGGGGACTTCCCCGAGCAGACGCGGCTGCCCGAGGGGATGCGTCTGCGCGTCGCCACCCTCGAGGACGCCCTGCCGATCGCCGAGCTCGAGCTGCGGCTGTTCCCCGAGGACGCCTGGACCTTCGACATGGTCCGCGAGGAGATCGCGCACCCCTCCCGCCGCTTCGTCGTCGTCGAGCAGGGGAGCGGACTCCCGACCGGCGGATCCGCCGAGGAGCCCGATGCTCCTGACGCGGCCGGCGAGATCGTCGGCTACGCGGGCGTCATGCTCCTCGGCGACTCGGCCGACCTCCACACGATCGGCACCACCCTGCCCGGCCGCGGCATCGGGCGAGCCCTGCTCGACTGGTCGCTGCGCGCGACCCGCGAGGGAGGCGCGCGCGCCCTCGTGCTCGAGGTGCGCGAGGACAACACGCGCGCCCGCTCCGTCTACGAGGCGGCGGGGTTCCAGGACATCGGCCGACGGCCCGGCTACTACCCGGGACCCCGCGGCCCGGTCGACGCCCGGGTGATGATCCGCGAGCTCGCGCAGGACTGACTGACCGGAGGACCCGGGTGCGGGCCCGCCCGCCTGCGGGTCCGCACACCTGCGGGCCTGGGATCACACGTGGTGGTGCACCCGCTGGAAGACGTCCACGTAGTGCGCCTCGAGCCGGCGCTCGGCGAGCCGCAGACCCACCAGCAGCACCACGACCCCGATCACCAGGGAGAGCACCCCGGCGCCGATCAGGATCATCGGCCCGTCGACGACGAGTCCCCAGATCGCGACGCCGACCGCGGGCAGCTGAGGGACGAACACGGCGGCCGTCGCCAGCCCCATCGCAAGCATCGCGCTCGCGTTCGATGACGAGCGGTCCTTCATCGGATTCGTGCCGGGAGCGGCCGTCGGGTAGGGCATGATCGTCCCGATCAGGGACGAGGCGCCCCAGCCGCCCATCGTCAGTCCGAGCGCGCCGAGCAGGATCATGGGCACCAGGTCGGGCCGGCCCATGAGGATCGGGACCACGATCGCAGCGAGCACCAGGAACGGCACGGTGAACACGGCCATCGCGGCGATCCGACCGCGCAGGTTCGCACGGGCCGGGACTCCCGCGGTGATGTTCACCCAGCCCGCGGGCCCGTCGAAGCCGATCTCGTTCGCGAGCGTGATCCCGCTGATCGCCGCCACGAGCAGCACGCCCATGAACGGCGTGACGCGGTTGTTCTCGTTGATCAGGCCCATCGCCACGAAGAACACGAGCATGACCGGCATGATCACGACCGAGGCGAGGTAGCGGGAATCGCGGCGCCAGTAGCGCAGGGAGCGGCCCATGACCGCGCCGAACGCGCTCGAGCGCACGAAGCGCGGCACCAGGGCGGAGACCTTCGCGCTGCCGGAGGAGGCATCGCCGACCAGGGCCTCGCGCATCGCCAGATCGATGCTGCGGCGCCACCACAGCCACACCAGCACGATGGTGGCCGCTCCGATCACCGCGCGGACGAGGGCGGGCAGCACGGCGCCCTGGGCGAGGTCGACGGGCACGGAGAAGAGCGCGCCGAAGGGGGTCCACGCCCCGATCTGCGCTCCCGTGGCGAGCACCTTCGACCACAGGGAGATGTTCGCGCCGTCGAGCGACTGCCCCAGCAGGCTGATGCCGTAGAGGGCGCCCAGCATGACGACGATGCCGATCACGCCGCCCACCTCGCGGCCGCGCCGCGAGGAGGAGCGCGAGGCCTGGTGCGCGAGGACCGCGCGCGGCAGCAGCAGGCAGAGCACGATGCCGGCGAGATGGGCGGGGACCAGCGCGATGATCGCGAGGACCATCCAGATCGGCCCGGTCGCATGCATCGCCGCCCAGATGATGACGCCGACGCTCGTGATCGCGACCCCGAGCACGGTGAACAGGGTGGGCAGGCTGATGGCCCCGGCGGCCAGCATCCCCGGCTGCAGCTCCCGCGCGGTGCGCGGGTACAGGGCCAGCTTGCGGGGGTCCAGGGAGTCGTCGACGCCGAAGGCGAACAGCGGAAGCAGCAGCCAGACCAGCACGAGCACAGTGCCCAGCGCGCGGACGGCGGTGGGGAACACGGACCCGTCGGCGTCCATGACGACCGTGGCGACGACGAGGGCGACCAGGGTGGCCATCCCGCCCAGACCGTAGAGACCCCCGAAGACGGTGCCGACGATCTTGCCGACGTTCTTGCGGAACGAGCGGCGCCACAGGATCCACTTCAGCCGCATGAGCAGCCGCACGAGCGCCATGCCGTGCACGCTGCCGTGCAGGGAGCCACCCGCGGTGGTGATGTCGGAAGTCCCGGAGGTCCCGGTGGGCGTGGAGCCCTCGGAGGCGTGGGCGCGATCGGCGGTGCCGAAGGGGCCTCCCGCCGGCGCCCCGTGCTCATCGGTTCTCACGACTGCAGCCATGACAGGCTCCCCTCCTCGACCTCGCCCGCTCCGACGAGGTCCATGAAGCGCTGCACGAGGCTGCCGCCGGCGCGGACCTCCTCGAGCGTGCCGTCGGCGAGGATCTCTCCGCGGGCGATGATCGCGACGTGCGAGCACAGCTCCTCGACGAGCTCCATGACGTGGCTCGAGAGCACCACGGTGCCGCCGCCGGCGACGAAGGCGCGCAGGATCTGGCGGATCCGCTGTCCGGAGACCGGGTCGACGGCCTCGAGCGGCTCGTCGAGCACGAGCAGGCGCGGGGCGTGGATCAGCGCGCATGCCAGCAGGATCTTCTTCGTCATGCCGGCCGAGTAGTCGACGACGAGCTTGCCGTCCTCCCCGGCGAGGTCCATGGCCTCCAGCAGCGAGGTGCTGCGCTCGTCGACGACCGCCGGGTCCATGCCGCGGATGAGGCCGACGTAGGTGAGCAGCTCGCGCCCGGTGAGCCGGTCGAAGGTGCGCAGGCCGTCGGCCAGCACCCCCATCTGCGCCTTGGCGCGCTCGGGCTCGCTCCACATGTCGGCGCCCAGCACGTGCGAGCTGCCGCCGTCGGGACGCAGCAGACCGGTCGCCATCGACAGGGTCGTCGTCTTGCCGGCGCCGTTCGGGCCGACGATCCCGTAGAAGGCGCCGCGCGGGATCGACAGCGAGATGCCGTGCACGACCTCGGTGCCGTCGAAGGACTTGCGCAGACCGTCGACGTGCAGAGCGGGCTCTGCGCCGGGCGGGGCGGTGGCAGCGGGGCTCGGGCCGCCGGTCGCGGCGGCACTCGGTTCGTGGACCGGGACTGTGGGCTGGCTCATGCTCGAAGACTACGGGGGCGCCGCGGGAGGCTCGACCATCCGTCGGCGGTGCGCGCACCCGACCTAAGTCGGTGACGCCGCGGGCGACCGGGACGATCGGCCGCGGTGCGGGGCGCGGACATCGGCCGATCGTCTGAGCGCCGGGTCCGTGCGCCGGGTCCGAGCGCCGCCGCCGCCCACCGGCAGGACGCGGGCGGGGAGCGAGCAGATAGAGTGCAACCTGGCCGAGTGCCGACATCCGAGAGGGGAACCTTCCCATGACGACACCCCGTCGCCGGTTCGCGGACGCCGAGGGCGCCGACGAATCACCGAGCACCCCGCGCGAGGTCGCAGAGATCCCGATCGGGATCCGACGCCTGGGGGCCTGGTCCTGGCGGCTGATCGTGATCACCGCCGCGGCCGCCCTGATCATCTGGGGCATCCTCAAGATCACGGCCATCGTGATCCCGGTGCTGATCGCGATCCTCATCGCCTCGCTGCTCTCCCCGCTGGTGGGCCTGCTGACCCGGCACACGTTCCTGGGACGGGCGGCCGCAAGCGGCGTCGCGCTGGTGGCGCTGATCATCGTGGTGATCGGCATGTTCACGCTGGCCAGCCGCCAGCTGTTCGCGCAGGCCGGTGACATCTACGCCAAGGCCATCACCGGTGCGCAGACGCTGCTCGACTGGGCGAACACGACGTTCAACCTCGACGACTCGATGATGACCAAGGCGACGGACGAGATCCTCGCGAAGCTGCAGGAGAACACGGACTCCCTGATCAGCGGGGCCTTCTCGACGGTCTCGACCGTGGGCAACGTGGTCACGGGCATCGTGATCGCCCTGTTCACCCTCTTCTTCCTGCTCTCGAGCGGATCGACGATCTGGCGCTGGGTGGTGGGCCTGCTGCCCCCGGCCGCGCGCGTGCCCACCCACGAGGCCTTCCGCCGCGGCTGGAAGGCGCTGTCGGCGTACATGCGCACGCAGATCATGGTCGCCGCTGTCGACGCGACCGGCATCAGCATCGGCATGATCGCGCTCGGCGTGGGCTCCTACGCCGTGCCGATCTGGCTGCTCGTGTTCCTGTTCTCCTTCGTGCCGCTCGTCGGTGCGATCCTCTCGGGCGCCATCGCGATCCTCATCGTGCTGGTGCTCAAGGGCTGGGTCTTCGCGATCATCATGCTCGCGGTCGTCATCGCCGTGCAGCAGATCGAGGGCAACGTCCTCCAGCCCTTCCTCATGGGCAAGGCCGTCGAGCTGCACCCGCTGGCCGTGTTCCTGGGCGTCGCCTCGGGCGCGATGATCGCCGGCATCGCGGGCGCCCTGTTCTCGATCCCCGTGATCGCCTTCGTCAACGCCACGCTGCTGTACATGACGGGCCGGGACCCCTCGCCGGACCTCGGGCTCGACGAGACCGTGGACGCGGAGCTCACGGCCCCGCCCCGCCCCAAGAAGCACGAGGAGTCCGCACGCGAGGCGAAGCGCCGCGCGAAGGCCGAGTCCTCGAAGGCGCAGGCCGCCGCGCTGCGCGAGGAATCTGCCGAGGAGGTCGCGAGCGGTGCGGCCCCGAAGGACGGCGAGGAGCCCCGGGCAGGGGAGTGACGCCTCCGCACCGGGCCGCCGGGTACGGAGAAGGCCGGGTCTGCCGTCGGAACCTAGAGGTTCCGGCACGCAGACCCGGCCTTCGTCGTCCGGTCGCCCGTCGCGGCGCTCAGGCGCCCGGCGGATCGCTCAGGCGCGGTAGGGCTTCGCGGAGATGATCTCGATCCTCAGCGAGCGTCCGTTGGGCGCCTCGTAGTCGATGCTCTCGCCGACCTTCGAGCCGTTGATCGCCGAGCCCAGAGGGGACTCGGTCGAGAAGACCTCGAGGTCCTCGCCGTCGTCCGCGATCTCGCGGTTGCCCAGCAGGAACGTGCGGTCCTTGCCGGCCATCGAGATCTTCACGACCATGCCCGGCTCGACGACGCCGTCGTCCTTCGGGGTCTCGCCGACGACCGCGTTCTTCAGCAGATGGGTGAGCTCCGCGATGCGAGCCTCGTTCTTCCCCTGCTCCTCGCGGGCCGCGTGGTAGCCGCCGTTCTCCTTGAGGTCGCCCTCGTCGCGAGCCGCGGCGATGCGCTCGGCGATCTCGGTGCGACGGGGCCCCTCGAGCTCGGCGAGCTCCGCGGTGAGGCGGTCGTAGGCGTCCTGGGTGAGCCAGGAACCAGTGGGCTGGCTGCTCATGCGAACACTCCTGATGTCTTGTCGCGGGCGGCCGCCCTCGGCGGACGCCCGACACAGTTCACGGGGCACATGTTGCGCATGCGCCCCGTGTGCGGGTGATGAAGACCGACGCGCTGTCGGTATCAGAGCATCGTACAACGGATGCGACCGGCGCCCCCAACGGTGCGGCGCGTCGGACGCCCGGGATCCGGGCCCCGCCGCGGGTCCCGGTGCCGCGAGCTCGGCAGGCGGAGGATCAGGCCTTCTGGCAGCTGATGACCTCGGCGCTGACCGCCTCGCCCTGGGTGTCGATGTCCACGGTGCGCACGACCTGCCGCTCGGGGCCCCCGGGGATCTCGACCTCGCGGAAGCCCACCTGCGCGCGGCCCGCGTTCAGCGCCTGCACCGTGCACGTGGCGTCGACGCCGGGGCTGCGGGTGAGCTGGAAGGTGAGCGAGATCGTGTCGTCGTCGACGTGGTCGTAGCCGACGTCCTTCGCGGTCACGGGCTGGTCCGCGAAGCGGTAGCCGACGAACGCGAGCACGGCGAGGAACACGACGGCCCCGATCACGTACAGCACGCGCGCGGTGCGCTTCGGCACCAGCGGGCCCCCGTAGCGGGAGGCGAGCGGATCGGTCGATCCCGTGGGGGTGCTCGGAGCGTGCGCGTCCATGCACCCATCCTCCCAGATCCCACCTGGACCCGGCGTCCGAGTGGCGGGGGTCTCGGCCCTCGCCCCAGTCCGGGACCAGGCAGGTGGCGTACCCTCGGCTGGTGCGGAGACGCGCCCGATACCGGGTCGTCGGCGCCGCCCGCGGCGAGGCCCCGAGCCCCGCCCGCGGACCCGTCCCGAGGGACGGGACGAGACCCGTCCCGACCGACGGGACCAGACCTGTACGACCCCGACCCGGTGAAGGTGGAAACGTGCCCGACCTCGAGCCCGAGAGCGACGACCGGCTGCGCATGGTCGCCGTGCATGCCCACCCCGACGACGAGTCGAGCAAGGGGGCGGGGTCGATGGCCAAGTACGTGCGCGAGGGGGCACAGGTCACCGTCATCACCTGCACCGGCGGAGAGCGCGGCGACATCCTCAACCCGAAGCTCGCCGACGACGAGGAGATCCTCGCGGACCTGCCCGCGGTGCGCCGCACCGAGATGGCCGCGGCGCAGAGGGTCCTGGGCGTGGACCACGAGTGGCTCGGGTTCGTCGACTCGGGCCTGCCCGAGGGCGATCCCCGGCCCGAGCTCCCCGAGGGATGCTTCGCGCGCGTGAGCGTCGAGGAGGGCGCACGCCCCCTGGTCGCCGCGATCCGCCGACTGCGTCCGCACGTGCTCACCACGTACGACGAGAACGGCGGCTACCCGCACCCCGACCACATCCAGTGCCACCGGATCAGCGCGCTCGCCTTCGACAGGGCCGCGGACCCCGAGTACGCCCCCGAGCTCGGCGAGCCGTGGAAGGTCGCGAAGATGTATTACATCAACGGCTTCTCCCGCCGCCGCTTCCAGGGCATCGCCGACTTCCTGCGGGGACGCGGCACCCCCGACGAGCAGCTCGAGGAGATGGCCCAGCGTTTCCCCGGCGGCGCCGACCGCCTGGTGACCACGCGCGTGGACATCAGCGACGAGCTCGACATCCGCGACGCGGCGCTGCGCGCCCACGCCACCCAGGTGGATCCCGAGGGCTTCTTCTTCCACATCCCCAACGACGTCCTGCGCGAGTCGCACTGGGCGACCGACGACTACGAGCTGCGCACCTCACGCATCGGCGTCACCCTGCCCGAGACCGACCTGTTCGCGGGTCTGCGATGAGCGCCGGGCCGATGAGCGCCGGGGTGATCGGGCTCGCGACGTCAGGCGGACGGCTGCTCGCCGCGCCCTCGGACTCCGGGGACATGACCGCGACGACCGTCACGCCGGGGCTGCCCGCTTTCATCGTGATGTTCCTGCTGGCCGCCGTCATCGTGCTGCTCGCCCTCGACATGACGCGCCGCGTGCGCCGCATCCAGGCCCGCTCGCGCGCCGAGGACCACCTCGCCCAAGAGGGGCAGGGCGAGGGGACCGGGTCTGACGACGGCGCAGAGCCGTCGAACGGGGCAGAGCCGTCGAACGGCGCAGAGCCCGCCGCCGGGGCGGGGCAGGCCGACGAGGACGGTCCTGCTCACGAGTCGGCGCCGGCCGCCGGGGAGGAGCCGTCGGACGACGGGGACTCCACCGACGGCGAGGACGATCGTCCGCGCGACTGAGCGCCGCGTCGGCCCGCCGCCCCGACACTCGGGGCGACCCTGCGATCAGTGGCGGCCCTGCGATCAGATGACCGCGATCGCCACCGCGACGAAGTGGCAGACGAACCCTGCGATCGTGCACGCGTGGAAGATCTCGTGGTACCCGAACCACGCCGGTGAGGGGTCGGGCCGCTTGAGCCCGTAGACGAGCGCGCCCAGCGTGTACGCGATGCCGCCCGCGATGATCAGCCAGGCCACGGCCCAGCCGCCGCCCGCGATGATCTGGGGCATGTAGAAGATCGCCACCCAGCCCAGCGCCACGTACGCGGGCACGTAGAGCCAGCGCGGGGCGCTCGTCCAGAAGATGCGGAAGCCCACGCCGATCAGGGCGCCCGTCCAGCAGATCACCAGCAGGGTGACCGCCGAGCGCGGCTGCAGCATCGACGCCGCGATCGGCGTGTAGGTCCCCGCGATGATGAGGAAGATGTTCGCGTGGTCGAAGCGCCGCAGCATGAGCGCGTGCTCGGCGCGCCAGGTGCCGCGGTGGTAGGTCGCGCTCACGCCGAACAGCAGGCACGAGGTCAGCACGAAGACCGCGCACGCGAGCCGGGTGGGCAGGTCGTCGCCGAGAGCGACCAGCAGCAGCCCGGCGATCAGCGCCGCCGGCAGGGCGAGCATGTGCAGGACGCCGCGCAGGCGGGGTTTGGGCAGCGCGATCCCGAGCTCCTTCGCGCGGCGCGCCATCTGCCGGGTCAGCTCGCGCGGGGCGAAGGGGTGCGTCGACGCGGTCGGGATCTGGTCGTCCTCGAGGGCCGACGGCGGCTCGGCCGGCGTGATCGGACGCCGAGCGGCCTCCGAGACGCTGTCGCGGTCGGTCTCGGAGTCGGGGGAGCGGTGGGGTGCCAGGGCCATGCCGTGAGCGTAACCTACGGTTCCGTAAGTGGGGAGTGCATCGTCTGTGGCGGTGCTGTGAAGAGCGGCCGCGCCCTTGCCGCACCACTGTCGCGCATGGTCGATAATGGAGCGTCCTCGCCGTGCGGGCGCGGACGCAGCGAGCAGACGAGTCGGGACGCGCGAGAGGGGAGCTGGTCGTGGACGATGACGGGATCCTCTACCGCGTGTACGAGAAGCGGCTGATCAAGGAGCTCGACGCCTACGAGCTGCCCCAGCACTTGGGCGTGATCGTCGACGGGAACCGGCGCTGGGCCAAGGCCTCGGGCATCACCACCGCAGAGGGGCACCGCCAGGGCGGCGCGAAGATCACCGAGTTCCTCACCTGGTGCGAGGAGCTCGAGATCCCGCTGGTCACCGTGTGGATGCTCTCCACCGACAACCTGCGCCGCGGGGCCGACGAGCTCGCGCTGCTGTTCGAGATCATCGCCGAGACCGTCGAATCGATCGCCGGCGCCGGCTACACCGTGCGCCTCGCAGGATCCGTCGAGTCGCTCCCCGAGGCGACCCGGGAGCGCGTCGCCGCCGTGCAGGAGCGCTCGACCCCGTCGAAGTCCCTCACCGTGAACGTCGCGATCGGCTACGGCGGCCGCGAGGAGATCGTCGACGCCGTCCGCGAGCTCGTGCGCGACCTCGGCGCCGAGGGCCGCAGCCCCGACGAGATCGCCGAGGCCATCTCCATGGAGGGCATCGGCGAGCACCTCTACACGCGCGGCCAGCCCGACCCGGACCTCATCATCCGCTCCTCGGGCGAGCAGAGGCTCTCCGGGTTCCTCATGTGGCAGTCCGCCCACTCGGAGTTCTGGTTCTGCGAGACCAACTGGCCGGGCTTCCGGCGCGTGGACCTGCTGCGCGCGCTGCGCGACTACTGCCAGCGCGAGCGCCGCTTCGGCGCGTGAGGCGAGCGCCGCGACGTCGGGCGCCGAGCCGTCGGTCCGGTCCGCCGGAGAACGGACGATGACGGCCCCGTGAATGCTGCGGCGGCGCACACGCCGCCGGGCGCGTCGTGCCGCGCGTCACAGCCGACGCGGAGTAGGTTCGCGGCAAGCGCTCCGATCGGGCCGCATCCCCAGACTTCCCCTCCGAGGGGATGCGGCAGACCGCACGGGGCTGATCACGGACGGAGGCTCCCGATGACCGACACCACCACGACAGCTCCCCACGACACGACGGCGCAGGATCCGAGCGAGCTGGACCTCGCCGAGCAGGACCCGACCACGATCGACACCGTGCGGGAGGCCGCCCGGGATGCCGCGCAGGACCGGTTCGGGACGGAGGCAGACGGCGGTCATCCGGTGGCCGTGGTGCGGTCGCTCGAGCCCGGGGGCGCCCAGGAGGCGCTGCCCGACCTCGAGGTCGGCACCCTCACCTACGTGCTGGACACCTCAGTGCTGCTCTCGGACCCGCAGGCGCTGGTCCGCTTCGCCGAGCACGACATCGTCCTGCCGATCGTCGTCATCACGGAGCTCGAGTCCAAGCGCCACCATCCCGACCTCGGCTTCTTCGCCCGGCAGTCCCTGCGGATCCTCGACGACCTGCGCGATCGCCACGGCAACCTCTCCGTCCCGCTGCCGATCGGCGAGGACGGCGGCCATGTGCACGTCGAGCTCAACCACTCCTCGGACCGCGCGCTGCCCGACGGCTTCCGCCTCGGCGACAACGACACCCGCATCCTCGCCGTCGCCAAGAACCTGCAGCTCGAGGGCAAGAGCGTCGTGCTCGTCTCCAAGGACCTGCCGATGCGCATCAAGGCGTCGGCCTGCGGCATCCACGCCGAGGAGTACCGCGCCGAGCTCGCCCGCGACCGCGGATACACCGGAATGGTCACCGCGAGCGTCGGCGAGGAGGAGATGACCGCGCTCTACGACGGCAGCGACGTGGAGATCCCCGAGGTCTCCCATCGTCCCGTCCACACCGGCGTCACCATGACCAGTCCCCGCGGCAGCGCCCTCGGGCGCGTCACCCGCGAGGGCAGCGTGCGGCTCGTCCCCGGCGACCAGGGCGTCTTCGGCGTCCACGGGCGCAGCGCCGAGCAGCGCATCGCGATCGACCTGCTGCTGGACGAGTCCATCGGCATCGTCTCCATGGGCGGTCGCGCCGGCACCGGCAAGAGCGCGCTCGCGCTGTGCGCCGGCCTCGAGGCGGTCCTGGAGAAGCGCACGCAGCGCAAGATCATGGTGTTCCGTCCGCTCTACGCGGTGGGCGGCCAGGAGCTCGGCTTCCTGCCCGGCGACCAGGGCGAGAAGATGGGGCCCTGGGGAGAGGCGGTGTTCGACACCTTGGGCTCGATGGTCAGCCAGAACGTGATCGACGAGGTGCTCAGCCGCGGCATGCTCGAGGTGCTCCCGCTGACCCACATCCGCGGCCGCTCCCTGCACGACGCCTTCGTGATCGTCGACGAGGCCCAGTCCATGGAGCGCAACGTGCTGCTGACCATGCTCTCGCGCATCGGTCAGAAGTCCCGCGTGGTCCTCACCCACGACGTCGCCCAGCGCGACAACCTCCGCGTGGGCCGCTACGACGGTATCGCGAGCGTGGTCGAGGCCCTCAAGGGCAGCGAGCTCTTCGCCCACATGACCCTGCAGCGCTCCGAGCGCTCGAAGGTCGCCGAGCTCGTCACGCATGTGCTGGATGCGCCAGTGATGTGAGGACGGGTCGCGGTCGCCGGGACGACCCGGCGGCCGTCGCGCAGACGCGGGCCCGCACTCCGAGGGGAGTGCGGGCCCGCTCTCTGCTCGGGGGCTCGGCGCCGCTCAGGCCTTCGGGGTCGTCATCGAGAGCACGTCGAGGGCGTCGTCGAGCTGCTGCTCGGTGAGCTCGCCGCGCTCGACGAAGCCGAGGGCGATCGTGGCCTCGCGCACCGAGACCTGCTCCTTCACGGCGTGCTTGGCGATCTTCGCCGCGCTCTCGTAGCCGATCAGCTTGTTCAGCGGGGTGACGATCGAGGGGGAGGCCTCGGCGTAGAAGCGGGCCTTCTCCTCGTTCGCGGTGAGACCGTCGACCGTCTTGTCGGCGAGCACCCTCGAGGCGTTCGCGAGCAGGCGGATCGACTCGAGAAGGCTGGTGCCCATGAGGGGGATCTGCACGTTCAGCTCGAAGGAGCCCTGCGCGCCGCCCCAGGCGACGGACGCGTCGTTGCCGATGACCTTCGCGCACACCTGCAGGACGGCCTCGGGGATCACGGGGTTGACCTTGCCGGGCATGATCGAGGAGCCGGGCTGCAGGTCGGGGATCGCGATCTCCCCGAGGCCTGTGTTCGGGCCCGAGCCCATCCAGCGCAGGTCGTTGCAGATCTTCGTGAGCGAGACGGCGATGGTGCGCAGCGCGCCGGACATCTCGACGAGGCCGTCGCGCGCGGACTGCGCCTCGAAGTGGTCGCGGGCCTCCGTCAGCGGCAGCCCGGTCTGCTCGGCGAGGTTCGCGATGACCTTCTGCGGGAAGCCGGCGGGGGTGTTGATACCGGTGCCGACGGCGGTGCCGCCCTGGGGCACCTCCGCCGTGCGGGGGAGCGCGGCCTGCACGCGCTCGACGCCGTAGCGGATCTGCGCCGCGTAGCCGCCGAACTCCTGGCCCAGGGTCACCGGAGTGGCGTCCATGAGGTGGGTGCGGCCCGACTTCACGACGCTCTTCCACGCCTCGGCCTTGGCTTCGAGGGAGGCGGCGAGGTGCTCGAGGGCGGGTAGCAGGGTCTTCACGACCGAGCTGGTCACGGCCACGTGCACGGAGGTCGGGAAGACGTCGTTCGAGGACTGCGAGGCGTTGACGTGGTCGTTGGGGTGGACCTTCTGGCCCGACGCCGTCGACGCGATCGTCGCGAGCACCTCGTTCATGTTCATGTTCGAGCTCGTGCCCGAGCCCGTCTGGTACGTGTCGATCGGGAACTGGTCGTCGTGGGAGCCCGCGATGACCTCGTCGGCCGCGGCGATGATGGCATCCGCGATCGCGGCGTCGAGCACGCCGAGATCCTCGTTCGCGCGGGCCGCGGCCTTCTTCACCTGGGCGAGCGCGTGGATGTGCGCGGGCTCGAGGCCCTGGCCGGAGATCGGGAAGTTCTCGACGGCGCGCTGCGTCTGGGCGCCGTACAGGGCGTCGACCGGGACGCGCACCTCACCCATGGTGTCGTGCTCGATGCGGTACTCGGGCTGGGTCATGGAGGAACTCCTTCGTTCGTCGGTGCTGCGAGGGCCATGCCCCGCGGGGTGATGGATGGTGACCCTCGGACGGTATCGGACCGAGGTGACGGCGCGGTGGCCGACGGGGTGTTCGGGTGACGCGGTGATCAGTGGGACCGGTGCGATCGGTGGATGCGGCGCGATCGGTGGGTGCAGTGCTATCGGTAGGTGCAGCGCGATGGGTGCGTCCGGCGTCCGGCGTCCGGCGTCCGGCGACCGGCGACCGGCGGTGCACGGTCAGCGGGGGAGGGGACTGCCGTCGGGCCGGTCTTCGAGCTCGCCGGCCCAGGGCGGGTTGGCACCGGGCCGGGAGACGGTGATGGCGGCGAGGGCGGCGGCGTGCGCGAGGACGTCCTGCAGCACTGCGGTGTCGGCCGCGGCGAGGGCCTCGCGCCGGCGGGCGCCCAGCAGGTCGCGGGACGCGAGGGCGTCGAGGATCCCCGCGGAGTAGGTGTCGCCGGCGCCTACGGTGTCGGCGACGTCGACGCGTACGGGATCCACCGGGATCCGGCCGTCGGGCCCGAAGCCGACTGCCCCGTCCCCGCCGCGGGTCATCGCGACGACGCTGGGGCCGAGGCCTCGCCAGGAGGCCGCGACGTCCTCGACGTCGTCGGTGCCGTAGAGCCAGGCGATGTCCTCATCGCTCGACTTCACGATGTCGCAGCGGCCGATGAGCGCCTCGATCTGCGGACGCACCGTCGCGGGATCGCCCATGAGGTCGGGGCGGATGTTCGGGTCGTAGCTGAGCGTCGCGGAGTCCCGATGCGCCTCGAGGACGTCCGCGACCACGCCGCTGCCCGGGGCGAGCACTGCGGCGATCGACGAGGTGTGGACGGCGTCGAGGCCGGAGGGAAGACCGGAGGGGTCGGGATCCCAGACCAGGTCGAAGGTGTACTGGGCCGCGCCGTCGGTCCCGACCTGCGCCTGGGCGGTCGAGGTGGGACGATCGTCGATGCTGCCCGCGGTGAGCACGACCCGCGAGGACTCGACGTGCTCGCGGATCTCCCGCCCGCGGGCGTCGTCGCCGATGCGGGTGAGCAGGTGCGAGACGTGCCCGAGCCGGCCGAGCGCGACCGCGACGTTCATGGGCGACCCGCCCGGGTACTCGGCGGGCGGCTCCCCCGGGCGCAGGACGATGTCCGTGAGCGATTCTCCGACGGTGAGAAAAGTGGCCTTCACAGCATAGATCTTGGCATTTTTCGCGGCACGGGGCGAACGCGCGACAATGCGTGCATGCCGACACCGAAGGATCCGAGCGCCGAGGCGTCCGAGCGCAGGCCCGAGCCCGCGCCCGAGAGCGCCGAGAGCGCCGAAAGTGTCGAGAGGGACGGCGCCGACGCCGTTCCCGCGTCCGCTCCTGCGCCGGCCTCTTCCGCTCCCGCGCCGCGCAAGCGCTCGCCGTACTCGATGAGCAAGGGCGACGCCTCGATGCGCAACATCGCCTGGGCGCTCGGCCTCACGCTCGGCTGCGTGGCCGTGGTCGGCGTGATCTTCTTCGGCGTGGGGCGCAGCGTGGACCGTGAGATCCCCGAGACCTCCCGCCTGGACGTCGGCGCGAGCGCGCAGCGCGCCCAGGAGCAGGCGCCGTTCCCCGTGGCGCAGCCCGCGCTCGGCGGCAGCTGGACCCCGCGCGCCGCGGATTTCACGGCGGGCGATCGGCCGACGTGGGAGCTGCGCTTCACCTCGCCCTCGAACACGCTGGTGAACATCGTGGAGAGCGAGGAGATGTCCGCGGCGGACCTCTCCTCGGAGCTGCCCGGGGCGGACGCGACCGGGGACGTCACGATCGAGGGCGCGGACTGCCAGACGGTGAGCGGCGAGGACGACGAGCACGGCATCACGTGCCAGGGCGACGGCTGGGCCGTCATCGTGCACGGCACGGCCGACGACGGCGACCTCAAGACCGCGGCGCAGGCGACCGTGCGCAGCATCGAGGACGGCGGCACCACGGGGTCCTGAGCCCCGGCGCGGCCACGTCGACGGCGTGGTCCGCCGGCCCTCGGAGCCGGAGCTCTCCTCATCGCTCAGCGCCGGAGCGATCGGTGCTCAGCGCCGGGCCTGGACCGCCTCGTCGAGCTTCTGACGCGCTCCGTCGAGCCACTGCTGGCAGCGGCGGGCGAGCATCTCGCCGCGCTCCCACAGGGCGATCGACTCCTCGAGCCCGCCCTGCCCGGACTCCAGGCGGCGCACCACCTCGACGAGCTGGTCGCGGGCGGCCTCGTAGCTGAGGGCGGCGATGTCCTCGGGCAGATCCGGCGCGGAGTCGGATGCGTCGTCGTCGGCGGGAGCGGGCACGGTGCCCTCCTCCGCAGGATCGTCCGTCGTGGGATCCTCGGGCGTGGTGCTCATCGGTTCTCCTCCGGGGCATCGGGCTGGTCGGTGGGATCGGTGCGGTCGTCGGCCGGGACCTGTGCAGGGGCACCGGATGCGGCGCCGTCGATCGTGTCCATGTCGGGCGGGGTGTAGGGATCGTGCTCGGTGCGCAGAGCGCCGAAACGGCCGCCCGCCACGCGCACGGAGAGTGCGGCGTCGACGGGAGCGGACTCGGGGGCGCGCACGATCGTGCCGTCGGGCGTCTGCACCACGGCGTAGCCGCGCTCGAGGGTCGCGAGCGGGCTGAGCGCGCGGACCTGACGGCCCAGGTGGGCGGTCTCGTCGCGCGCCCGGTCCAGGCGGGAGCCGACAAGCGTGCGGGCGAGCGCGATGCGCGAGCGGATCTCCTCGGCGGGTGCGGTGAGGATGCTCGCCGGGTTCTCGAGCACGGGTCGCGACCGGAAGGCGTCGAGGTTCGCCTGCTCGCGCTCCAGGCGCGTGCGCACCGCCGAGCGCAGGCGCGAGCGGCCCAGGTCGAGCTGCTCGAGCTCGGCCTGGATGTCCGGCACCACGCGCTTGGCGGCGTCCGTGGGGGTCGAGGCGCGCACATCGGCCGCGAGGTCCACGAGAGGGGTGTCGACCTCGTGGCCGATCGCGGAGACGATCGGTGTGCGGGCGCCCGCGACCAGGCGCACCAGCTTCTCGTCGCTGAAGGGGAGCAGGTCCTCGAGGGAGCCCCCGCCGCGGGAGATGATGATGACGTCGACGTCCTCGAGGGCGTCCAGCTCGGTGAGCGCGGCGGAGACCTCGCGCACCGCCTTCTGCCCCTGCACCGCGACCTCGCGGATGGCGAAGTCGACCGCGGGCCAGCGGCGGCGGGCGTTGACCACGACGTCCTTCTCCGCCGCGGACTCGCGTCCGCAGATGAGGCCGATCGTGCGCGGGAGGAACGGGAGCTGCTGCTTGCGGGAGTCCTCGAACAGGCCTTCGGAGGCGAGGGCGCGCTTGAGCTGCTCGAGCTGCGCGAGGAGCTCGCCGAGGCCGACGGGCCGGATCTCGCTCGCCTCGAGCTGGAGGCTGCCGCGCTTGTTCCAGAAGGTGGGCTTCGCGTGCACGACTACGCGCGCCCCCGGCACGAGCTCGACCGTCATCGCCCGCAGGACGTGCTCGCGGATCGGCACCGAGAAGGACATGTCCACCTCGGCGTCGCGCAGCGTCATGAACGCCAGGCCGCTGCCCGGGCGGCGGTTCAGCTGCACCATCTGCCCCTCGACCCAGATCGGGGACATCCGTGCGACGTACTCGCCGACCTTCACCGAGAGCTGGCGCAGAGGCCACGGGTTCTCCGGCGTGGTCTCGGCGGCCGTCGGCGCGAGAGGCCGATGGGACGGGGTCTCGGTCATGGGTCCACTCTGGCACGGCGCGGGGACGTTCGAGCACCGTGGCGGCGGGTGTGGAAGGACGGGGCATGGGGAGGACCCGCGCACCGTCGTCGGACGGCGTGCGCGCGAACGTGTGATTGACAGCACACGTCCGCGGGTGGAGTGTTGCCCCAGCCCGCACGGCACCACGCCTCCGCAGTCCACTGCGGTCCGCGGCGTCGGGCGGCCCGAGACGAGGAGGCGGCTGCATGAGCGTGCTGCGACGCAAGAGCATCGAGACGGTCCTGCATCAGGACGATGACGAGGACCACGCGCACCTGAAGAAGGACCTCGGGGTCAAGGACCTCATCGGCTTCGGGATCGGCATCGTGATCGGGACGGGGATCTTCACCCTCACCGGCCTGCAGGCCAAGGAGAACGCGGGCCCGGCCGTGATGATCTCCTTCATGATCGCGGGCGTCGTCGCCCTTCTCGCCGCCCTCTGCTACGCGGAGCTCGCCTCCGCCGTCCCCACCGCGGGCAGCTCCTACACCTACGCCTACTCGACGATCGGGGAGATCTTCGCCTGGATCATCGCGTGGGACCTGATCCTGGAGTTCGCGCTCGGCGCCGCGGTGGTCTCGCGCGGCTGGTCCGGCTACGTGGCGGGCGTGTTCGGACTGCCCTCGAAGTGGTTCGCCGAGGAGGGATCCGTGGTGAACGTCGGCGCCATCTTCATCGCGGTCCTGCTGGGCGTCGTCGCGATCCGCGGCATCCGCGAGTCGAAGTGGGTGACCAACGGGCTCGTGCTCATCAAGGTGCTGGTGTGCGTGTTCGTCATCGTCGTGGGCGTCTTCTACATCAAGACCGACAACCTGGTGCCCTTCATCCCGCCGGCCCAGCACTCCGAGGGCACCGGCTCCCGGCTCACCTCGCCGCTCTGGCAGGCGGTCACGGGGATCGAGCCCTCGACCTTCGGGGTCGCGGGAGTGTTCGTCGCCGCTGCCGTCGTCTTCTTCGCCTACTCCGGGTTCGAGGCGGTCGCGAACCTCGGCGAGGAGACCAAGAAGCCGGCCCGCGACATGCCGATGGGCCTGCTCGGGACGCTCGCCATCTGCACCGTCCTGTACGTGGGCGTGTGCCTCGTGGTCACGGGCATGGTCGAGTACTCCAAACTCTCCGAAGGAGACGCCGTGGCCGACGTCTTCCACCAGGTCGGCCTGCCCTGGGTTGGGATTCTTGTGGGCATCGCCGCGGTCGCCGGGCTCAGCTCGGTGATCCTCGTGGACATCGTGGCGATGGGGCGGATCGGCTTCGCCCTCGCACGCGACGGGCTGCTGCCGCCGGTGTTCTCACGCGTCCACGCACGCTGGGGGACGCCGGTGCTGATGACGTCCCTCACCGTGGGCGCGGTCGCGCTGCTCGCAGGATTCATCCCGATCTCCGTGCTCGCCGAGATGGTCAGCATCGGCACCCTGTTCGCCTTCGTGGTCGTCGCGATCGCCGTGGTGGTCCTGCGTCGCACCGATCCGGACATGGAGCGTCCCTTCCGCACGCCGCTCGTGCCCGTGCTGCCGATCGTCAGCGTCCTCGCCTGCGCGGGGCTCATGGCGAGCCTCGCCGTGGAGACGTGGCTGCGGTTCCTGGCCTGGCTGCTGATCGGGCTCATCGTCTACGTGGTGTACAGCTACCGGCACTCGCACCTGGGATCGCGCGGGAGCGGACCGGTCCTGACGCCCACGCCCTTCATGGGCGAGCCGGGCGGGTCCGGGCCCGGGGCCGGACCCGGGTCCGACGAGGACGGACGAGGAGGCGTGCGATGAGCATCCTCGTCGGCTTCGGACCCGACACCCGCACGGGATCGGGACTGCGCCTGGGAGCCGCGATCGCGCGGTCCCTCGGCGAGGACCTCGTGCTGTGCTGCGTCGTCCACGACTCCTTCGGCTCCCCGTCGCTGCGCGACTTCTCCGGGGTCGACGACGACTGGCGCCGGGAGATCACCGGCCTCGCGCGCGAGGCGCTCGCCGAGGCGCGCTCCCGCCTGCCCGAGGACCTCGAGGTCCGGACGGTGATGCGCGTCGGCCGCTCGGTGCCGCAGATCCTCGAGCGCGAGGCCCGCGATCGCGGATGCCGCATGCTCGTGGTCGGATCGGCCGACGGGGTCGTCGGTCGGATCGGGCTCGGCAGCACGAGCGACCGCCTCGTCCACAGCTCACGGGTCCCCGTCGCCCTCGCGCCGCGCGGCTTCGACCCCGGCGAGGGCACGCTCTCGCGGATCGTGCTCGCCGTGGATCCGTCGGATGCCGACGCGGCGCTCGTGCCCGGCGTGGTCCGCGTGCTCGAGGCGCTGGGCACCTCGCTCACGGTGGTCACTTTCGCTGTGCGCATCGGCACCCGGAGCGCGATGACCGCCTTCCGGGAGAGCGGCTTCTACGCGCAGTGGCGGCGCGATGCGGTGCGCACCCAGCGCACGATCCTCGACGAGGTGCGCGCCGCGTGCCCGGAGGTCGAGGCCGACGCGGGATCCGTGGTCGAGGGGGACCGCTGGTCCGCCGCTGTGGGCGGTCTCGAATGGCGCAGCGGCGACCTGCTCGTCATCGGCTCCAGTTCCCATGCCGGTCTCGCCCGGGTGTTCCTGGGGTCCACGGCTGCGCGCATACTGCGCCATGCGCCCGTGCCGGTGCTCGTGCTGCCGCGGGGCCGCGGGAAGGCGGCCCGGCGGGAGAAGGGGCGGTGACGGCGGCGGGACGTCGATGATGGCGACGGGATCGCGGTCCGATCACCTGTATCCGCGGGCCTGCAGGTCGTAGAGCTCCCGGTACCGGCCGCCGCGGGCCATGAGCTCGGCGTGCGTCCCCTGCTCGAGCACCCGGCCGTGGTCGAGGACTACCACCAGGTCGGCCGCGGCGACGGTCGAGAAGCGATGGGTGACCAGCAGCGTCACCCCGCCGGTCGTGCCGGTCCGTCCGGCGGCCTCGGCGTAGCGGGTGAACAGGGCGTCCTCGGTCGCGGGATCGAGCGCGCTCGTCGGCTCGTCCAGCACCCGCAGCAGCGGGCTCGTGCGCATCATCCCGCGCGCGATCGCGAGGCGCTGCCACTGCCCGCCCGAGAGGCCGCTCCCGCCCTCCCAGCTCGTGCCGAGCGGCGTCGCGAGGCCGCGGGGGAGGGCGTGCATGATGTCCTCGGCGGAGGCGTCGGCGATCGCACGTCGCACCTCGGAAGGATCCTCGGCGCGCGGCAGATCGCCCACCCCCACCGCCTCGAGCGCCGTGTACTCGAGCCGCGCATGGTCCTGGAAGGCACCCGCGCAGCGCTCGCGCCAGGCGACGGGATCGAGCCGCGGGAGCGGCTCGCCGTCGACCTCGATCGTCCCGGCGTCGAGGTCGTGCATGCCCAGCAGCAGGTCGACGAGCGTCGACTTGCCCGCGCCGTTCTCCCCGACCAGGGCCACGGTGGAACCCGCCGGCAGATCCATGTCCACGTCCTCGATGACCGGTGTGCGCCCGCCGGGGCGGGTGAAGGTGACGCCCCGGAGCCGGATCCCGTCCTCGAGGCGCGCGGGCGGAGCGGCCGTGCCGCGGTGGGCGCGCGCGTCCTCCTCGACCCGATCGGTGAGCCACAGGTAGCGGTTCACGGTCCGCAGGCTGTTCTGGAGCGTCGTGATGCCCATGCTGATCGAGCGCGCCGCATTCTGCAGGTTCTCGAGGCTCATCACGGCGATCGTCATCGCGGCGAGCGAGACCGCGCCGGCCAGGGCGTCGTGGGCCATCCACGCGATCACGCCGACGGCGGGCACGTAGAAGGCGAGCGAGGCGAGCAGCATCAGCGCCGAGGAGCGCCGGGTGGCAGCGACCTCCGGCCCGGTCCAGTCGCGGGCGGCGGCACCGATCCTCTGCAGCAGGAAGCCGCGTGCGCCGAAGGCGCGGATCTCGCTCGCGCCCGCCCTCTGCGAGGTGAGATCCATGAGCGCGCCGAGGCGCCGGCTGGGCTCGGCGCTCTCCTCCTCGGCACGCCTGCGGATGCGGGTGGTGGGGGTGGTGATGAGGATCTGCGGGACGCCGGCGAGCGCGACGAGCGCGAGACGCCAATCGGCCCCGATCGCGACGACCAGCGCGGTCGCCGGGGCGATGAACGAGCGCACGGCGTTCATCAGCGAGTTGTACCCCATGCCCACCGCCCCGCCGTGATCGCGCAGGGCCTGGACGGTGTCCAGGGTCTCCGGGTCCTCGAGATGGGAGAGGGTGGTCAGCGAGGCGAGGTGCTGCGCAGTGCGGGCCTCGAAGCGGTCGGCCATCGCCTGCAGCAGGCCCACCCGGTAGCGGGTGCCCCAGATCGACAGCAGTGAGTTCGTGCCGATCAGGGCGGCCGCGGCGGCCCCTGCGAGCAGGGCGGCCCGGGATTCGGCGGCGACGACGGCGGCGACGATGATCCCGTACAGCAGCGGTGTGAGGCCCTCGAGCAGCTTCGCGAAGGTCTCGAGGAACGCGAAGATGCAGGCGCGCGGCGAGACCTTCCAGCTCTCGCGCAGCACGAAGAGGATCGGGCGGATCGACTCACGCATCCTCGGCCCCCTCCCGCGCGCCGTCGGCCTCGTGGCCTCCGGCGCGCGCGAAGCGACGTGCCTGCAGCGTGAACATCTCCGCGTAGCGCCCGCCGCGGGCCATGAGCTCCTCGTGCGGACCGTCCTCGACGATGCGCCCGCCCTCGAGGACGACGATCCGCTCGGCGCGGCGCACGGAGGAGAGGCGGTGGGAGACGAGCAGCGTGGTGACGCCGCGGCCGAGCTCCATGAGGTCCTCGAACAGCGCCGCCTCGGCGCGGACGTCGAGGGCCGACGTCGGCTCGTCGAGCACGAGCGCCTGGGCGCCGTCCTCGACGGCCGCGAGCGCGCGGGCGAGGGCGAGCCGCTGCCACTGCCCTCCCGAGAGGTCGGTGCCGCCCGCGAGCCCCGGCGCGAGGGGCGTCCCCAGTCCCGCGTTCTCACGGGTCAGGCGCTCGAGGACCGCAGCGCCGCCGGCGCGCCGGATCAGCTCGTGGACGTCGTCGGGGCCGGCCGGGCGACCGAGCATCACGTTGTCGGTGACGCTGAGCGGGAAGCGCGTGAAGTCCTGCAGGATCATCGCCACCCGGGGATGCTGCTCGGGCGCCGGCGCGGCGGGCAGCCCACCGACCTCCACCGTCCCCGAGGTCGGGCGCTCGAGGCCGGCGATGAGGGACATGAGCGTGGACTTGCCCGCACCGTTCGCCCCGACGATGCCGAGGGTCTGGCCCGCGGGGATCGTCAGGTCGAGGTGCTCGAGCACGGGCCGTTCGTGCTGGGGGTAGTGGAAGGAGACGTCACGCAGGCTGATGGCGGCGCTGTGCGGTCCGACGGCGGCCTCGGGGCCGTCGACCGCGCTGCGCGGTGGCTCACGACCCGCGTCGGCCGCGAGCTCCCGCTCGAGGGCGTCGATCTCGCGATGGGTGTGGCCCGCCTGCAGGAACAGCGTCTGCGGGTCGCCGATCGGCCCGAAGCCGTCGAGCACGGCGGCGGCCGCGGCGAAGACCGCGGCCAGGCGACCCGCGTCGAGGTGGCCGGCCAGGGCATCGTGGACCAGCAGCAGGGAGACGCCGACGAGCACGAGCGCCGAGACGAGCGCGACCGCATCGGCGGATCGCGTCCGCGGCACGTCGGCCGTGAAGAGGGCGTCGCCGCGGTCGTGGCCCGCCAGGCGCGGGCGCAGCCAGGGCAGCAGGCCGAAGAGGCGCACCTCCCGGGCGGTGCGCTCGCCGGAGGCGACCCGGAAGGCGTACCGGGTGCGGCGCTGGGCGGTCGAGCGCGCGCTGCCGGAGATCGTGTCCAAGAGGCTCGCGAGGTACTGCACCCACACGCGGGAGACGAGGCGCGCGACCACGAGCAGCACGAGCGCGACCAGTGGGTTCCAGCTCGCGAGGATCGCAAGAGGCGCGAGGCCCGTGAGGCGGGCGGTGACGACGACCTGGGCGTTGGCGGTCGAGGACAGCATGCGCCAGTCCCGGACCTTCTCCAGCAGGTCGGCGGCGCGGCCCGAGGCCTGAGTGCCGTCGAGATGCGCGACGCCCTCGGGGCTCAGCAAGATCAGCGCCAGGTGCAGGCTGCGCTGCTCGCGCACCCGGGCATCGAGGCCCGCGGTGACCACCTCGGAGAGCGCCCCGATGACGGGTGTCGCGATCAGGCTCGCGCCGAGCACCAGGATGCCGCGCACGAGCCGCCCGTCGGCCGCCGTGCGCTGGACGGCGCCGGCGAGGCCGCCGACCACGTCGCCGAGACCCAGGATCGTGCCGCCGCTCGCCGCCATCGAGGCGAGGGCCAGGAGCACGAGGCCGACGGCCCGGCCGGGCGAGGCGGAGGCGATGAAGCCCAGCAGGCCCAGCCGCGCCGTGAGATCCCCGCGCAGCGTGGGCGCGTCGGCGCGCGCTGTGCTCGGGGACATGGGCCCACTCTGGCATGCGGGCGCGCACCGGCGACACGGAATACAGGGACTCAGCCCGCCGCGCGGGAGTCGGTGCCATCTGCACGCCCGATCGCGTCCCCGCGGGCGAGGTCGGCGATCTGCTCCTCGTCGAGGCTGCGGGCGCGACGGGTGAGCTGCTCGACGTCCTCGACCTTCTTCGAGGTCAGCTCCATCTCCTCGAAGCGCCGGGCGGTGACCATCACTCGGGACTGCAGGGAGCCGACGGCGTCGTTGTAGGCGGCGACCGAGGAGTCCAGGGAGCGTCCCACCTTCCCGAGGTGACCTGCGAGCGTGCCCAGCCGGTGGTGCAGCTCGCGGCCCGCGTCGAGCACCTGGCGGGCGTCGCGGTTCAGGGAGTCGGTGCGCCAGGTGTGGGCGACCGTGCGCAGGAGCGCGACGAGGGTCGCGGGGGAGGCGACGACGACGTCGCGGGAGAACGCGTGCTCGAGCAGCTCGGGATCGGACTCGAGGGCGGCGGCGAGCACGCCGTCGCTGGGCACGAACATCACCGTGAACTCGGGGGTGTCGCCGAGCGCGGCCCAGTACGCCTTCGAGCTCAGGCGGTCCGCGTGACCGCGCATCGCCTTGGCATGGGCGGCGCGCCGGGTGCGGGCACGATCGGGGTCGGGCTCCTCGACCGCGTCGAGGTAGGCGTCCATCGGCGCCTTCGCGTCGACGACGACGCTGCGCCCGCCGCTCAGGCGCACCACCATGTCGGGACGCTGGCCCGCCTCGCCGCTCGCGCCGCGGCCGGCGTGCTGCTCGCTGAAGTCGACGTGCTCGAGCATGCCCGCCGCCTCGACGATGCGGCGCAGCTGCACCTCGCCCCACCGGCCCCGGGAGGTGGGCGCGCGCAGGGCGGCGGTGAGGGCGTGGGTGCCCCGATCCAGGTCGCGCGTGCGCTCGCCGAGCTCCTCGAGGTGGGCGCGCAGCGCGCCGTCGGACCGGGCGCGGGCGCTCTCGCTGCGCTCGACGTGCTGCTCGAGCTGGGTGAGCGCATGCGTGATCGGGGCGAGCGTGCTGCGCAGCTCGGCGTCGCGCTGGGCGGCCTGGGACTCGCGGCGCTCCGCCTCGCGCTCGAGCTGCAGCTGGGCGGGGTCGATCGCGGGCGCTGCCTGCGCATCGAGGCGGCCGGCATCGGTGCGGGAGGCGCCTCGCGAGCGCGGATCGCGCATGACGAGGTAGGTGCCCAGCGCGCCGAGGGCCACGCCGACCAGGAGGACGAGGATCACGGTGAGGGTGTCCATGGGCTCAGCACACCACAGGGGAGGGACATCCGAGCGGATGCGGAGCCGCGCGCCCGAGCGGTCAGCTCAGGGCGGCGGCGCGTGCGGTGGCGACCTCGTCCATGTGGTCGACGGCCCAGGCGCGGAGGATCTCGAGCGGCTCGAGGAGGGTGCGGCCCAGCGCGGACAGCTCGTACTCGACGTGCGGCGGCACCTCGGGGTAGACGGTGCGGACGACGAGGCCGTCGGCCTCGAGCGAGCGCAGGGTCTGGGTGAGCATCTTCTGGCTGATCCCGTCGATGCGCCGCGAGATCTGCGAGAAGCGCAGGGGGCCGTCCTCGAGGGTGCCGATGATCAGCACGGTCCAGCGGTCGCCGATGCGGTCCAGCAGCTGGCGGGACGGGCAGACGCGGTACGGGTCGTAGAGGGCGGGGGCGGACATGGCGGTTCCTCTCAAGGGTCGGCCGAGGGGCCGGGTGGGGCAGCGGCAGGGGACGAGCGACTGCCGCCGGGCGGTTACTGCGAGGTGCCTACTTCCCAAAGGATACCGAGTTACCTACAGTGAGCGTCGTGGGTGCGGCGCACGTCGCACCGGCCCGGCGGATCCGTCGGGCATCAGATCGATCCGGGTGCCGAGCGCCCCGAAGGAGACACCATGACCAGCACCTCGACCGGCTCCTCCCACATCGTCGTCCTCGGCGGCACCGGCTACGCCGGCTCGCTGATCGTCGAGGAGGCCGCGCGCCGCGGCCACGACGTCGTCGCCGTGAGCCGCACGGCTCCGCACAGCCTTCCCGCCGGCGCCTCGCACCGCGCGGGGGACGTACGCGACGCGGCGTTCCTGGGCGATGTGCTCGGCGGGGCCGACGCGGTCGTCGCCACGAGCTCCCCGCGCGGAGAGCTCGCCGCGCCCGGCGTGCTGCGCGGCGCCTACGCCGAGCTCGCCCGCATCGCGGAGAGCAAGGGCGTGCGCCTGGGCGTGATCGGCGGCGCCGGCTCCCTGCACGTGAGCGAGGGGGGACCGCTGCTGGTGGACACCCCCGATTTCCCGGACGCGTTCCTCACCGAGGCCCGCGAGCTGGGCGCCGTCCTGGAGGACCTGCGGGGCGACGAGAGCGATCTCGACTGGTTCTTCCTCAGCCCCGCGGCGGGCTTCGGCGGATACGCGCCGGGCGAGCGCACCGGCTCCTACCGCGTGGGCGGCGACGTGCTCGTCTCCGACGAGAAGGGCGAGTCCTTCATCTCCGGCGCCGATCTCGCGATCGCCGTCGTCGACGAGATCGAGGAGCCCGCGCACCGGAACGCACGCTTCACCGTCGCGTACTGACCTGTCGGCTCGCAGGCGGCCGGCAGGGGACCGTCGGTCCTGCGGGGACCCGGCAGAAGAGATGAGCGTGGCGCACCGGATCCGACGGATCC
>NZ_JBHTSV010000039.1:0-32796 GCF_042794925.1 Brachybacterium sp. NPDC056505
AACTCCTGGGGGTAGGGAGCGGGCATGGTACACATCCTTCCAGGCCGCCCTACGGGCAAGCCAGATCAGATGTCACCCATCCTTGCGGCAGTCCCCGGTGTCTTCGCGGATCCGTGGAGCGTGTGGACGATCGTGCTCTCCGTCATCGGCGCATTGATCGTCATGGTCGTCTACGGTCTGGCCGCAGGTCGGCGCCGCTGAGCTACTCAGGAGACGACGGAGCGCCCCCACCCCGATCGTGAGGTCAGGATGGGGGCGCTTCGAATGGCGGGAGTGGCTGCTCCCGCGACGTGGAGGCCTCCCCGACGGTCCACAGAAGAAGCCACCTTCCACGAAGGCTACCCCCAGGCACGAAGAACGCCCCCGCCTCCCAGGTACCGAGAACGGGGGACGTTTTCGAAGTGCGCCACTCCAGAGGTGGATCTCCCGGGCTTCAATCAAGAGAGCCACCGAAGGCCACTCCACGGCGCGCGGGACATTCGTGGGGGCAAGTCCGACACTTCACAGGAAGCGCCCGCGCCCCGTGGAAGGGGGTGGGGGCACCCGGGCGGGGGCGACGCCCCCGCTCTGGGCGGCCAGCGCCTGCCCGGGTACTAGCCGCCTGCGGTCAGGCTATCTCTGCGGCTGCGCTGGCGGGCGCGTTCGTCCTCGCCACGCTCGACATCCTCATGGTGAACACCGCCTTCAGCTCGACCGGACGGGAGCCGGGCGGCGGGATCTCCGCGCTGCTGTGGATGGTCGACGGGTACGCGCTGGTGTTCGCGTCACTGCTGTTGTGCGCCGGGAACCTCTCGGACTGCGTCGGGGCTCGGCGCGCGGTGGAGGCAGGGATCGTCCTGCCGTCGTCCTGGCAGCCGTGCTGTCGGCGCTCCGGATCGGCGCGACCGAGCGCCCCATGGCCGCCTGAGGTCGCGTAGGGCGGGGGATCCTCCGCTCCCGTGCCCCCTGACATGATCGCGCTCACGTCCTAGAGTCGAGGGCATGACCGCCCCCGGGAACACCGCCGATTCCGACCCCACCGCCGCCGATCCCACCGCCGCCGATCCCGTTGCCACCGGCACCGGCGCCTCGCGACTGAAGCCCCGCAGTCACCAGGTCACCGACGGGCCCGACGCGATCGTCTCGCGCGGGATGCTCCGCGCCGTGGGCATGGGGGACGAGGACTGGGACAAGCCGCAGATCGGCGTCGCCAGCTCCTGGAACGAGATCACCCCGTGCAATCTCTCCCTGGACCGGCTGGCGGGCGCCGCGAAGGACGGCGTGCACGCCGCGGGCGGCTACCCCCTGCAGTTCGGCACCATCTCCGTATCCGACGGCATCTCGATGGGCCACGAGGGCATGCACTTCTCCCTGGTCTCGCGCGACCTGATCGCCGACTCCGTCGAGACCGTGATGAGCGCCGAGAGGCTCGACGGCTCCGTCCTGCTCGCCGGCTGCGACAAGTCCCTGCCGGGCATGCTCATGGCCGCCGCACGGCTGGACCTGGCCAGCGTGTTCGTCTACGCCGGGAGCATCATGCCCGGCCACGTGGACCTGTCCGACGGCACCTCGAAGGACGTCACCATCATCGACGGCTTCGAGGCCGCCGGGGCACTGGCCCGCGGCCGCATGAGCCAGGCCGACGCCGACCAGATCGAGCGCCGCATCTGCCCCGGCGAGGGCGCCTGCGGAGGCTTCTACACCGCCAACACCATGTCCACCGTCGCCGAGGCGATCGGGATGTCGATCCCCGGCTCGGCGACGCCGCCGTCGGCCGACCGGCGCCGCGACGCGGACGCGCGACGCGCCGGCGAGGCCGTCGTGGAGATGCTGCGCCAGGGCATCACCACGCGCGACATCCTCACCAAGCCCGCGTTCGAGAACGCGATCGCCGTCGTCCAGGCGTTCGGCGGCTCCACCAACGCGGTGCTGCACCTCATGGCGATCGCCCACGAGGTCGACGTCGACCTCACGCTCGAGGACTTCGCGCGCATCGGCGCGAAGGTCCCTCATCTGGCGAACCTCAAGCCCTACGGCCAGTACGTCATGAACGACGTGGACCGCGTCGGCGGCATCCAGGTCGTCATGCGCTCCCTCCTCGAGGCGGGGCTGCTCGACGGCGACTGCCTCACCGTCACCGGCCGGACGATCGCCGAGAACCTCGAGGTCCTCGACCCGCCCGAGCCCGACGGGAAGATCCTGCGACCGGTGTCCGACCCGATCGCACCCACCGGCGGCATCACGATCCTCCACGGCTCCCTCGCCCCCGAGGGCGCGGTCGTGAAGTCCGCCGGCTTCGAGGGCGACGTCTTCGAGGGGACCGCGCGCGTCTTCGAGCGCGAGAAGCCCGCTCTGCAGGCCCTGCGCAACGGCACCATCACCCACGGCGACGTGGTCGTCATCCGCTACGAGGGCCCCAAGGGAGGCCCCGGGATGCGCGAGATGCTTGCGATCACCGCGGCGATCAAGGGCGCCGGCCTGGGGAAGGACGTCCTGCTCATGACCGACGGACGCTTCTCCGGCGGCACCACCGGCCTGTGCGTCGGCCACATCGCCCCGGAGGCCGTGGACGGCGGGCCGATCGCCTTCGTGCGCGACGGCGACAGGATCCGCCTCGAGGTCGCGACGGGGAAGCTGGACGTGCTGGTGGACCCCGAGGAGCTCGAGTCCCGCAAGAAGGGGTGGGCGCCGCTGCCGCCGAAGTTCACCAAGGGAGTTCTGGCCAAGTACGTCAAGCTCGTGAAGTCCGCCTCGCGCGGAGCGATCCTGGGTGACTGACACCGCCGACCGGCGCGCCGCCTACCAGCGCGTCGCCGTCCCTGTCCGTGCTGCGCGCCCCGTCCGAGAACCGGAGGACCCCTGCCATGCGTGAAGTCGCCGACGGAGTGTTCTTCTCCTCCGGATGCGGATCCAACTGGATCCTGCTGCGCGAGGACGACGAGCTCACCCTCGTGGAGGCCGGCTACCCCGGGGATGCTCCGCAGGTCGCGGACGACGTGCGCCGACTCGTCGGCAGCCCCTCGAAGGTCCGCGCCGTGCTGGTCACCCATGCGCACGTCGACCATATCGGCACCGTGCCCGGCCTGCTCAGCCACTGGGATGTGCCCGTGCTCGCGCATCCTGACGAGATCCCCGCCCTGCACGGCGAGGTCCACGACCAGGCGGGCGCGCGCGACGTGCTCGCCAACCTCTCCGCCCCGCACATGGCGCGGTGGATCCTCACGGTCCTGCGTGCGGGCGGGCTCTCCCACCTGGCCGTGCCGTCGGCCTCGCCGCTGCCTCTGGGTGGGCCCCTCGACCTCCCCGGGCATCCCGAGCCCGTGGCCTCGCCCGGCCACAGCCTCGGGCACGCGGCATTCCTGCTGCGGGACGCCGGGATCCTCCTCAGCGGCGACGCGCTGATCACGGGGCATCGGCTCTCCGTCGTCGACGGGCCCCAGATGCTCCCCGAGTTCTTCGCGCGGGATCCGCAGGCGGCGCTCGACGGGCTCGATGTGTTCGCCGACCTGCCCGTCGGCCTGATCCTGCCCGGGCACGGGGACCCGTGGCAGGGGAACGCGCGCGAGGCCGTGGAACGCGCCAGGGTGCGGAGCGCATCGCAGACGTCCCGCTGAGCCGCGGGAACGACGGGCTGCACAAGCGCTCGATGAGGCGCGGGCGGCACCGGTCGCCGAAGGGCGGCGTTCAGCCTCCGCCACGGCGGGGTTCAGGAAGACCGCAGAGCACCCTGATCGTGTACCGGGGCATGAGACTCTCCCACCTCGTCCACGCCGCCCGCCATGCCCTGCGGACCGAGAAGGGGCGGCAAGCCGCCGGGAGCGCCGCGGACGCCGTCGCGGGCGCCGCCCGGAAGCGCGCCCCCGCGCATGCCCAGAAGATCGACCGGGCCCACCGGTCGGCCCGCGGCTACCTCGACCGCCGCTGAACAGGCTCGCCTCACGCCCTCCCGCGCTCGCCGGGGTCGGTAGGGTGCGCGCATGGACGCACCGGACCCCGCCGCAGGACTGCGCATCCACCCCTGCGCGGAGGACGATGCGCGCGCGCTCACCTCTCCTGAGCCCGTGGGGAAGGACTATGCGTCCTCCGTGTTCGCCGCCCAGCAGCAGGGACTGTGCCTCTTCCTGGTCGCGCGGATCGGTGAGGTCCCCGTCGGCTCGGGGGAGCTGGTGTGGAAGCAGGTGCCGGAGCTGCGGAACCTGCGCGTCGAGGCGGGTTTCCGCAGCAGAGGAGTCGGCTCCGCGCTGATCGCGGAGGCCGAGGATGCCGCACGACCGCAGGGCCGGATCGGTCTCGCCGTCGGTATCGACAATCCCGATGCGCGACGCCTGTACGAGCGGCTCGGTTTCGCGGCGACCGGCGAGTCGGAGACCTGCACCTACGAGTACGTCGACGACGCAGGCGTGCGCCGCAGCGCCACGGAGACCTCGCAGAGACTCGAGAAGGAGCTCCCTCGGGCTCTCTGACGCGGAGACTCCGACGCGGCGGCGTCGCAGCGACCTGCCTCGGAACGGCGGCCGCCCGCCCTCACCTCCGGGGCACGACGTCCTGCAGCGCAGTGAGCACCACATCGCGGTCCACGCGGGTGCCGAACACGCGCACGTCCTCGTGCACGACTCCGCGCTCTGCGGCGACGACCTCGCGCACGTGCCGTTCCACCGCGGCGAGGGTGGGGCCGTGCACGGCGGTCGCCGGTTCGAGGACCACGCCCACGGTGGCCGGGCCCTCCTCGTAGTACAGGAACATCGCGCGCTGGGAGGGCTCGCCGAACAGGCGGTGCTGCACATCCTCCGGGAGGGCGCCGAGCGCATCGAACAGCAGCGCCTGCGCCTCCGCCCGCGAGTTCGGGCCGCTTCGCGGACTGCCGGGCACGAGGGCCAGCTCGCCGCGCGCGACCCGCAGCGCGATCTCGGCCAGGTGGGGCTCTGTCTGCGCCATCGTGGTCGCCTCCTCCGTCGCGACGTGTGATGGCTGCCACCCTACGTGCGCTCGCAGGCCTCGGGAAGGTCGGGGCGCGAGCCGTGTGCACCCACGGCGCGCCGCCGCGGCGCACGCCGGCCGCACCGCTCGGGCGCACGCCGGCCCGCGCCGGGCGGACACGCCGGGGCCCCGATCCCCGGATGTATCGAGAAGGACCCCGCGCAGGTGGGAGCGCCGAACCGCTCCACCCGTCGGCACCGGGGGACAGACCCTGCTTGACGGGGGCGGCATCGGGGGTCGAGGGTGCGTCATAAGGCGGTTCTCGATTCGGGGCCGCCTTCGTCGATCCCGGACACAGTGGTCCGGATCGACGTCCTCTCGCACGTCGCCGAAAGCGAGGCATATGCCATGGACACTGCAGTCTTCGAGCAGCACGAATCCGAGAACCGCGGCTACTGCCGCAACTACCCGACCGTCTTCGCCTCCGCGTCCAACGCGCGCCAGGTCGACGAGGACGGCACCAGCTACATCGACTTCTTCGCCGGCGCCGGCGTCCTGAACTTCGGGCACAACAACCCGAGGATGAAGGAGGCGCTGATCGAGTTCATCAGCAACGACGGCGTCGCCCACAGCCTCGACACGTACACCACCACCAAGCGGGACTTCGTGCAGAAGTTCCAGGACGTCATCCTCGCCCCGCGCGGCATGAACCATCGTATGCAGTTCATGGGCCCCACCGGCTCCAACGCCGTCGAGGCCGCCATGAAGCTCGCCCGCCGCGCCACCGGCCGCCGCGAGATCGTCGCGTTCAGCCACGGCTTCCACGGCATGACCCTCGGCTCCCTCGCCGCGACCGCCAACCACGCCTTTCGGCAGTGGGCCGGGGTGCCGCTGGACAACATCGTGCGCCTGCCGTTCGAGACCGCACCGGGAGGGGACACCGCGATCGCCGAGTACCGGGAGGCCCTGCTGGACACCTCGAGCGGGCTCACCGCACCCGCCGCGTTCCTCCTCGAGCCGATCCAGGCCGAGGGCGGCGTCAACGTGGCCAGCGCGGCATGGCTCCGCTCCGTCCAGGACCTCGCCCGCGAGGTCGGCGCGCTCGTGATCTTCGACGACATCCAGGCGGGCATCGGCCGCACCGGCAGCTTCTTCTCCTTCGACGGGATGGGCCTGGACCCCGACATCATCACGCTCGCCAAGGGACTGGGCGGGTTCGGCACCCCGATCGCCATGAACCTCAACAAGCCCGAGGTCGATCGGCACTGGTCGCCCGGCGCGCACACCGGGACCTTCCGCGGCCAGGGTATGTCCTTCGTCGCGGGCACCGTGGCCCTGGACTACTTCACGGACGACGCCTTCGGGAAGGAGGTGACCGCCAAGGGGCAGGTGATGCGCGACCGGCTCGAGCAGATCGCCGCGGCCCACCCCGAGCGGGGCTGGGAGGTGCGCGGCAAGGGCATGATGCAGGCCGTGGACACCCTCGAAGGCGCCTTCGCCAAGAAGGTCCAGGACGAGTGCTTCGCGCGCGGGCTGCTCATCGGTCCCTGCGGCCAGGACGGCCGGGTCGTGAAGCTCATCCCGCCGCTGACGATCCCCGAGGACGACCTCGCCGCAGGCCTCGACATCCTCGCCGAGGCGATCGACGCCGCCGCGGCGGCGATCCCCGCCGCGAAGGACGCCGGCCTGGAAGGCGCCCGCTGATGCGCCGGCGCGAGGACATGACCTTCGCGCCCGAGGAGTACGAGCGCCGCCTGGACGGCCTGCGCAGCCGCATGGCCGAGCGCGGACTGGACGCGGTCGTGATCTCGGACCCTGAGAACCTCATGTACCTCACGGACTACCAGACGACCGGGTACTCCTTCTTCCAGGCGCTCGTGGTGCCGCTGACGGACGATTCCGTGTTCGTCACCCGCGGCATGGAGGAGTCCAACGTCATCCACCGCACCTGGGTGGACCGCACCCGGCCCTTCCCCGACGACGGCGACGCCATCGCCACCCTCGTGGGCCTGCTGAAGGATCTGGGGCTCGGCGACGCCACGGTGGGCTTCGAGCGCAACAGCTACTACTTCCCGGCCTACCAGCAGGACCGCATGCACGAGGCCTTCGGGCACGGGCTCGTGGACTGCTTCGGAATCGTCGAGGAGGGGCGCCTGCGCAAGTCTCCGGCGGAGATCGAGGTGATGGGCCGCGCGGCGCGGGCCGCCGAGGCCGGCTGGGCGGCGGGCGTCGAGGTCGCCGTCCCCGGGAATACGGAGAACGACGTCGCCGCGGCGATCGCCTCCGCGATGTTCCGGGCGGGCGGCGAGTTCCCCGCGGTCATGCCCTACGTGACCTCGGGGCCGCGCTCGATGATCGGGCACGCCACCTGGGAGGGCCGCATCATCCAGCCCGGTGAGCACGTCTTCCTCGAGATCGGCGGCTGCTACCGCCGCTACCACGCGGCGATCATGCGCACCGTGGTCAACGGCGGCCTCACCGACTCCATGCACGAGGCGCAGGAGACGATGAAGCGGGCGCTGGCGGAGCTGCGCGGACTCATGAAGCCCGGCGTCACCGTCTCCGAGGTCGACGAGCTCACCCGCGCCGTCATCGAGGACAACTCCGTGGGCGCGCACCTGATCACCCGCGCGGGCTACTCGATCGGCATCGCCTTCCCGCCCAGCTGGGACGAGGGCTACATCCTCTCCCTCATGAGCGGGGACCGGCGCGAGCTCGAGGAGGGCATGACCTTCCACCTCATCCCCTGGATGTGGGGCGTGGACGGCGACAAGACCTGCGGGATCTCCGACACCGTCCGCATCACGGCCGACGGCTGCGAATCCCTCTTCCACGTCCCCGAGGACTTCACCGTCCACTCCGCCTGAGAGGAGCACACCATGAGCGAACAGACCGCCAGCGTGCTGACAGCCATCGACCCCACCACCGGCGACGTCGTGCGCGAGGTGCCCGCCGCGACGCCCTCGCAGATCAGCGGGATCGTCGGCCGCGCCCACGACGCCTTCACGACCTGGAAGGAGACCACCTTCGCCGAGCGCTCCGCCGTGCTCCGCGCCGTCGCCGCGCACATGCGCGAGCACGTCGAGGAGCTCGCCCCGCTGATGACCCAGGAGATGGGCAAGCCCATCGGCGAGGCCAGGGGAGAGGTCAACAAGGCCGCCTGGGCCGCCGAGCACTACGCCGACCACGCCGAGGAGTACCTGGCCGACGAGCACATCGCCTCCGACGCCACCTCCTCCTACATCCAGCATCTGCCGCTCGGGCCGGTGCTGGGCGTGCTGCCCTGGAACGCACCCTTCTGGATCGCGTTCCGCTTCGCCGCCCCCGCGCTGATGGCAGGCAACACGTGCGTGATGAAGCACGACCCGCACGTGCCCGGCTGCGCAGCGGCGATCGGGGAGGTCTTCCGGGCCGTCGGCGCCCCCGAGGGGATCTTCCAGGTCCTCCAGGCCCGCACCGAGGACGTCGAGCAGGCGATCCGCGACCCCCGCATCGCCGCCGTCTCCTTCACCGGATCCGACCGGGCCGGCGCGAAGGTCGCGGCGATCGCCGCGAGCGAGATCAAGCCGGCCGTGCTCGAGCTCGGCGGCTCGGACCCGTGCATCGTGCTGGCCGACGCGGACCTCGAGGAGGCCGCGAAGGTCTCCGCGCTCTCGCGCATCATCAACGCCGGCCAGTCCTGCATCGCCGCCAAGCGCGTGATCGTCGAGCGCTCGGTGCACGACGAGTTCGTCGAGCTGCTGCGCGCGCAGCTCGAGGCGCTCACCGTGGGCGACCCCCACGAGGACACCACCCAGGTGGGGCCCATCGCCCGGGAGGAGCTGCGCGAGAACCTGCACCGGCAGGTCGCCTCGTCCGTCGAGGCCGGTGCGCAGCTCGTGCTCGGGGGCGAGATGCCCGACGGACCCGGGTTCTTCTATCCGGTCACCCTGCTCACCGGCGTGCAGCAGGGCATGACCGCGTGCACCGAGGAGACCTTCGGGCCGGTCGCCGTGGTCGTCGCGGCCGACGACGCGGACGATGCCATCGCGATCGCGAACGACACCCCGTACGGGCTCGGCTCCTCGATCTGGACCGAGACCGCGCGCGGGGAGGCCCTCGCCCGGCGCATCGAGGCAGGGCAGGTCAGCGTCAACGGGATCGTGAAGACAGATCCGCGTCTGCCCTCGGGCGGCATCAAGCGCTCCGGCTACGGCCGGGAGCTGGGACCGCACGGCATCCGCGAGTTCGTCAACGCCCAGCAGGTCTGGGTGGGCCCCGCCGTCGGCTGACCGGCCCGCCCGGCGCCTGACGAGCCCGGGCGGCTGGCGATGCGCCGTCCGGGCGTGAGGGCAGGAGGTCGGGCGGACTCGGTGCGCGATGCCGAGTCCGTCCGCCTCGCGCCGTCGGGGCGCGACGCTCATCGGGCATACTCGCCCCATGGGCCAGCCCGAACACCCGCGCTCCGGCGCCGCACCGTCCCCCTCCGCCTCTGATCCCTCGTCGTACCCCTCGTCGACGTCGGCCGCCGCCCCCTCCGGGCAGGTGACGGGCGCGAAGCCCGCGTCGAACCCGCTGGGCGCCGTCTCGCTGGTCGCGGCGATCGTGCTCGTGGTGCTCTCGACCATCCGCGGCGGCCTGAACGTGCTGGTGCCGCTCCTGATGGCGAAGTACCACACGGGCTACGCGCTCTGGGGCTGGGGATCCACGATCCTGCTCGCGCTCGTGGCGCTGGTCGCGATCGTCATCGGGATCGTCGCCCTGCTGCAGCGCTCGCGGCGCAGGACGGCGGCGATCGTCGGCGTCGCGGTGGGTGCGTCATGGCTGGTGATGATGGTGGGCGGCCAGCTGCTGAGCGTCGTCGTCGCCGGAGTCGCGCGTGCGATGTGGTGACGGGAACCGGCGCCGGCGGGGCCTCATCGCGTGCCCGTCGAGTGCTCCGCCCGACACTCCCGCATGATGCACGCGGCAAACCCCTCGTGCGATCGGGATCCATCGGGTACGCTCGAATCAACAGCGCCGACCGAGCGCACGGCCGAACGTCAGGACATCTTCACCCTCAGCACCCCCACCCCCTGCAATCGACCGTGGCGTCGCAGGTCCAAGGAGGACCTCCGCAGCGCAGCGGTAGCCCACCAGGATGAGGCGATCCCGCCCATCCCCACGATCTCCCCACTTCGGACTCCTTCCCCCCGGGAAATGTCCGCCGTGGGGGCGCACGGCGGAAATCTCGTCGTGACCGCACAGAGAGCATCTGCTCTCTGCACACCGAAGGAAAGACTGCATGACTACAGGCACCGTGAAGTGGTTCAACTCCGAGAAGGGGTACGGCTTCATCGCCCCCGACGACGGCTCGGCCGACGTCTTCGCCCACTTCAGCAACATCGCCGGCTCCGGCTACCGCAACCTCGAGGAGGACCAGAAGGTCTCCTTCGACACCGAGCGCACGGATCGCGGCCTGACCGCGACCAACATCCAGCCGGCCTGAACCTCCTCCTGAGCTGAGGGGCGGGTCCGCCCGCCGCCTCGTTCCGGGAGTCGCACGCTCCGCGTGCACCGCGCCCCGTCCCCCGCCCTCATCGGCGGGAGGCGGGGCGCGACCGCGTCCAGGTCCCGATCGCCGTCAGCCCGAGAGCGCGTTCAGCTCGCGGCCAGGTGGAACTCGCCCGCCGTCCGGCGTTCCTCCCTATACTCGAAAGGGTACGAGCAGGACATCCGACAGCGAGGGAGGCACTGATGAGTGCGGATGAGAAGTTCGAGAACACGGCGGATCAGCTGGGCGGAAAGGCCAAGGAGGGCTTCGGCAAGCTGACCGGTGACAAGGAGGCCGAGTCCGAGGGCAAGGTGCAGCAGGTGCGCGCCGGTCTCGAGGACAAGGCCCAGGACGTCAAGAACTCGGTGAAGGGCGCTCTGAACGGCCTCACCGGCAAGAACGACGGCGAGTAAGACCCGCTGCGCGGAGTCCCAGCACTCCGACAGGAGCCCCCGTCCGGCACACGCCGGACGGGGGCTCGTCGCGTCGTGGCCTGCGGAGCCCGGCCGGCTCAGTCCGCCGACGCCGACGGCGGCCCGCTGTGCTCGCGCCTCGCCTCGCGGTCGAAGACGCCGAGGATCTCGCAGGGCCGGCCGCCCTCCGCGCCGATCGCGTGCGGGAGCATCGTGGGGAACTCCGCCGCCTGGTCCTTCTCGACCCGCAGACGCCGGTCGCCCAGCAGCAGGGTCGCGGTGCCCGAGAGCACCACGAACCATTCGCGGCCCGTGTGCGCCCGCATGGCCGACGGCGCCGAGGGCGGCTCCGTGAGGCGCTGGCGGATCACCGAGAGATCCGGCTGGCCCCGGATCGTCCAGCGCATCGCTCCTCGGGGCCCGTCGAGCGTGGGGCTGGAGACCACATCGTCCGCGCCGGAGTCCACGAGCTCGTCGAGAGTCGTGTCCAGGGCTCTGGCCAGCGTGATCAGCTGATCCAGGGCCAGGCGCCGGGTCCCTCCCTCGATCCGGCTGAGCGAGGACGGACTCATCCGGGCGCGCTCCGCCAGATCGCCGAGCGACCATCCGCGCGAGACGCGCAGCGCCCGGATCCGTTTGCGCACGAGGGTCTCGATCGCTCCATCTTCTTGCGTCATGCGCAATAGGGTATGCCTCGTAAGCAACGCCTGCCTAGTGTCGACGTCGTACACGACGATCGGCCCGCCCCGCGGGCAGGAGGAGGCACCCATGGACACCCGAGACATCCCCGCTGCACCTGCAGGCACCAGCACCGGCGACATCTCCCCGGCGCGCGGCGCGGCGGATCCCACCGCGGACGTCGTCGTCATCGGCGGCGGCGCCGCCGGACTGAACGGCGCACTCATGCTCGCCCGTTCCCGCCGGCGCGTGATCGTCGTGGACGCGGGGGACCCGCGCAACGCCCCGGCGGAGGGCGTCCACGGCCTGCTGGGCCGTGAAGGGACGCCGCCCGCCGAGCTCCTGGCGCGAGGGCGCGAAGAGGTCGAGGGTTACGGAGGGACCGTCGTGCGGGGCCGTATCGCCTCGGTGCGGCAGGACTGGAGCGTCGACGGCCTCGAGGGAGGCTTCGACCTCACCCTCGAGGACGGCAGCGCGCTGCGCGCACGCCGCCTGCTCGTCGCGACCGGCGTGCGCGACGAGCTCCCTGCGATCCCGGGGCTCGCCGAGCACTGGGGGAGCGGCGTCGTCCACTGCCCCTACTGCCACGGCTGGGAGGTGCGCGACGAGCCGATCGGGATCCTCGCTTCGGGCCCGATGTCCGCGCACCAGGCGTGGCTGTTCCGCCAGCTCAGCGATGACATCGTCTTCTTCGCCCGCGGCACCGCGCTGGATGCCCGGACCCGGGCGAGGATGTCCGCCCGCGGGATCCGCGTGATCGACGAGGAGGTGGCCGAGGTGATCGCCGGCGACGGTGCGGCCCCCGATGCCGGGGAGCGCGCGTCCCGCATCGCGGGCGTCCGCCTGGCGAGCGGAGAGGTGATCGAGCGCCACGTGCTGGCCGTCGCGACCACGATGACCCCTCGCCTCGACGGTCTCGAGGGCCTGGGGCTGCGTGTCGAGGAGATCCCCGGGATGGGGGCGAAGGTCCCGTCGGCGATGGCCGGGGTGAGCGAGGTCCCCGGCGTCTGGGTCGCGGGGAACATCACCGACCCGACGGCGCAGGTGGGCGCCGCGGCGGCTGGGGTGCGCTCGCCGGAGCGCACATCAATGCGGATCTCGCCGCCGCCGACACCGACGCCGCGCTGCGCTCGCGGACGATGGGCGCGGGCGCCGACGGGAGCCTCTCCCTGCTAGCCTGAGCGGCACCGAGGGGAGTCCCGGCAAGGGGCTGAGAGTCCACTGGTCACGCGATGCGCAGCAGCGCGGGGCGGCGACGGCGTGGAGACCCTGAGCACCTGATCCGGATCATGCCGGCGCAGGGACGGAACCGCTGAGCGCCCTCCCCGCCGGCCTCGTGGAAGAGGCATCGTGAGCACCAGCGACACCCGCCCCAGCGCCCCGAACCCCGACGGACCCGTCAGCGATCGCGTCCCCAACGTCCTCTCGATCGCCGGGACCGATCCGACGGGCGGCGCGGGCATCCACGCCGACCTCAAGTCCTTCGCCGCCCAGGGCGCCTACGGGATGGCCGTGGTGACGGCCGTCGTCGCCCAGAACACGCAGGGGGTGCGCGGCGTCGTTGCGCTCGACCCGGAGTTCGTCGGCGAACAGCTCGACGCGGTCTTCGAGGACGTGCAGGTGGACGCCGTGAAGATCGGCATGGTCGCGAACGCCGCCATCGCGGGGGTCATCGCGGAGCGCCTGCGCCGCCACGGGGCGCGCAGGATCGTCCTGGATCCCGTGATGGTCGCCAAGAGCGGCGACCGCCTCCTGGACGAGGACGCGGTCGACGCTGTGCGCGAGCAGCTCGTGCCGCTGGCCGACGTCCTCACCCCGAACCTGCCCGAGGCTGCGGTGCTGCTGGGGGAGGAGCCCGACTGGAGCGAGGCGGAGATGCGCCGGCGCGCCCACGACCTGCTGGCCCTCGGACCGCGCCTCGTCCTCCTCAAGGGCGGCCACCTCGAGGGGTCGCCCACCAGCACCGATCTGCTGTGCGGGAGCGAGGGCATCGTCGAGCTGCCCGCCCCGCGCATCGAGACGACCAACGACCACGGCACCGGCTGCACGCTCTCGGCGGCGATCGCCGCCCGGCTGCCGCGCATGCCCGTCGAGGACGCCGTGCGCGGCGCCAAGGAGTACCTCCACGGTGCGCTCGCCGCGAGCGACCGGCTCGACGTGGGGCGCGGCCACGGACCGCTGCACCACTTCTTCGCGCTGTGGGAGGGCGAGGGGATCCCGGCGCGCTGACCCCGGCGCCGGCCCGCCCTGCGGACCCGGGCTCACCGGTCCGGCGCCGCCTCGGTCCAGGCCGCGCTGAGCACGCGAGACGCGCGCAGAGGATCGTCGGCCGCGCAGACCGCCGAGACCACCGCGCACCCCGAGGCGCCCGCGCGCCGCAGGGCCGGGACGTCGGCCGTGGTGATCCCGCCGATCGCGACGCTCGGCACCGGGGACGCGGCCGCGAGCAGCGCGAACCCCTCGACGCCGAGGGCCGGCGGATGATCCGCCTTGGTGGCGGTCGCGCGGATCGCGCCGATGCCCACGTGGTCGACGGTGCCCTCCGGCAGCGCGGCCACGGCGTCCAGATGCGCCGACGTGTTCGCGCTGAGCCCGATGACGGCGTCGGGCCCGAGCAGTTCTCGTGCACGGCGCACGTCCTCGTCGCCCTGCCCCAGGTGCACGCCGTCCACGCGTACCCCCTGCTCGCGCGCCGCGACGGCGGCATCCACACGGTCGTTCACCAGCAGCAGCGCGCGGGCGTCGATCACCCGCGCGAGACGCTCCAGCAGGCGCACGTGCGCGGCGAGGTCCGCGTGCTTCTCCCGCAGCTGCACCACGCGCGCACCGCCTTCGACGGCGAGTTCGACCGTGCGCACGATGCCGCGCGCACCGCACAGCGCGGCATCGGTGACGAGGTACAGGCCGAGGTCCTCGCTCGAGGGCCTCATGCGGCCCCGCCGCCGACCTGATCCGTGAGGCTGACGTGCAGGCGCCCGGGCGCGCGGAGCTCGTCCGGGCCGATGGCGGCGAGGGCGTCGAGGAGCCGGGGCGCGAAGGTGCCCGGCCCGTCGGCCCCGGAGGCGGCGCGCTCGGCCGCCGCGGAGTAGGCGGCATGCGCGGCGACGACGGCCTCGAGCGCAGGTGCTCCCTCGCTGCGCACGCCCAGGAAGGCCGCGATCACGGCGCCGAGGGCGCAGCCCCCGCCGGTCATGCGGGTCAGCATCGCACTGCCGCCGGCCACCTCCACGAGGGTGCTCCCGTCGGTGATGAGGTCGCGCTCGCCGGAGACCGCGACCACGGTGTCCTGCGTGCGCGCGAGGCGGGTCGCCGCCGCGACGGCCGCGTCGATCGGGTCGGAGGAGTCGACGCCCCGGCCGCCGCTGCCCTCGCCGGCGAGGGCGAGGATCTCCGAGGCGTTGCCGCGCACGGCCGTGGGCCTCTGGGCCACCAGCTCGGCAGCAAGCGGCGTGCGCACGCGCAGCGATCCGATCGCGACAGGGTCCAGGACCCACGGCGTCCCGGAGCGACGAGCTCCGGCGACCGCCTCGTGCATGGCCTCGCGCTGTTCGGGCGCGGGGGTGCCCAGGTTGATGAGAAGACCGTCGGCGACCGCGGCGAAGTCGCCGGCCTCGCCCACGATGTCGACCATCGCCGGGGCGGCGCCGATAGCGAGCACCACGTTCGCCGTCACGTTCGTGACCACGGAGTTCGTGATCGCGTGGACCAGCGGACCGCGCTCGCGCACCGCGCCCAGAAGGTCGCCGCAGCGGGCGGCGAGCCCTGCAGGATCGACGGGCATCGGGAGGCCTGCGGAGAGGTCGGCAGCGACCTTGGAGGCGCCGTCTGAGGGGGTTGCGGGGGCCATCGGGCTCCTCTCGTCGGGGCGAGGGGCCGGAGCGGCTGCGGCGTGTGATCGGCGAGGATCCTGGAGGATCGTCGGCACCCGGCCGCGGCTTCGGACATTCCCTACGCCAGCGCTGACTGGATCAGGTTCGACGGGTCTGCTCTCAGCCGCCATCGGCGGCACCCCGTGTCACGTGCCGATGAGCCTAGCGCGCTGGAGAGGACGCCGGGGCGCGCCGCCCGCTCCACGGCCAACACGACGCTCCGCGCGCCCGTGGCGCCACGGAATCCTGTGGTGCGCGCCTGTGATGTGCGGCACGGCGCTGCTCGGGGTGCCCAGCTCAGAGAGTCGGTCGGGCGTCCAGGACGTCCGTGCGGAAGGACGCGGCTCGACAAAATAGTTCATGGCAACTAATACTTTCGGAACGGTCGCACGGACCGCCCGCACACCGTCGCGAGCATCGCCCGACGGTCATGACGAAGGAGTCTCCCGTGTCCACTGCCGCACCCGATCTCGAGGTCGATCCGACCGTCGACCCGACGGGCAGCCCCAACATCCTGGGCCCGCGACTGCGCGTGCCCGCGATGGGCATCAAGCCGGACCGGAAGAAGCCGATCTGGTATGTCATCGGCATCTTCCTGGGGCAGTTCGGCCTGTTCGTCGCCCTGATGGGGCCCGCGACGGTGTCGGTCCAGATGAAGGCCCGCACGCTCTCGGACCTCCCGGCGGAGCAGGCCTCGATCGCGGCCGCCGCCCTCGCTCCGGGCGCGATCGCAGCGCTCGTCTTCAACGCCCTCGGCGGGCGCCTCTCGGATCGCACGCGATCGGGGCTGGGGCGGCGCCGACCGTGGATCATCGGCGGGGCCTTCGCGATGTGCGCGGCGATCCTCATCATGGCGATCGCGCCGAACGTCGTGGTGCTGGCCTGCGGCTGGTTCATCGCGCAGGCCTGCGCGAACATGGCGTACGCGGCATACACGGCCTCGCTCGCCGATCAGCTGCCGGACGAGCAGTACGGCAAGGTCTCCGGCATCGTGGGCATCGCCCAGAACTCCGCCATCATGGCCGCGACCTGGCTGGCCTCGTTCTTCGGTGGGACCATGGTGGGGTTGTTCATGATCCCCGCCGTGCTCGGCTTCGTGCTGGTGACCGTCTACGCGCTGATGATCCCGGATCCGGTGCTCAAGCAGAACCGCTACCCGTTCAACGTGCGCGAGCTGGTCACCTCGTTCTGGACCAACCCCCTGAAGTTCCCGGACTTCGGACTGGCCTGGTGGGGCCGGTTCATGATCATCCTGGCCTCCTACCTGTTCATCAGCTTCCGCGTGCTGTTCATGACGAACCACCTGGGGCTCGAGGACGCGGCGGCCGCCACCGCGGTCGCCACCGGCGTCACGATCTACACGGTGCTGTCCATGGTCGCCGGGCTGGCCGCCGGGTGGATCTCCGACCGGATCGGGCGTCGCAAGGTGCTCGTTGCGGGGTCGATCCTGGTCTTCGGACTGGGCACCTACATGCTCGCCCACGTCGACTCGGTCGGGGGGTTCTTCCTGTGCGAGGCCATCGTGGGCCTCGCCTACGGGACCTACCTCGCCGTCGACCTCGCACTCGTGTTCGAGGTGCTCCCCGACCGCAGGACGGCGGGCAAGGACCTGGGCGTCTTCAACATGGCCAACGCCCTGCCGCAGTCGATCGCCCCGGCCCTGGGCGGGATGCTCCTCGCGCGCATCGGCGGGGGCACCGACTTCACGGTGCTCTTCGTGGCCGCCGCGATCTCGGGCGTCATCGGCGCTGTGCTCACGATGTTCATCCGCGGCGTGAAATAGTAGGGGCGACACATTGATGACGGGCCGGTGCGGCACGATCGCACCGGCCCGCTCTCGTCCCAGGTCGACGGAGACCTGTGCCGAAGGGGAGCCCATGAACACCGACCAGACCACGCGCGCCGCCGCGACCGCGAGCGCCGCCGAGGGGACCGTCGCCGCGCGCGAGCCGCGCGAGCGCAGCACCGCCAAGGGGCCGGCCGCCGAGAAGCGTCCGGTCCGTCGGCGCCCGGGACGGCCCCGCGGGCAGGACTCCGCGGTGGTCCGCGAACAGGCGCTGCAGACCGCCGTCGACCTCATCGCCCGTCAGGGCTTCGGAGCGACCTCCATGGCGCAGGTCGCCGAGGGCGCCGGGATCTCGCCGTCGGGCCTCGCCCATCACTTCCCCTCGAAGAAGGCGCTGCTGGGGGCCGTGCTCGCCCATCGCGACGCCGTGGACAGCGACCCCATGCCGCCCGAGGGATCCACGCCGTGGTCCGCCTTCGACCATCTCGTGCACGTGGCCGGGCTGAACATGCAGCGCCGCCAGATCGTGCTCCTCTACGCGACGGTCACGGGCGAGGCCACCACCCCCGACCACCCCGCGCACGAGTGGATGCTCGATCACTTCGAGGCGGTCATGGAGTCGCTCATGCGCTGCCTGCGCCTGGACCAGGAGAAGGGCGACGTGCGCGAGGACGCCCCCGTGGAGCGCATCGCCCGGGAGACGGTCGCCCTCATGGACGGCCTGCAGCTGCAATGGCTCATCGACCCCTCGGTGGACATGGCGGAGATCCTCGGGGACCACGTCACGCGGCTCAAAGAGGCCTGGGGGACGGGGCGGGACTGACGTCCGCTCGGGGCGGAGAGCCGCACGCGACCGGCAACGACTTGCCCCGTTCGGCCCGGGCGGCGTTCAATGGTGCGCGTCGGCCGCCCTCGGGCGCGCCGGCACGGCGGTGGGGCCCGCCGTACCCAACCTCGAAGATCGACAACGGTCCCTGTTCGCTCCCGGAGCGCGGCCCTCGCGCGCCGGGATCCGGCGGTCGCGCGCGCCCGCCCGACTCTGAACAGGAGTGATCCGTGACCCGACCCGAGGACCCGCATCCCGAGATCCCGCTCGACCCCGACGCCGAGAGCCCCGACCCCCCGGGCGGCACGACAGCGCCGAGCGACACCACTGCGCCGGGCGACACCACAGCACCCGACGTCCTCCTCCCAGCGCGCGTCCGACCCCTGCATCTGCGGCCGGTCTCGATCGCCCTGGTGCTGATCGGCGGGACGCTCGGCACGGCCGCCCGCGAGGCCCTGACGCTCGCCGTCCCCGAGCTCGGCGGAGTGCCCGTCGCCCTGTTCGCGATCAACCTCGTGGGTGCCTTCCTCCTCGGGATCCTGCTCGAGGCCCTCGCCCGGAGCGGACCCGACCAGGGCGTGCGCCGCGCGCTGCGGCTGTGCGTCGGCACGGGAGTGATGGGTGGCTTCACCTCGTACAGCTCGCTCGCCCTCGCCGTCGATCAGCTCATGGCCGACGGACGAGTCCTCGTCGGCGCGGCCTTCGGGCTGGTCAGCATCGTGCTCGGCGTGCTCTTCGCCGTCGCCGGCATCCTCGCCGCCTCCCGCCGCACTCCGCGGCGCACCGAGGAGGCCGCCCGATGAGTCCCGCGGTCTTCGTCCTGCTCAGCCTCGCCGGCGGCGTGGGAGCGGTCGCCCGCTTCGTCGCGGACGGGCTCGTGCGCTCCCGCGTCTCCGGCGCCATGCCCTGGGGGACCGTACTCATCAACGTCACCGGATCGCTGCTGCTGGGCCTCGTCACCGGGATGCTCGGCGCCCAGCTGCTGAGCCCCGAGCTGCAGGTCGTGCTGGGGGCGGGCTTCCTCGGCGGGTACACCACCTTCTCGACAGCGAGCGTCGAGACCGCGCGCCTGCTTCAGGAGCGCCGGGTGCTCTACGCCCTCGGGAACCTGCTGGGATCGCTCGTCGTCGGTTCGGCCGCCGCTGCGCTGGGGCTCGTGGTCGGCGCGGCGCTCTGAGGGCGCGCCCTCCCCGTCAGCAGTCGGAGACCAGGCGCAGCAGCACGCGGGCGCCGAAGCGGATCGCTTCGACCGGCACGCGCTCGTCGATCCCGTGGAACAGGGGAGCGAAGTCGAGGTCGGCAGGCAGCTGCAGGGGCGCGAAGCCGTAACCGGTGATGCCGAGCCCGGCGAGCTGCTTGTTGTCGGTGCCGCCGCTCAGGCAGTAGGGGAGCAGCTCGGCGCCGGGGTCCTCGGCGAGGATCGCGCGGTGCATGGCGGCGACGAACGGGGTGTCGTCGGGCGCATCGAGCGAGATGCCGAGGGTGTCCACGATCATCTCGACGTCGGGCCCCGAGAGCTCGTCGATGAGCGCGAGCAGCTCGTCCTGGTGGCCGGGGAGGAAGCGGCAGTCGAGCTCCGCCTCGGCGGTCTGCGGGATCACGTTGCCCTTGTATCCGGCGCTGAGCGTGGTCGCGTTCGCGGTGTCCGAGAGGGTGCCGGAGACGAACTGGCGCGCGCCGCCCAGCAGCGGCAGGAACGCCGCGGGGTCCGCCTCGTCCCAGTCGCGCCCGCTGATCTCGCCCACTCGGTCGAAGAGGGTGCGCACGCTCGCGATGTACTCGTAGGGGAACTCGTGCGCGTCGATCGCGGCGATCGCGCGCGACAGCCGCACGATCGCGTTCTCGTCGTTGGGGACCGAGCCGTGTCCGGCGCGGCCGTGGGCCCGCAGACGCATCCAGGCGTAGCCCTTCTCGGCGGTCTGCAGCAGATAGGCGCGCACGTCGCGCCCGGTGTCCTTCTCGGGGACGGTGATCGAGTAGCCGCCCACCTCGCTGATCGCCTCGGTGCAGCCCTCGAAGATCTCGGGGCGGTTCGCGACCATCCAGCGGGAGCCGAGCACGCCGCCGGCCTCCTCGTCGGCGAACATGACGATGACCAGGTCCCGCGGCGGCTTCTGCCCGGTGCGGGCGAGGTGCCGCACGAGCGCGAGGATCATGCCGTCCATGTCCTTCATGTCCACGGCACCGCGGCCGTAGAGGACGCCGTCGCGCACCTCGGCGGCGAAGGGGTCGACGCTCCAGTCCTCGGCGTTCGCGGGCACGACGTCGAGGTGGCCGTGGATCACCAGGCCGCCGCGCTCGCGGTCCTCGCCGGGGATGCGCAGCACCACGCTCGCGCGCCCGGGCTCGGACTCCATGATCTCCGGCTCGTATCCGACCTCGCGCAGCCGTCCGGCCATGTACTCGGCGGCCTCGCGCTCACCGGGCCCCTTGTTGCCGCCGAAGTTGCTGGTGTCGATGCGGATGAGATCGCGCGTGATCTGCACCGCCTCGTCCTGCAGCAGCGTCAGCTCGTCGGGGGTGGGCTCGGAGAGGGGCATGGAGGAGTCCTTCCAGGGGCGGCGGCCGCGATCCCGTCCAGCCTATGCCGCCCGCAGCTCCCGGCGGGCCGCGGCCTCGACGTGCTCGCCCAGGTCCCGCAGCAGAGCGGGAGGGGTGCGCCACGCCTGCCAGTACAGCGGCGTGGCGACCTCGGGTCCGCCCAGGGGGATCAGCCGGCCCTCCTCGCGCAGGGGGACCGACTGCTGCAGCGGCATCATCGCCCAGCCGAGCCCCTCCACGACCGCGCTCGCGAGGTCGTGCGTCGAGGGCACGAGGTGGCGCGGGGCGTCCGCGGGGTCGACGGCGTGCGCACGCAGCCACTGCGCCTGCAGCTGGTCCGTGCGGTCGAAGTCGATGCGCGGGGCGCGGGAGAGGACATCGGCCGACGGCGGCTCGCCCCCGCGCCCCGTCCCGGATCCTTCTCCCCACCGCTCGCACCACGCCGGGGAGGCGACCGCCTCGTACACGAGGCTGCCCAGGGGCGTCACCGAGCACCCGGGGGAGGCCTGCGCGGAGGAGGTCACGGCGGCCATCGCGGCGCCGCTCTCGAGGAGGCGCGCGGTCGCGTCCTGGTCCTCGCGCAGCACCTCGACCTGGACGTCGTGCGCGGCGACGAACGCGGCGAGCGGCTCGATGAACCAGGTCGCCGACGAGTCGGAGTTCACGGCGACGGAGATCCGGGGAGCCTGCGCCTCGCCCTCGAGCCCGAGGGCCTCGTGGGCCTCGTGCTCGATGAGCGCGTGGCGGCGCGCGAAGCGGATCACCGCCTGCCCGGCGCCCGTGGCGCTCACCGGACGGGATCGCACCAGCATGCGCCGCCCCAGCTGCTGCTCGAGCTGACGCACGCGCTGGCTGACCGCCGAGGGCGTGAGGTGCAGGCGCCGCGAGGCCGCCTCGAGCGACCCCTCGTCCACGACGGCCGCGAGAGTCTGCGCGAGGACGGGATCGATGCGCGTGGGAGCGACGCGCAGGGGTTCAGTGCTCATGAAGCAACGCTACATCTGCATGAAGAATCTTCGCTGGCGCTTCAGGTTCGCGGCTCGTAGCGTCGAAGGATGCCTGCTCTCCTCCACGGCCTGCTCACGGGTCTCGCACTCATCGTCGCCATCGGCTCGCAGAACGTCTTCGTCCTGCGCCAGGGCCTGCGCCGCGAGCACGTGCTCGCCGTGGTCGTGGTCTGCACGCTCTCGGACGTCGTGCTGATCAGCGCCGGCGCCGGCGGACTCGGGCTGCTGGTCGCCGGCGCGCCGCAGCTGGTGCAGGTCGCGCGGTGGGCGGGGGCGGCGTTCCTCGTCGGCTACGCGCTCCTCGCCGCGCGTCGGGCCCTGCGGCCGACGGGCGAGGCGCTCGAGGCGGAGGGCCCGACGGGCCGGCGAGGCGGGACGACCGCCGTCGCACTCACCGCGTTGGCGCTCACCTGGCTGAACCCGCACGTGTACCTCGACACCGTGCTCCTGCTGGGGTCGGTGGCGGCGACGCACGGGCCCGACCGCTGGCAGTTCGCCCTCGGTGCCGTCGTCGGCAGCGCCCTGTGGTTCTCGGCGCTCGGCTTCGGCGCCCGCGCGCTCAGCGGCCCGCTCGCGAGCCCGCGCGCCTGGCGGGTGCTGGACGCCCTGGTCGCGGTGACGATGATCGTGGTCGCGGTGATGCTGGTGACGGGCGGCTGACGCCCGGGCGGGAATGGGCTCAGTCGACGGGCGCGCCGCGCATCTCCACGGAGATCTCCTCGGCGTCGATCGTCGCGAGCACGTGCTCGACCATCTCCGCATCGAACAGCCCGTCGTCGCGCGCGTCCAGCAGAGCCTTGCGCTGCGCCCGGAGGATCCGCAGCATCTCCGCCTTGTCGGGATAGCCGCCGGGGCGGCCCGTGCGACCGGGCTCCGTGGCCGGCGCGTCGGTGCCGGGACCCGCATCGTCGGCGCCCGACCCTCGCTCCTCACCCTCGTCGGCGGGCTGTTCGCCGTCCGGATCTGCGCCCGCCGCGGCCTCACCCGGCGCGTTCTCGCCCTCCGCGTCCCCCGCGCCGATCGTGCTGGTCCCTCCGGCGGCGGCCGCGGCACCGGCGAGCAGGTCGAAGATCGCCTCGCGCTGGCGGCGATCGAACTCCTCGGCCTCGACGTCGGCCTCCCCGGCGGGGAAGAGGTGCTTCGCGAGCTTGCCGACGGTGCCGCCCTGGATCAGCAGGGAGAGCGTCGCGACGGCGAAGGCGATGAACACCAGCAGCGGACGGTGGGGGACCGAGGCGGGCAGGGTCTGGGCGGCCGCCACGGTGACGGCGCCGCGCATCCCGCCCCAGATCAGCATGATGCCCTCGCTGCGCCCCAGATCCTGGCGGGAGTAGTAGCCGAAGTCCGCGCGGGCGCGACGCAGCCGCGTGGCGAACAGCTCCGTGTTCTTCACGGTCACCGCCTCGCCCCGGCGCGGCCCGCCGCGCCGGGGCATGCGGATGTCCTCGCCCGCCTCGATCATCTTCTGCATCGCGGCGATGCGCTCGTTCATCGCCTCGCCGCGCACCCGGGATCGGCGCAGCCGTTTGAGCAGCGTGCGCACCAGCAGGGAGCGCACCGCGAGGGTGACCACGAGGGCGAGCGCGGTCAGGCCGAGGCCCGCGAGGATCCCCAGGCTGTCCTCGTGCAGCGCCTCGAGCACGGTGGTGATCTGCAGGCCCATGGTGAGGAACACGAATCCCTCGAGCAGCAGCTGGATGCTCGCCCAGTTCTCCGCGCTGGACATGCGGTGGCGCGGCGGCAGCACCCGCGGATCGAGCGTGCCGGTGATGAGGCCCGCGACGACCGCCGCGACCAGGCCCGAGCTGCCCAGCATCTCCGTGGGCACCGAGGCGATGAACGGCAGGGTGAAGGTGAGCGCGGTGTTCACGGTCGCGCTCTCGATGTGCTTGCGCACCACGAAGCTCACAGCCGCGACGATCACGCCGATGATGATCGCGACCACGAGCGACCAGGCGAAGGACCCCAGCGCCCCTGCGAGGGAGAAGCCCGAGGCCGTAGCGACGATCGCCGTGCGCAGGATGACCAGGGCCGTCGCATCGTTCAGCAGGCTCTCGCCCTCGAGGATCGTCACCACCCGACCGGGCACCCGGCCTCCGCGGATGATCGAGGTCGCGACCGCGTCCGTGGGGCTCAGCACGGCGCCCAGGGCCACGCCCCACACGTAGGAGACGCCCGGCACCAGCCAGGCGAAGAGGCCCCCGAGGGCGAGCGACGAGGTGATCACGAGGATGATCGACAGGGCGCTGATCGGGTAGATGTCGCGGCGGAAGCTGATCGCGGGCATCCGCACCGCGGAGGCGTACAGCAGGGGCGGCAGGATCACCTCGAGGATCAGCTCGGGCTCGATCTCGACGGCGGGCACCCCGGGCACGACGGAGACCAGGATCCCGATGCCCACGAGGATCAGCGGTGCCGCGGTCCGCACGCGCGGCGCGATCACGTCGGTCGCGCAGATCACGATGATCGCGGCGACCGCGAGGGCGATGGGGAGGGTCACGGCGGGCTCCGTCCGGACGGGCGTGCAGGTCTTCTCGCAGCGGGCGGGCGCGTCCGGGAGTGCGGGAGAGCACTCGGCTGCATGCGCTGCACGTGCGGCCACGAGCGTAGCGTGAGCGCATCGAGCCGCCCCGCGCTCCTCCGCCCCGCCACCGGAGATGAGTCGTCATGTCGCCCTCAGAGTCCACTCCCGCCGCCGCCCCCTCGCTCATCCCGCTCGGCTCCCAGCAGCCGCTCGTCGTCGATGTCTGGACCGACGTCGTCTGCCCCTGGTGCTACGTGGGCGAGGGCCGGCTCGAGCAGGCCATCCAGGAGGCCGGGCTCGCCGGGAAGGTGCAGGTGCGCACGCACTCCTTCGAGCTGGACCCCTCGGCCCCCACACGCGCCGAGGAGCGCGCGGCAGGGCAGTCGCCCACGAACGTCGAGCACCTGATGCAGAAGACCGGCCGCGGCGCCCAGGAGGTGCGCGGCATGGAGGAGCAGATCGCGCAGCTCGCCCGGGAGCTCGGGCGCGACTACGCCCTCGAGCGGCCGGTCGCGAGCACCCGCCCCGCCCATCGCCTGCTGCAGGCCGTGCGCGCCGCAGTGGGGGAGGAGGCCGCGAAGGACTTCTTCCTCTCCCTGCAGCGCGGCTACTTCCGCGGCGAGCTCGATCCCTTCGAGGACGAGGTGCTCGTGGAGCACGCCGTCGCGGCGGGACTCGATGCGCAGGCGGCGCGCGAGGTCCTGGCCTCGGACGCCCGCGACAGCGAGGTCGACGAGGAGGTGCGCGCCGCTGTCGAGATGGGGGCGCGCGGCGTCCCGTTCATGGTCCTCGGCGACACCTACGCCGCCCCCGGCGCGCTCCCGGTCGAGTCGCTGCGCGGCGCCCTCGAGGAGCTCGGCCGGGCCCGCAGGCTGCTGGGCGAGGACGGCGCGGCCGAGGGGTCGACGGGGATCGTCGGCGGGGAGGCCTGCGGCATCGACGGGAACTGCTGAGGCCGGCGCGAACTGCGGGGCCGTGCTCCGCCGAGAGACGACGGGCCCGATCCGCTGCGTGCGGATCGGGCCCGTCGGCGTTCAGGAGCGGGGGTCACCTGTCGGCGGGACCGGCGTCCTCGGCGAACTCCGCGGCGCCGTCAGCGGTGTCGACGGCGACGGCATCGCCCGCGCCGGCATCGGCGTCGTTATCGGCGTGGGCGGCGTCGGCCGCGGGAGCCGGGGAGACCTCGTCGGACTGCTTGATGAGCGACATCTCGAACTCGAGGTTGATGCGGTCGGAGATCAGCAGGCCGCCCGAGTCCAGCGGGGTGTTCCAGGTGACGCCCCATTCGCGGCGGTCGATGCGGCGCGTGCCCTCGAAGCCCGCGCGCAGGTTCCCGAAGGGATCGGTGTCCACGCCCACGAAGTGCAGCGGGATGCTCATCGGCCGGGTGATCCCGTGGATCGTGAGGTCGCCGCTGACGATGTATCCGCCCTCGTCGACCTCCTCGACACGGCTCGAGCGGAACACCATCTCCGGATGCGTCCCGACGTCGAAGAAGTCGGCGCTGCGCAGGTGCTCGTCGCGCGCCGAGCTGCGGGTGTCGATGCTGGCCATCTGCACGGTGACCTCGACGTGGGAGCGGTTGTGGTCCTCCTCATCGAAGACGATCGTGCCGGCGACGTCGTTGAACGCGCCGCGCACCTTCGTGACCATCGCGTGGCGGGAGGAGAAGCCGATCCTCGAGTGGTCCGGGTCGACGGTCCAGGTGCCTGTGAGCTGGGAGGACATCAGCGGACCACCGTCCCCTCGGGTGCCATCGGGATCGGGCGCGACGACTCCGTCGCGCGCGCCGAGGAGGTGGTGTTCGGGTGGGGCATGGGGTGCTCCTTGGAATGGGTGCCGGTCCCGGGCGCCGGGATGCGGATGCTCGGGCGGTGGGCGTCACGGCCCCGGGTGGGACAAAACGGACGCCCGGACTCGTCCCAGGATAGAGGGCGGGTGCATGTCGCGTCGATGCGGCATGCCATGACCATGCCATGACGGGGCGCCGACCAGCGGTAGGAGAGGTTGTTCAGGGTCTCCCGGGAACCCCCGTTCGGAGATCTCTTGACGTCAAGATATATTCGTGGTGTCATGGTGAACAGAAGGAAGGCAAGGCATGCCTTACCTCCAGTTCGTTCACGGCCGGCGGTGCCTTTCGCGCGTCGGCCCGTCCACCCCGGAAGGGAGACGCCACCCATGACCACAGACGCCGGACCCACCCGCGTCCAGCATCTCGCCGCATTCGTCGACAGCGCGCGCTACGAGGACCTCACCGAGGCCGCCGCCGAGCAGCTGCGCATCCGCGTCCTCGACACCCTCGGCGTCGCGATCGGCGCCCTCGACGCGGAGCCGATGATCGCGATCCGCGAGCTCGTCGACGACCTCGGCGGCGCCCCGCGCTCGGGCCTCATCGGCGGCGGGCGCACCGCACCCGACCGCGCCGCCTTCGTGACCAGCGGCCTCTCGCGGTACCTCGACTTCATGGACTCCTACCTCGCACCGGGGGAGACCTGCCATCCCAGCGACAACCTCGGCGCCGTCCTGGCCTGCGCCGACTCCGTCGGCGCGAGCGGGAAGGAGCTGCTCACCGCGCTCGCCGTCGCCTACCAGGTCCATACCCGGCTGTCCGACGAGGCGCCGGTGCGCGCCAAGGGCTTCGACCACACCGTCCAGGGCGCCTACGCGGCCGCCGCCGGCGCCGCGAAGGCCCTGCGTCTGCCCGCCGCGCAGATCGCCCACGCGATCGCGATCTCCGGCACGGCGAACAACGCCCTGCGCGTCACCCGCACCGGGAACCTCAGCCACTGGAAGGGCCTCGCCTACCCGCAGGTCGCCAAGGAGGGGACCTTCGCCGCGCTGCTCGCCGCGCGCGGGATCACCGGACCAGAGGAGGTCTTCGAGGGCAACAAGGGCTTCGAGGACTCCATCGCCGGTCCCTTCTCGATCGACTGGGAGGCCGAGGACCTCGAATCCGTGCTGCGCACGATCATCAAGAAGCACAACGCGGAGATCCACTCGCAGTCCGCGCTCGACGCCGCCCAGGACGTGCGCGCCCAGGACGGCTTCTCCGCCTCCGCGATCACCGGCGTGCGCCTGCGCACCTTCGACGTCGCCCACTCCATCATCGGCGGCGGCGAGGAGGGCGACAAGCGCACCGTGCGCACCAAGGAGGAGGCGGACCACTCCCTGCCGTGGATGCTCGCCGTGGTGCTCCTGGACGGCGAGCTCACCCCCGCGCAGTACCACCACGAAAGGGTCCTCGCCGACGACGTGCAGGACCTCATGCGGCTCGTCGAGATCGTCCCGGACGACGAGCTCTCGGCGCGCTTCCCGCAGGCCATGCCCGCGGACCTCGAGGTGACGCTGGCGGACGGCACCGTCTTCCGCTCCGCAGCGGACTCCTACGAGGGCTTCCACACCGACCCCCTGAGCTGGGGCGGAGCACGCGAGAAGTTCGACGCGCTCGCCGCCCCCTTCGCCTCGGCCGAGCTGCGCGATCGCATCGCCGGGATCGTCGAGGACCTCGAGCACCACGAGGTCGCCGACCTCATGGACGCGCTCGCCCGGGTGCGCAGCGCGCGCGCCTGATCCCGTCGGCCGCGCCCCGGGGCCCGATCCGTCGGGCCCGCGTCGCGACCGCACCACGAACACACCCGCTCTCACTCCAGGAGGAATCATGAGCAGCCAGATCCCCTTCGACGTCTCGTTCAACTTTGTCCCTCGCGCGAAGCGCCCCCAGAAGCCGCGCACCGTCGGCCTCACGGAGATCCGCGCCCCCTACTACTCGACGTTCGGCACCCGCCACCTGAACGACGTCTTCGACGTGGCCGGGCAGTGGGTCGACGGCATCAAGTGGGCCGGAGGCTCCTTCGCCCTCGTCCCGCCGGAGCAGGTGCGCGCCTTCTCCGACATCGCCCACGAGAACGACTCCTACGTCTCCTCGGGCGGCTGGCTCGAGACCGTGCTGCGCTACGGGGACGACGCGGTCGACCACTACCTCAAGGGGGCCAAGGAGGTCGGCTTCGACGTCATCGAGATCTCGACGGGCTTCATCATGCTGCCCACCTCCGGGCTCGAGCGCCTGGTCGAGAAGGTCGTGAAGGCAGGGCTCAAGGCCAAGCCCGAGCTCGGCATCCAGATCGGATCGGGCGGCGACTCCGGCGAGGCCGAGCTGGCCGCCGAGGGCGCCAAGGACATCGGCGACCTCGTGGACCGCGGCAAGCGGGCCCTCGACGCCGGCGCGGAGATCATCATGATCGAGTCCGAGGGCATCACCGAGAACGTCCGCGTGTGGAACACCGGCGCCGCCGCGTCGATCATGAACGGGCTCGGCATGGAGAACGTCATGTTCGAGGCCGCCGACGGGCCCGTCTTCGAGTGGTACGTCAAGAACTACGGCAACGAGGTCAACCTCTTCGTCGACCACTCCCAGATCCTGCAGCTCGAGGGTCTGCGCCAGAACATCTGGGGCAACAAGTCCACGTGGGGGCGGGTCATCAACCCCGCCTGAGGCGGAGACGGCGCCCGGGAACGGCGCGACGCCGAGGACGGGCACGACGCCCGCGACGGGGGCGGGAGCGGGCGTGATGCCCAGGGCTCCCGCCCCCGTCCGCGTGCGTGGGGCTCACTCCCAGCAGATGCAGAACGGATGCCCCGCAGGGTCGGCCAGGACGTGGAAGCCTCCGGACTCCTGCGGCGTCGCCGCCGGCTGGAGCATCCGGGCACCGAGACCCAGGACCTCCTGCAGTGCGGCCGGGACGTCCTCGTGGGCGACGTAGAGGTCCGGATGGATCTGGATCCGCTGGCGCTCGGGGCCCTGGCCCGGCCACTCGGGCGCCACGTGGTCCGGGGCGTGCTGCACCCCGAGCGCGATGCGGCCGTCGACGACGACGTCGCGCCAGAGCGCGAACGGGCCCTCGTCGGGCCCGGCCTCGACCTCCCCGCCCAGGACCTGGGCCCAGAAGGCGGCCTCCCTCTCGGTGTCCGCGGCGTCCAGGACCATGAAGCTCTTCGTGATGCGCATGCTGCGATGCCTCCCGATATGAGGGGGTCCGACGGGCCGGGACCCCGGTCTCCAGCGTCCGGGACCCCCGCGCGGACCGCAAGTGCAGAGGCGGATTCGAGATCGTGACACAAATGTGATGAGCGCGCTCGGAGAGCGCCCTCCGAGAATGCGCGAAAAAGCCGCGCCGGTGCTGGTCAGGGCGCGTTCCGGGAGGGGGTCGGATTCGCGGTCCGAAATCTGCGGACACAGCACCCGGATCCGCCGGAAATCGGGCGCGACGTGCGTTCCTGGGTGTTCCGAGGTTGAGAACCGCAGGTCAGGCGACCAGTATGGGACGTCGGGTCGGGGTCGGCCGCAGCATCGAAGAATCGTCATTCGCGCGCTCGAGAAGGCGGAGGAATCGCCTCGAGCGCTCGCAGAACCGCGGTTCCGGAGCGTTCTGCCTGCCCCTGACCGCCCGCCGGACGTCTACACGAGGGAGTCGATAGTGCCCGTCATCTCAGCCGACGGTCTCTTCAAAGTGTTCGGGCGCCGCCCGCAGCGGGGCGTCGATGCGCTGCGCCGCGGGAGCACCCGCGACGAGTTGCGCGAGGACGGCCTCACGGCCGCCGTCATCGACGCCTCCTTCGAGGTCGAGCCCGGTGAGATCTTCGTGGTCATGGGCCTGTCCGGCTCGGGCAAGTCCACGCTCATCCGTATGGTCAACGGGCTCCTGCCCGCGACCGCCGGAAGCCTCGAGATCGGCGGCGAGAACCTGTTCACGATGTCCGCGAAGCAGGAGCGCGAGGTGCGTCGCCGGCGGATCTCCATGGTCTTCCAGCACTTCGCGCTGCTGCCCCACCGGACCGTCGGCGAGAACGCCGCCTACGGGCTCGAGGTGAGCGGCGTGAACCGCGCCGAGCGGGAGAGCAAGGCGGCGCGAGCGCTGGAGATGGTGGGCCTCGAGGGATGGGGCGGCTTCAGCCCGTCGGCGCTCTCCGGCGGCATGCAGCAGCGCGTGGGCCTGGCCCGCGCCCTCGCCGCCGGCACCGACATCCTGCTGATGGACGAGGCCTTCAGCGCCCTCGACCCGCTGATCCGCCGCGACATGCAGGACCAGCTCGTCGACCTCCAGCAGCGCCTCGAGAAGACGATCCTGTTCATCACCCACGACCTCAACGAGGCCATGCGCATCGGCGACCGGATCGCGATGATGCGCGACGGCCGCATCGTCCAGGTGGGCACGAGCGAGGAGATCCTCAACGAGCCCGCGAACGACTACGTCGCGAAGTTCATCCAGGACGTCGACCGCAGCCGCGTGCTGACCGCCGGCGCGATCCTCGAGAAGCCCGCCGAGGTGCTCGGAGCCGCCCAGGGCCCGCGCACCGCGCACAAGCTCATGCGAGAGACCCAGAACCCGTGGCTCGTGGTGCTCAACCGCGACCACACGCCGGCCGGCGTGCTCTGGGAGGACGACGTCGCCGACGCCGTGAGCGACGGACGCGAGGACCTGCCCTGGTCCCAGGTCCACGAGATGCCCGTCGTCCGCGAGGACACCCCGATCGCCGAGCTCTTCGCGCCGTCGGCCCAGCACCTCAGCCCCCTCGTGGTGGTCGACGCGGCCGGGAGGTTCACGGGCGTCGTCCCGCGGGTCACCCTGCTGACCGCCGCGGGCGTCGCGAACGACGAGCACCGCGGGTCGCCCTCGGAGCCCCCGTCACCGCCCGATGAGGAACTGACGACCGCCGTGAGCTCCGAGCACCAGGGAGGGGAGGCCCGATGAACCCCGACGAGAGCATCATCCCCGCCATCCCGATCGGCGACTGGGTCGAGTCGGCCATCGACTGGCTGACGGAGAACGTCGGCTGGCTGTTCGACGCCATCAAGCTGATCTTCACGTTCCTGGTCGAGAACCTCACCCTCGGCCTCACCGGGATCGCGCCGATCGCGCTGATCATCATCTGCGCGCTGCTCGCATGGGCCGTGCGCTCCTGGAAGTTCGCGATCGGCACCGTCGTCATGTTCGCGCTCGTGCTGTCCATGGGGCAGTGGGTGCACATGATGGAGACCACCGCACTGGTGCTGGTGGCGACCGTGATCGCCGTGGTGATCGCGATCCCGGTGGGCGTGCTCGCGGCACGCAACCGCGTGGTCAGCGCGATCGTCCGACCGATCCTGGACTTCATGCAGACGATGCCCGCCTTCGTCTACCTGATCCCCGCGGTCACCATGTTCTCCATCGGCGTGGTGCCCGGCATGGTCGCGACGATCATCTTCGCGCTGCCGCCCGGGGTGCGCATGACCGAGCTGGGCATCCGCCAGGTCGACGGCGAGACCGTCGAGGCCGGCGAGGCCTTCGGCGCGACCCCCTGGCAGATCCTGCGCGGCATCCAGCTGCCGCTCGCCGTGCCCACGATCATGGCCGGCGTCAACCAGGTCATCATGCTCGCCCTCTCGATGGGCGTCATCGCCGGCATGATCGGCGCTCCCGGGCTCGGCAAGGAGGTCGTCCAGGCGATCTCGAGCCTCGACCTGCCGCTCGGCGTGGAGGCCGGCCTGTCCGTCGTCTTCCTCGCCGTGTTCCTCGATCGCCTCACCGCCGCCCTGGGCACGCCGAACCAGTACGGCAGCTCCCTGATCGCGCTCGCACGGAAGGCGCGCGGCAACCGGGCGAAGAAGTCCGCGTCGGCCGCCTCGGCGTCGTCCTCGGCGAACGCCCCGAGCGCCTCGAGCGGGTCTGCGGTCGCGTCCGCATCGGCCGACTCGAACGCCTGACCCCGCCGCATCCCACATCCCGACCGAAGGAGAAAAGCAGAGATGAACGAACGACACGTCCTCAGCACCCGCCCCCTCGCCCGCCGCAGCGCCCTCGTCGGCGGCGCGGGCCTCGTGGGACTCGGCCTCGCGGCCTGCTCCGGCAACGCCACCACCGGCGGCGACTCGGGCGACTCCGGCGACAGCGGCGGCAAGGAGATCGTCATGGGCTACGTCCCCTCGTGGACGGACGGCCTGAGCACCGCCTACCTCCTGGACAACCGGCTCAGCGAGATGGGCTACTCCGTCAAGCACCAGGAGATCGAGGAGCCCGCGGCGCTGTACGCGGGGCTCGCCAAGGGCGACATCGACATCTACCCGTCGGCCTGGCCCGAGGTCACCCACAAGAAGTACATGGACAAGTACGGCGACGACATCGACGACCTCGACACGTACTACGGCAACGCGGTGCTCACCATCGCCGTCCCCAAGTACACGAAGATCGAGTCGATCGCCGACCTCAAGGGCAACGCCGACATGTTCGACGGGAAGATCATCGGCATCGAGCCCGGCGCCGGCCTCACCGGTGTGGTCAAGGACGATGCGATGCCCACGTACGGCCTCGACAAGGAGTACGAGCTCGTCACCTCCTCGACGACCGCCATGCTCAGCGAGCTGAAGAAGGCGACCGACGCGGAGAAGGACATCGTCGTCACCCTGTGGCGCCCCTTCTGGGCCAACACGGCCTTCCCCGTGAAGGACCTCAAGGACCCCGAGGGCGCCATGGGCAAGAAGGAGGGTCTGCACTTCCTGGGGAAGAAGGGCTTCGCCGACGAGTTCGCGGACGCCGCGGAGTTCATCGGCGGCATCAAGCTCGACGACAAGCAGTACAACAGCCTCGAGGACCTCGTGGTCAACGAGTACGGCAAGGGCAAGGAGGCCGACGCCGTCAAGAAGTGGCTCGAGGACAACCCCGACGTCCTGCCCGAGGTCAAGAAGGGCTGACCGCAGGATGCCCCCGCTG
>NZ_JBHTSV010000040.1:0-31209 GCF_042794925.1 Brachybacterium sp. NPDC056505
CTCCATCAAAAAATGAAAAACTATAATCCCGACAAAACAAACGACTAGCACATTCATATAAATCTGCTACATCATCCGTCATGCCAAAACAAAAAATTTGGCATCAACAAACAGACACGCTATTGAGATCTCAAACAACACGCGCACTCAGCGATCCGCACCCTTCCGGGCCTTCTCTCCGAGGCAACCCCTAAAGCTTAGGAGCAACCGGTTCCCCATGTCAACTCGGCACCCTGTGATCTGGGCTACCGCCGAAACTGACTATTAGATTAACCGGAGCACCCGATCCCATCCGAGAAACCAGAAACAACATTTCCGATCCCCCGAACCTGTCGGCCGGGCACGAGGTAATAACTTACGCACCCCGAGCCCCCACGTCAACTCCACAGCCCCTGGTCAGAGCGTGTTCTGCACCACGTGACGTGGGGCGCTCGGCCCCGTCCGAGCCTGAGGGCCCTCACGGTGCCCTCAGGTCCTGGGCACTTGTGCCTACCGGACACCGCCTCCGTGCCCGCTGGCGGCATCGGGTCCCTGCGTGGCGCCGTCCCTGCGCCAGCGGCGCATGACGCCGAACTTGGTGACCGTCGCGATCACCATCGAGCCGCCCAGGATCACCGTCTGCACGGCGGTGGGGGCCTGCGGCCACGTGCTGTCGAGCAGCAGGAGCGCGCCGGCGCTGAGCGCCCAGGTGAGCACGAGCAGGGCCAGGCCCTGGAGCTGATGCCACAGGGCCCCTTCGCGCTCACGGATCCCGAAGGTCCAGGAGCGGTTGGCGCTCGTGTTCACGATGGTCGCGACCAGCAGCGCGAGGACGTTCGCCGCCTGCGCTCCCATGCCGAGCAGTCCGTGCAGGGCGGCGAAGCCAGCGAGATGCAGCAGCGTGCTCGCGACTCCCACGGCGGCGAAGCGCATCACCTGTCCGCCGGTCTGCCCCGAGGGCATGGTCCGTCCCAGTCGGCCACGGATCCCGTCGACCTCGAGCTCCCCCGAGCGCAGCGAGCCTCGGACGCGCAGCACGCCCCGGATGTCGTCGAGGGCCGTCCCCACCAAGTCCACCCGGGAGTCGGGGTCGTCGTACCAGTCGACGGGCACCTCGTGGATGCGCAACCCGCTGCGCTCGGCGAGCACCAGGAGCTCCGTGTCGAAGAACCAGGCGGGGTCCTCGACGAGGGGCAGGATCTCCCGGGCGACGTCGGCGCGGATCGCCTTGAACCCGCATTGCGCATCGGTGAAGCCGGCGCCGAGCGCGACCGACAGCCCGGCGTTGTAGCAGCGGGAGATGAACTCGCGCTTGGTCCCACGCACCACTCGTGACGAGCGGTGCAGGCGGGTGCCGATGGCGAGGTCCGAGTGCCCCGACATGAGGGGCGCGACGAGGGGCCAGAGGGCGTCGAGGTCCGTCGAGAGGTCGACGTCCATGTAGGCGAGGACGAGCGCGTCCGACGCGGACCAGGTGGACTTGAGCGCCCGCCCGCGTCCCTTCCGGTCCAGGTGGACGGCGCGCACCCGATCGGGCATCCGCTCCTCGAGCTCGGCGGCGATCTCCCGCGTGCCGTCCGTGCTGCCGTTGTCCGCGACCGTGATCCGGAACGGGTACGGGAAGGTCGAGCGCAAGTGCCGGTCCAGGCGCTCCACGCACGCCTCGATCGTGTGCCGCTCGTTGAGGACCGGGACCACCACGTCCAGCACCGTGGTCCCGGGCTCCGCGCTCACCAGGGGACGCGCCTGGGGCTGGTCCTGGGGTGTCTGCGCCGAGGGGTCGTGGCCCCCGGCGCGGGAGTCCGGGGCGGTGTCCGCGTCGTCGGCCCCGGCGGAGAGGCTGCCCGCGCTTCGTGCGAGGTCCAGGGTCATGACGCCTCCTGGGTGCTCGTGGAGCTCGAGACGGGCTGGGTGAGGTCGTAGAACGTGGAGTCTCCGATGGTGACCTCCTTGTAGTTCTCGCTCGCCCACTCGACGATCTCGCTCGCGGAGTCGGAGCCGCCGTTCTGCTGGCCGAAGCCGCTGCTGGCGAGCAGGTAGTGGATCTGGCCGTCCTCGACGTACTGCTGGAACTGCTCGAGGGTGGGGCTCGGGTCGGATCCGTTGAACCCGCCGATGGCCATCACCGGCTCCTCGGTCGCGAGCTGCATGCCCGCGGCGCTCTGGCTGCCGACGGCCGCGGCGACCCAGGTGTACTGATCGGCGTCGGCGGTGAGGGCGTCGACGACGTCCTGGTCGGGCTCGGTGGCGTCGAGCAGTCCGCTCATGCCGCCGCCCCCGCCTCCGCCGGGACCGCCGCCCATGGCTCCTTCGGCACCGCCGGCCGACGGCATCTGGCCCTGCTGCGACTGGCCCTGCTGGGACTGCTGCCCCTGGCTCGACTGGCCCTGCTGGGACTGGGAGGACTGGCCGGGAGGAGTACCCATTCCGCCCTGGCCGTTCTGGTTCTGACCGTTCTGGCTCTGGCCTGTCGTGCCCTGCCCGGTCTGGCTCTGGCCGGTCTGCCCGGTCTGGCCCTGGCCGCCGGGGAAGCCCTGGCCTCCGCCGGGTCCGCCCTGGCCGCCGCCCTGGCCTCCCGGGCCTCCGCCCATGCCGCCGGGTCCGCCGCCCATGCCTCCCATGCCGCTGGAGACCGTCGGCCCCGCGGTGATGATCGAGCCCGTCTTGGCCGTGGTCACCGTGCTCACCGCGTAGGCTGCCTGGCCGGCCCCGGCGCTCACGATCGCGCTGGCCAGCAGGGCAGCGAGCAGCGCCCTGCCCATGCGGTGGGCGAAGAGCACGCCGAGCGCGGCGAGGATGCCCGTGGCGAGCACGAGGATCGCGAGCCACTGCCCGTACTCCGTCTGGCGCTGGAGGAGCACGAAGCCCCAGACGCCGGTGGCGAGCGCGGCGAGCGCGAGCCCGATCCTGGCGAGCCAGGTGCTGCGGCGCTGCCACAGCTCCCCCGCTCCGGCGCCGACCATCACGGCGATCGCCGGCGACAGGGCCACCGTGTAGTACTGGTGGAAGATCCCGGCCATGAAGGAGAACGTCAGGAAGGTGGCGAGGAACCAGCCGCCCCACACCATGTGGGAGGCCCGGCGCATGTCGGTGCGCGGAGCTCGTCGGCCCATCCACAGCGCGAGCACCACGAGGATCAGCGCGGCGGGGATGAGCCAGGAGATCTGGCCGCCCAGGTCCGAGGAGAACAGCCGGGCGAGCCCGGTCTCCCCGGAGGAGGGCCCCCCGCCGCCCACCGATCCGGTCTCCTCGCCGTTGATCCGGCCCAGGCCGTTGTACCCGAAGGTCAGCTCGAGGAACGAGTCGTTCTGGGAGCCGCCGATGAAGGGCCGCCAGCTCTCGGGCACGAGCTCGACGATCGCGACCCACCAGCCCCCGGCGACGACGAGCGCGCCGACCGCGGCGAGCAGGCCCAGCACGCGTCGGCGCCACGTGGTCGCGGCGAACAGCATGAAGGCGAGCCCGAAGAAGGGCACGACCAGGAACGCCTGCAGCGTCTTGGTGAGGAAGCCGAAGCCGATGAACACGCCCACCAAGGCCATCCAGCGGATCGAGCCCTTCTCGATCGCGCGCAGGGTCGCCCAGGCGCCGAGCGCCATCAGCATCACCAGCAGCGCGTCGGGATTGTTGAAGCGGAACATGAGCACCGCGACCGGGGTGATCGCCATCGCGGCGCCGGCGACCAGGCCCGCGCCCACGCCGAAGTACCGCTTCACCGTGCGGTCCACGAGGAGCACGGTGCCGATGCCCATGAGCACCTGCGGCAGCAGGATCGCGATCGTGTTCAGCCCGAACAGGCGCACGGAGAGCGCCATCAGCCAGAGCGAGGCCGGCGGCTTGTCCACGGTGATCGAGTTCGCCGCGTCGGAGGAGCCGTAGAAGAACGCCTTCCAGGACTGGGACCCCGCCTGCACGGCCGCGGAGTAGAACGAGTTCGCGTACCCGTTGGCGCTGAGGTTCCAGAAGTACAGGATCCCGGTCGCCACGAGCAGCCCCAGCAGGGCGAGGCTCGTCCGCGGCGACTCGTCGAGCACCCGCCTGCGCGCGGCCTCGAGCCGGTGCGGGGGCTTCGCGGTCGCCGCGCCCGGGCTCGCCGCCCCGTCGGCGGCGGGCGTCGTCCGATCGTCTGGTGAGGACCCGGGGCTCGAACCGTCCCCGGTCCGCTTCTCATCGGTGGTGGTCATGGCGGGAAGACTTCCGGCCGGGCCTATGGATCTGCTGTGCCCCGGGCATGGTGCGCGTATGTGCCGGGCGCCTCACCTCACCGCCCGGCGACAGCACGGTCACAGCGGATCCATAGCCCCGCGGGCGAGCGTCGTGTCATGGACATGATCGACACCTCGATGACCGCCTCCGTCCACGTCGTGCAGGAGGCCGCGCAGACGACGACCGAGCAGGCCCTCGCCGACCCGGCCCCCGAGCCCACGACCTCGCCCGCGCGCACCCCCGTTGCCTGGGCGGGTGCGAAGCCCGCCATCGGCGCGGCGCTCGCGGTCTCCCATGAGCAGCGCTCCGAGGAGCCCCGTGCGGACGCGGCGGGCCGGCACCGGCGCACCCTCGAACCCTGAGTCCCGGTGCACGTCGCCCCCGGCGGGCTACGCTCGCCTGAGCCGCACCCCCGCCGAAGGAGACGAGATGGCCCTGCACGAGTTCACGTTCCCCTCCCGCAACGGACGCGACGAGATCCATGCCTGGATCCACGTCCCCGTGGCCCCCGCGCGCGCCGTCGTGCAGATCGAGCACGGGCTCGGCGAGCACTCGCGGCGCTACCAGCGGCTCATCGCGCGTCTCCTGGATGCGGGGATCGTGGTCGCGGCCGACGACCATGCCGGTCACGGAGCCACGGCCGTCGCCTCAGGCGTCTGGGCGGACACCGGCGAGGACGGCCTGGAGACCGTGATCGCCGACGAGGAGACCCTCCGCGAGAAGGTCACCTCGATGTTCCCCGAGCTGCCGTACGTCGTCTTCGGCCACAGCTGGGGCTCGATGATCGCCCGCGCGCAGGCCGCGCGGCACCCGCAGGGCCTGGCCGGATTGGCGCTCGGCGGGATCGCCGCCGGGATGCGCTCGATGCGGACGTTCGACCGCCACGCCCTGGACCGGGCGATCGGCGCGGGCGACGGCGCGAGCAGCGGCGAATCCTTCCTGCCGAGCCTCTTCGACGGCTTCCTGGACCGCTACGACGACGTGCGCGGGCCGACCGACTGGGTCGCGCGCGATCGCGACGTGGTGCGCGACCACGGCTCCGACCCGCTCAACGGCTTCGGGACGCCCATGTCCCTGCGCTTCGTCCGGGACTTCGTGGGGCTCTACGACGAGGCGAACGCGCCCGAATGGGCCGCGCGCATCCCCCGCAGCCTGCCCGTGCTGATCCTCTCGGGAGACCAGGACCCCGTGGGCGGCTTCGGGGAGGGCGCGTACGGCGTGGCCACCTCACTGGTCGAGTCGGGGACGCGCGATGTCACCACCCGCGTGTACACGGGCTTCCGCCACGAGGTGCACAACGAGCCCGAGATCCGCGACGAGGTCGCGGACGAGATCGTCGCCCTGGTGGAGCGCGTCGCCGGCTGACGACGCTCCGCAGCCTGCGGGAACGGACGAGGGCGCCGCATCCGTTCAGGATGCGGCGCCCTCGTGCAATGGGCCGTCGGACCGGAGACCGGTCGGGACCGGACCGGGCCGGGCGTCAGACGCTCGGCGCGGACTCCGGGGCCTCGTCGGCCGGCTTCTGCGCGATGGTGCCCGTCTTGAGGGAGGCGAACATCTCGTCGAACTGCTCGCGGGCCCTGGCCGGCGGCGCAGGCGTCACGAGCGAGACGACGACCGCCACCAGCAGGTTGAGCACGAAGCCGGGGATGATCTCGTAGAGGTGCTCCCCGCCGAACAGGTTCCAGGCGACGTCGGGCGCCTCGGCGCCGAGGCCGCCGCCCCACCAGAACGCCACGATCGCACCGACGATCATGCCGGCGAGGGCGCCGGGCATCGTCAGGCGGCGCCAGAACAGGCACAGCAGCACGAGGGGCCCGAAGGCGGCGCCGAAGCCGGCCCAGGCGAAGGACACGAGGTCCAGGATCGAGCTCGAGGGGTCCAGAGCGAGCAGCGCGGCGATCAGCGAGATCACGAGGACGCCGGCGCGTCCGCCCCAGAGCTTGGCCGCGGGGCCGATCGAGCGGTTGAACGCGCCCACGATGTCCTCGATGAGCGCGGAGCTCGTGACCACGAGCTGGCTCGACATCGTCGACATGATCGCGGCGAGCACCGCGGCCAGCAGGATGCCCGCGAGCAGCGGGTGGAACATGATCTGCGCGAGGTCGAGGAAGACCGACTCGCCGTTGGTCTTGTCGGTGAGCAGGGCGTCGCCGTTCTGCTGGAAGTACGCGAGTCCGGCGAGGGCGGTGAAGATCGCGCCGAGCACGCAGATGATCATCCAGCCCACGCCGAAGGTCGCGCCGTACTTCGCGTCGCGCGAGGAGCGCAGCGCCATGAAGCGCACGATGATGTGGGGCTGGCCGAAGTAGCCCAGGCCCCAGGCGAGCGAGGAGATCACGCCGATGGCGGTCGCACCGCTCGTCATGGAGGCGAAGTCGGCGTTGACCTGGCGCACGGAATCGAACATCTCGACGGGGCCGCCCACGGAGAACATCGCGACCGCGGGGACCACGATGAGCGAGATGAGCATGATGACGCCCTGGACGACGTCCGTGTAGGTCGCGCCGAGGAAGCCGCCGAACAGCGTGTACAGCACGGTGACGCCGGCGACCAGGAGCATTCCGACGAGGTACGGGCCGCCGAAGAAGGACTGGAAGAACACGCCGCCGGAGACCATGCCGGAGGAGACGTAGAAGGTGAAGAACACCAGGATCACGAGCCCGGCAACGATGCGCAGGGCGCGCGTGCGGTCGAACAGGCGGTTGCCGAAGAAGCTCGGGACCGTGAGGGAGTCGTCGGCGATCTGCGTGTACTGGCGCAGACGCGGCGCGACGAGGATCCAGTTGAGGGCCGCACCGACGGTGAGGCCGACGGCGAGCCACGCCTCGACCAGACCGCTCATGTAGAGCGCGCCCGGCAGCCCCATGAGCAGCCATCCGGACATGTCCGAGGCGCCCGCGGACAGGGCCGCGGTGAAGGGGTGCAACTGGCGACCGCCGAGGATGTACTCGTCGCCGCCCTTCGTCTTGCGGAAGGCGTAGAAGCCGATGCCGAGCATCGCGAGGAAGTAGATCGCGAGCGCGATCAGCTTGAACGTGAGGTCCATTGCCGTGCCGTTCTGGTCGGGGACAGGGACAGGGATGCCCTGCACGGTAGCGGCATAAGGAGGCGCGCGTCACCGCGGCTCCCCCGTTCTCCCCCGCTCCGGACGGCCCGGGCGCCTGTGAGACGCCTCGCGATCACGCCCGGCTCCTCCTGGTCACAGCGGTGTGATCACGGAGCGAGCAGATCGACCTCGCTGTCTCCCCGCAGCACGGCGAGTCCCCGCCGTGCGCGTGACGCGCCCCACGGACCGAGCAGGTCCAGCTCCTCCGCGTCCGCGAGCATCCAGTCGTCGAGCTCCGCGGCCTGCGGAATCACGTCGGCCTCGAGCCGCGCGGCCGGGACGACGCCCGCGTCGAACAGGAAGTGCGCGCCCATCGGAGCCCCGACACGTGCCCGCGAGGGCACCCAGTGCACGGCGAGCAGGCGGCCGATGGGGAGATCCAGGCCGAGTTCCTCGCGCACCTCTCGATGGGCGCATGCGCGGGCGTCCTCCCCCGGGTCGACGCCCCCGCCGGGCAGGAGCCAGTGGTCGCGGTAGTTCGGCTTCTCGATGAGCACGCGGCCGTGCTCGTCGCACAGGATCACCGCGCCCGACGTGATGACCTTCGGGAGCGAGTCGAAGTAGACGGCATCGGGGAGCAGCTCGTTCATGGCGCCATCCTCACAGACCCGAGCGGCCCGCGGACGCACCCGCCCGTCGTGCGCCGAGCGCCCCCACGAGCGTCGCGAGGCTGAGGGCGATGAGCACGAGCGCGGGGTGCCACCAGGCCTGGCCGGTGGCGCCGCCCAGCGCGGCGGTGAGCAGGGGGACGAAGCCGCTGAGGGTCGCGGCGATCGCGTAGGCGAAGGACAGCGCCGAGTACCGGAAGCGCCCTTCGAACAGGTCGTTCATGAGTCCGCCGAGCGCCGCCCACGACATGGTGGGAAGGATCCCGCCGATCACCATCATCGCGACGAGCACGCCGAAGGTCGCCGAGGGCAGCAGCGCGTACATCGGCAGGGCGATGAGCGCGGTGCCGAGCGCTCCGATGCCCACCACGCGGGCCGAGCCGATGCGCGTGGCGAGCAGGCCGAACAGCGGGATCGTCACCAGCTGCAGGAGGGAGCCGATGGTCGTCGCCGTCAGCAGCTGCAGGAAGGGATAGCCCAGCTGCTCAGCCCCGTAGTTCATGGTGTACGTGTTCATCAGGGAGTACGAGCCGATGCCCAGCAGCGCCGCGAGCACCGCGGTCCCCAGGGCGAGCGGCCGCGAGCGCAGCATGTCGAGCACGGGGACGCGGTCGCGCGAGCCGTCGGACCTCAGCCGGGTGAAGACGGGCGTCTCGTCGACGCGCATCCGCAGGTACAGCGAGACCAGCAGCAGCGGGAACGCGAGCAGGAACGGCACCCGCCAGGCCCAGTCGGCGATCGCGGACTCGGGCACCGCGGCGATCAGAACCAGGTAGACGGCGGCCGAGAGGATCGAGCCGACGGGCGAGCCCAGCTGCGGGATCGCCGCGTACAGCGCGCGGCGCAGGGGCTTCGCGTGCTCGGCCGCCAGCAGCACCGAGCCGCCCCACTCCCCGCCCAGAGAGAGGCCCTGGGCCAGGCGCAGCACCACGAGGCCGATCGCGCCCAGCCAGCCCGCCTGCGCATAGGAGGGCAGCAGGCCGATGAGCCCGGTGGCGACGCCCATGATCCCGACGGTCCACAGCAGCGTCGCGCGCCGGCCGAGCCGGTCGCCCATGTGCCCGAACACGATCGCGCCGAGCGGCCGGATCACGAAGCTCACGGCGATCGTGCTGAAGGAGGCGAGGGTCGCCCCGGCCGGACCGAGCGGCTCGAAGAACAGCGGGCCGACGAAGAACGCCGAGAAGTACGCGAACAGGTAGAAGTCGAACTGCTCGAGGGAGGTGCCGACGAGCGAGGCCCAGGTGACCCGGCGCGCCTCGCGGGGGTCGGCGGGTCCGGCCGAGGTGGCGCCGACGACGGACTGGGGCGCGGCGTCGGCCGTGGGGACGCCGACGGGCCGGGTGGGATCTGCGGGCATGGTGCTCCGTTCACGGGTCCCGTGCCGGGATCGAGCACAGGTCAGGTCACCCTAAGCTCGCGGGGCGCACGGGTGGACGCCCGGGCGATGTGGGCCACAGGGCGCACGGCGCCGGATCACGCGGGACCGGCACGGAGCGGCCGAGCCTCAGGATCGGGCCCCATGCACGAATGGTCAGGTTCCGTGCCGGAACATCGCGTTCCCGGCACGGAACCTGACCATTCGTCGGGCCCGCTGTCCTCACGGGCCGGCGGTCATCGCGGGGCCCGCGGGTCAGTTCTCCTCGAGCGACCCGTCGTAGGCGCAGATCGCGTCGACCTTCGCGGCCGACGACGAGTTCGGGTCGAACTCCAGGTCCAGCCACACGTCCACCAGGGCCTTCGCGGACTCCAGGCCGATCACGCGCTCACCCATGCACAGCACCTGCGCATTGTTCGACAGCACCGAACGCTGCACCGAGTACAGGTCGTGCGCCGTCACCGCACGGATGCCCTTGACCTTGTTCGCCGCGACCGCGACCCCGAGACCGGTGCCGCAGACCAGCAGCGCACGGTCGGCGTCACCGGCGGCGACGAGCTCGGCGGCCTCGACCGCGACGTTCGGGTAGTAGGTGCCGTCCTCACGGCCGGTGACGCCCACGTCGGTCACGGACTCCACGCGCTCATCGGCCTCGAGGACCTTCTTGAACTCTTCCTTGTATCCGAATCCGGCGTTGTCTCCGCCGACGACGATCCTCAGTGCCATGTTCTGCTCCTGTTCCTGCTCGTGATGCGGGGTATGGGGTTCGGGACGATTATCCGTGCAGCGCCGGGCGGTGGTCCCGTGAGGTCCGACGGCCCGGACCCGGCGTGCTCAGGCGAGCTGCTCGCCGAGGCGGGCGACGATCCGCGAGAACGAGACTGCTCCCGGGTCGGGCGTGCCCACGGACTTGTCGCCGAGCACCCGGGCGCGGCCCAGGTGGGCGGCGATGTCGCTGGTGCCCTCGGCGGCCTCGGCCGCCGCCGCTGCTGCGGTGGAGATCGCGGCGCCTGCGGCCGCGAGGTCCTCCGGGGTGCCCGCGGATTCGAGGGACTCCCGGAAGGGCACCATCGCGTCGACCATCGTCTTGTCGCCGACCTTCGCGCCGCCCAGGCGCTCGACGGCCTCGATGGCCTGCACGATCCCGGCCACGAGCTGCTCGGGGGTGACCGCGGTGTCGTCCGCGAGCGCGCTGCCGAGGCTCGTGAACGCGGCCCCCCAGAGGGCGCCGGAGGTGCCGCCGGCCTCGGCGGACCAGGCGGAGCCGCCCTGGACGAGGACGGTGCGTGCACCCGCGCCTCCGTCGGCCGCCTTCTCCGCGGCGGCACGGGCGGCGCGCACGCCGAGCACCATGCCCTGTCCGTGGTCGCCGTCGCCGGCGACGGCGTCCATCTTCCCGAGCTCGGGCTCCCATTCCTCGAGCTTCTCCTGCAGGTCAGCGAGGATCTCGACGATCCGCGCGGCGCTGCCGCGGGAGTCCTCGGACGCGTCGGGGATGGGGTCCTCGCCCGGGGTGTAGATCTCGCCGCGCTCCTCGCCCGCCGGCCCCTCGACGACCACGCCGCGGCGGAAGGCGGGGGTGTCGGCCGGGGCGAGCCAGAGCTCCTCGAGCTCCTCGTCAAGGCGCATGACCGTCAAGGACAGACCAGCCATGTCGAGGCTGGTCACGTGCTCGCCCACCTCGGGGCGCACGATCGTCAGCCCCGCCTCACCGAGCATCCGCGCCACGTGCGCGTAGACGACGAACAGCTCCTCGTACTTCACGGTGCCCAGGCCGTTGAGGACCACGGCGGCGCGCGTCGAGTCCAGCTCGGGGGTCTCGGCGAGGACGCCGTCGACCAGGCGGCGGGCGAGGTCCTCGGCGCTGGGCATGTCGACCTCGTCGATGCCGGGCTCGCCGTGGATGCCCAGGCCGATGGCCATCTTCCCCTCGGGCACGTGGAACAGGGCCTCGTCGGCCCCGGGGATCGTGCAGCCGTCGAAGGCGACGCCGAGGGAGCGCGTGGCGTCGTTCGCCTTCCAGGCGAGGCGCTCGGCCTCGGCGATGTCCGCGCCGCCCTGGATCGCGGCGCCCGCGACCTTGAAGACCACGAGGTCGCCGGCGATGCCGCGGCGGTCCCGGTGGTTCTCCTCGGAGTTCGAGGCGATGTCGTCGCTGACCTTGACGATGCGCACGTCCACGCCCTCGGCGCGCAGCTTCTCCGCGGCGACGCCGAAGTGCAGGACGTCGCCCGCGTAGTTGCCGAAGCCGAGGATCACGCCGCCGCCGTTCTCGGCGTTGCGCGCGACCGAGTACACCTGGTCGGAGGACGGCGAGGAGAAGATGTTGCCGCACGGGGCGCCGTGGGCGAAGCCCGGGCCGACCCAGCCGGCGAAGGCCGGGTAGTGGCCCGAGCCGCCGCCGACGACGAGCGCGACCTGACCCTCGGGCGTCGCGTCGCGGCGCACCACGCCGCCGTGGACCTGAGTGAGCTCCTCGGGATGGGCGGCGACGAGTCCCTCGACCGCGGCGGCCGGGAACTTCTTCGGATCATCGAACAGGTAGGTCATGGGGTGGTCTGCTCTCTGCGAGGGAGGAACGGATCAGGAGGTGTGCTCGGGGCCGACGGTCGCTGCCTCAGGCGGCGGTGTAGCCGCCGTCGACGCTGAGGACCGAGCCCGTGACGAAGGTGGAGGCCTGCGAGGCGAGGAAGACCGCGGCGCCGGCGAGCTCATGGGGCTCGCCCGGCCGCTTCATCGGCGTCATGAGGTTCCACTGGTCGATCTGCGGACCGCCCTCCTCGTAGAACCCGCGGGTCAGCTCCGTGCGCATGTAACCCGGCGCGATCGCGTTCACGCGCAGCCCGCGCTCGGCCCACTCGCAGGCCGCGGAGCGGGTGAGGTTGTGGACGGCCGCCTTCGAGGCGTTGTAGGAGGCCTGCTTCTGCGGGATGTTCGCGATGATGCCGCTCATGGAGCCGGTGTTGATGATGCTGCCGCTGCCCCGCTCGAGCATGTGGCGCGCCACGGACTGCATGACGTGGAAGACGGCGTCGAGGTTCAGCCCCATGACCGCACGCCAGTTCTCCTCGGTGACCTCCTCGAGGGGCTGGTGGATCGTGCGCCCCGCATTGTTGAGCAGAGTGTCGATCTTCCCGAGGTCCGCGACGACCCGGTCCACGAGCGCGTCGACCTCGGCGAGGTCCATGACGTCGCAGTGGTAGTAGCGCACGGTGCGGCCGGTGGCCTCCGACAGCTCTGCGGCGGCCTTCTCGCCGGTGGCGTCGTCGATGTCGGCGAGCGCGAGGTCGCTGCCGTGCTCGGCGAGGCCCTTGGCCATGGCGAGTCCCAGGCCCTTCGCGCCGCCGGTGACGAGGGCGACGCTGCCGCTGAGATCGAAGAGGTCTGTGCTGGTGGACATCGGGTGTTCCTTCCGTGGGGTGCCGGGGTGCGTGCGGGTCCGTGGGCGGAGGTCAGTCCTCCACGACCGGCCCGTGCAGGCGCGGCTGGTGGACCTTGAGGAAGAAGGTCATGGTGAAGGCGCAGGCGTAGAGCAGCACGAAGGCCCAGACCACGCCGACGTTGCCGCCCCACGGGCGCACGATCGCGACGACGGCGCTGCCCAAGAACGTCGCGCCGCCCGCGGCGGTCGTGTACATCGCCATCGCGGCGCCCTTCTCCTTGGGGGCGATGGCCGGCATGATCGCGCCCAGCGGCACGAAGCCGGCGAGCAGGATGCCGAAGACGGTGCCCGCGGCGACGGAGACCGCGAAGCCCCAGTCGGAGCCCGCCGGGACCATGTGCGGGACGTACCACCACAGCAGCAGGCCGATGGCCGAGCCGACGATGCCGAACCAGCGCACCGTCTTCACCCAGCCGACCTTGTCGCCGAGCGCACCGAAGGCGGCGTTGAACAGGATGTTGCCGGCGTAGACGATCGTGGTCATCACGAGCCACTGGGACTGGCTCCAGCCCAGTCCGCCCTGGTCGGCCGTCCCGTAGATGACGTTGGGCAGGATGATGAACATGCCGAACTCGGGCGCGGTGTTGATCAGGCGCGTCAGGAAGCCCATGGCGATGCGGCCGTTGGTGAAGGTCAGGCGCAGTCCGGAGAGGATCACTCCGGCCCCCGACTCCCCCGCGGGCGCCAGACGCCGCGAGCCGTGCTCCTCGTGGACGCCGAAGCGGGCGATGAGGAAGCCGATCAGCACGATCACCGTCGAGGCGAGCATCGTCCACTTCTCGCCGAGGAATCCGCCCCCGAAGCTGGGGATCAAGAAGAAGGCGACGAGCGAGCCCAGGGTGGGCAGGCCGCCGGTGAACATGACGTAGAACCATCCGACCGCGGCACCGTTGCGCTCCTTGTCCACGACGTGGTTGATCCACACCAGGAAGGCGAAGGCGAACAGCGGGAAGCCGAACCCGCGCAGGAAGTAGCTGGCGCCGACGAGGAACGTCGACTCGAGCTGCAGGGAGCCGAGGAAGGCGAGCTCGAAGACCACCCAGACGCCGAAGCCGATCGCCATCACGCGGCGCGGGCCGATGAGATCGGAGAGGGCGCCGGCGAGGTAGGAGCCGACGAGCACGGCGAGGCTGTACATCGCGATGATGGTCGCGGCGAGATTGGTCTTGTCGTCGCCGCCGCCGAAGGTGTTCGCGATGTGCGGGGAGACGAAGTTGGACTCGACGCCGTTGCCGGTCATGAAGATCAGCACGCCGAGGAAGCCCCAGCGCAGCGGGTGCGGGATCCCGAGCCGATCGAGGAAGGACTCGCGCTCGCCGCCGGTCACGGGGGGAGCTGCCGGTTCGGCTGCGCTCATGGGGACACTCCTTCGTGTGGGTCACAGGCTCGGCGGCGCGCGCGAGGCGCTGCCGCCGTGACAGACACTAGGGACCCACCCGAACATACGTCAAGCACAAATGTTCGGGCCGCGCAGGGCTGAGCGGCCCGGGTGCCTTCGCGTGCGCCCGGACCGCTGGAGGGACCGCCTCCTCAGCCGCTGTAGGTGAAGGCCTCGGTCATCTTGTCGACATTGTCCTCCGTGATCAGGATGCAGTCGAAGGCCTGCTTCTCCTGCTCGGGCTCGGTGCCGTCGGCGACGAGCGCGTGGGCCATCTCGACCGCCTTCGCGGCGAACTGGGCGACGGGCTGCAGCACCGTGTACGCGAGCTCCCCGGCCTTGATCGAGTCCACCGCGTCGGGAGAGCCGTCGAAGCCGCCCACGACGATCCCGTCGAAGGCGTTCGCCTCCTTGAGCGCGGCGATCGCCCCGAGCGCCATCTCGTCGTTGCCCGAGATGATGCCGTCGATGTCGGGGTGCGCCTGCAGCAGGGACTGCGCCTTGTCGTGCCCCTTGGTGCGATCCCAGTCGGCGACCTCCTGACCCACCTTCTTGAGGTCCGGGTACTGGCTGATCGTGGTCTCGTAGCCGTTGGACCGGGTCTGGGCGTTGTTGTCCGAGGGCAGCCCGAACAGCTCGACGTACTTCCCCTTCTCCTTCATCCGCTTCACCCACTCCTGCGCGCCGATCGCGGCGCCCTGGGCGTTGTTGGAGACGAGCTGGGACTTCGCGACGCCGGCCTCGTTGACCTCCGCGTTGACGAGGAAGACGGGGATGCCGGCCTGGTTCGCCTTCTTGATCGTGCCGATCGAGCCGTCGGCGTTGGCCGGATCCAGGATCAGCGCCACGGACTTGTTCGAGATCGCCGTGTCCACGAGCGTGTTCTCGGTGTTGGTGTCGCCCTTGTGGGCGCCGACGGTGGTCGTGTAGCCGAGCTCCTTCGCCTTCGCCGCCGCGACGTCGCCCTCGGTCTTCCAGTAGGGGTTCGAGGGGTCGTTGACGATGATCGTGATGAGCCCGCCGGCCTTGCCGCTGCCGCCGCTTCCGCCGTCCGAGCCGGAGGCGTCGTCCGAGCCGCTCGAGCAGGCGGCGAGTCCGGCCGTCGCGGCGCCGATGCCGAGAGCGGTCAGGAAGATCCTGCGTTCCATGGTGGGTGTCCTTTCCAGGGGCGCGCGTCCGACGCGGACATCGCGAGAGGGGATCCGGTCGCGGGTCACGACCGGTTGTCAGGGGTGTCGGAGGAATCGGGAGCAGCGGAGGCATCGGGGCCGTCGGGGGATTCCGGGGCCGACCGCGCAGCAGGGACCGACGGCTCCGCCCCGTCGACCTTCGCGGACCCGTCGGCCTTCACCGCCTCATCGCCCTTCGCCGTCCCCGGTGCCGCGCCGAAGCGGCGGCCGGTCCGACCCGGGCGGCCGTACTGCAGGGAGTTCAGCAGCACGGCGATCACGATGACGGCGCCCACGAAGACCGTCTGCCAGTAGGCGGAGACGCCGATGATGACGAGTCCGTCGGAGAGGAAGCCGATGACGAAGGCGCCCAGGAGGGTGCCGCGCACGGTGCCGCGGCCGCCGGAGAGGGCCGCGCCGCCGATGACGACGCCCGCGATCGCGGTGAGCTCGTAGGTGTTGCCGGCGGTGGGGCTCGCGCTCGTCAGGGTCGAGGCGAGGATGAGGCCCGCGACCGCCGAGCACAGGCCCGAGACCACATAGACCCACACGGTCACCGTGCGCACGGGGACGCCGGAGAGCTGGGCGGCGCGCTCGTTGCCGCCGGTCGCGTACAGCCAGCGGCCGAAGGTGGTGCGCCCCAGCACGAGCGCGATGACGGCGGCGACCACGACCATGATGAGCACGCCCACGGGGATGCCCAGCAGGCGGTTGAAGCCGAGCCATTCGAAGCCCGTGTTGCCCAGCGACTCGTCGCCCGAGAGGTCGTTGACGGTGCGGCCGTTGGTCATCAGCAGCGCGGCGCCGCGCACGACGTAGAGCATGCCCAGGGTCGCGACGAACGGGGCGACCTTGAACTTCGCGACGAGCACCCCGTTGACCAGTCCGATGAGCGCGCCGAGCGCGACGGAGACCAGCACCGCGACGGGCACGCTGGGGTACAGGGTCACGCCCAGGAAGTGCAGGGGCACGCCCTTGAGCAGGAAGCCCGCGATGACGGCGGTGCATCCGAGGGTCGAGCCCACGGAGAGGTCGATGCCGCCGGTGAGGACCACGAGCAGCATGCCCAGGCTCAGCAGCGCGTAGATCGCGACGTGCGAGGCCATGATCAGCACGTTGTCGACGGTCAGGTAGTTCGGGGAGAGCAGCGAGAACACCACGATGATGAGGGCGAGCGCGAGGAACGCGCGGCCCTCGACGAGCAGCTTCGAGATGTCGAGGCCCCGTCGGGGTGCTGCCGTGGCGGTGGTGGAGGTCATGGGAGTCATCCGTTCGCGGGAATGAGGCGGGAGGCGGGCGGGAGCGGGTCCGGGCGGGTGCGGCTCCGGGAGCGGGTCAGAGGGCGACGGCCTCGCCGGAGGCGGCCATGACGTCGGACTTGTCGGCGGTGCCGGGCTCGAACTCGGCGGAGATGCGACCGCGCCGGAGCACGACGATGCGGTGGGCGATGCTGAAGCACTCCTCGACCTCGGAGGTCGTGAAGAGCACGGCGAGGCCCTCGCGGGCCTTCTCGGCGAGCAGCGCGAAGACCTCGGCCTTCGCACCGATGTCGATGCCCCGGCTGGGCTCGTCCAGCAGCAGCACCTCGGGGTCGGTGGCGAGGATCTTGCCGATCACGACCTTCTGCTGGTTGCCGCCCGACAGCGCGCCGATGGCCACGCGCGGGCTCGAGGTCTTCACGGTGACCTCGCGGACCATGCGCTCGGCGAGCGCGCTCTCCTTCGAGCGGGAGAGCAGGCCGCGGCGCAGGAACTGGCGGATGCTCGCGAGGGTGAGGTTCTGGCCCACGTCCATGGTCTGCACGAGGCCCTCGCGCTGACGGTCCTCGGGCACCAGGCCGATGCCGCGGCCGATCCGCTCCCCGATCGTCTCCTGGTCCAGGGCGCGCCCTTCGTGGAGGATGCGGCCGCCCGCGACCTCGCCGCTGCCGGCGACGGCCTCGAGCACCTCGGTGCGCCCGGCGCCCATGAGCCCGTACAGGCACACGATCTCGCCGCGGCGCACATCGAGCGAGAGGCCGTCGACGACGGCCCGCTCGGGGTTCTCGGGGTCGCGCACAGTGAGGTCCTCGATGCGCAGCACCGGATCTCCCAGCTCGTAGCCCGTGGGCGGGGAGCCGAGGTCGAAGTGCTCGCCCACCATGTGCCGCACGATCCACGGCAGGTCGATGTCCGCGCGATCGCCCGCGGCGGTCATCGAACCGTCCCGCAGCACCACGGCGCGGTCGGTGACCTGCAGGGCCTCCTCGAGGTGGTGGGAGATGTAGACGATCGAGACCCCGCGCGACGTCAGCGACTCGATGATCTCGAAGAGGATCTCGACCTCGCGGGCGGCGAGCGCGGAGGTCGGCTCGTCCATGATGAGGATGCGGGCGTCGATCGAGAGGGCGCGCGCGATCTCGACGATCTGCTGCTGTCCCACCCGCAGGTCGCCGACGAGCGTGGACGGGTCCACGTCCAGCCGCATCTCCTGCAGCAGGGCGGCCGTCTGCCGGCGCTCCTCGGCGAAGTCGACGCCGCGGGGACCGGAGATCTCCCGGCCCAGGAAGATGTTGTCCCGGATCGAGAGGTTCGGGGCGAGGCTCAGCTCCTGGTGGATGATCGCGATGCCGTGCTCGCGGGCCTCAGTGGTGTCCGCGAAGGTCACCGGCTCCCCGTCCAACAGGATCTGCCCCGAGGTGGGCTGCTCGACCCCGGAGAGGATCTTCATGAGCGTGGACTTGCCGGCGCCGTTCTCCCCGAACAGGGTGGTGACGCTCCCCCGGCGCACGGTGAAGTCGACGCCCTTGAGCGCGCGGGTGCCGCCGTAGGTCTTCACGACCTCGCGGGCCTCGAGGACCACGTCGCCGGTGTCCTCGCGCCCGGCGGCCCCGTCGACCCCGTCGACCGCGTCGGCGCTCATCACGAGACCTCCAGGTCCGAGGGCGTGACGAGCCAGCCCTGCGGGTTGATCGCGGTGAAGGCGCCGGTGACGGTGACGGTCTTCCCGTCGAGGTCGCCCGCGGGATCGAGGACCTGCTTCTTCATCTCCTCGTTGAGCGCCGCGCCCGCGTCCTGGTACTCGATCTGGTTGGTGAACTGCCCGAAGCCCAGCGTCCCGGTCGCATCCCTCAGATCGGTGCCGTTGATCGCGGGGCCCACCTGCATGCGCACGCTGACGTCCTTCGGCATGCCGTCGACGGCGACCTCGCAGATGCCGGATTCGCAGTCGTGGACCTTCCCGGTGAAGGTCGTCGCGTAGACGGTGTTGCCGGCGGACTCGACGCCCTCCTTCTTCGCGGCCTCGGGGTCCTTCTCGATGGACGTCGCGAGGTCGGGCGCGGCGACGGCCTTCTCGGCGATGCCCTTCTGGATGGTCGGGAAGGTCTTGGGCCCGTAGGTGGCCTTGTCGAAGGCGGCGGGGCCGGAGGCGACCTCCTGGCCGTCGGGCACGACCTTGGTGCCGGCGACGACGAGGATCACCGCGAGCACGGCGATGATCACGCCGATCCAGCGGCCGAGGTGCCTCTTCTTCGGGATGGTCGCGCGGCGTGCGGCAGGGCGCGCGGCGGGGGCGGTGCTCGTCATGGAGCAGCCTTCCTGTGCGGGCGCCGGGGTCGTCGATGACCCGGGGCGCAGGAGGAGGGAGGAGGAACGAGCGGGATGCTCGGGCGGCTCGGCGGTGAGCCGCGGGGCGCCGGCGCAGCGGCCGACGGGAGGACTGGGTCGGCGCGGCCGGACGCGATCAGCGATGATCGCGCCCGGCGCCGCCGTCCGGGAGGGGCCTGGTCCGGCTCAGCGACCGGGGAGGATGGACACCTTCACCGAGGAGCCCGCGGAGTCGCCGACCTTGTCGAGGGCCTCCTGGAACTCGGCGAGCGGGTACTGGTGGGTGCAGATGTCGTCGAGCGGGAGCTCACCGGACTCGATGATCTTGATCGCGGCGGGCCAGCAGTGCGGGCCGAGGTGCGCGCCCAGGACGTCGAGCTCCTTGTCGTCGGAGATGATCGACCAGTCGACGGACACGTTGTCCTTGAACACCGAGTACTCGACGTAGCGGCCGAGCTTGCGCAGCAGGGTGAGGCCCTGGCTGACGGCGCTCGGGTGGCCGGTGCACTCGATGTAGACGTCGGCGCCGTAGCCGCCGGTGAGGTTGCGGATCTCCTCGTAGACGTCGACCTTCGAGGGGTTCAGCGTGAGGTCGGCGCCGCACTTCTTGGCGAGCTCGAGCTTGTGGTCGTCGAAGTCGAGGGCGATGACCATCTTCGGGTTCTTGTGCACGGCGCCGATGATCGCGCCGAGGCCGATGGGGCCGCTGCCGGCCACGACGACCACGTCGTCGAAGGTCAGCTGGGCGCGCTCGACGGCATGCAGGGAGCACGAGAGCGGCTCGGAGAACGCGGCGTGGTGCGGCGGGACGGACTTGTCGACCTTGTGGGCGCGCGCGAGCGGCGGCACGATCATAAACTCGGCCATCGCGCCGTCGTAGTGCTTGAAGCCGAACATGTCGTGCGGGCCGCACATCCAGTACCAGCCGCGCTGGCAGTACATGCACTCGCCGCAGGGCACGATCTGCTCGCAGGCGATGCGGTCGCCGACCTGCACGCCGTGCAGTGCGAGGGCCTCGTCGGAGCCGGCGACGACCTCTCCGACGAACTCGTGGCCCGGGGTGATGCCGGGCTGGACCCAGCGCTCGCGGTTCTCGTCGCCCCAGAACTTGGTGGCGCCGTGGTAACACTTGAGGTCGCTCGCGCACACGCCCACGGCCTCGACCTTCATGAGCAGCTCGTCGGGTCCGGGCTCGGGGACGTCGAGGTCCTCCAGGCGGTAGTCCTCCGGCGCGTGCATGACGACGCCCTTCATGGTCTTCGGGAACTCGCTCATCACCGATCTTCTCCTTCGAAACGCCCGGTCAGCGTGATGTCGTGGCTCACACTAGGAGGCGCGAGCACAAACGTCAAACACATTTGTTCGCGACGTGTGTGCGGAGTCGGCCGACCCCGGTCAGAGCGCCGCGGCCAGCACGGCCTCGGCGGTCGCGGCGTCGGTGACGAGGGTGGAGACGAGCCCCGCGCGACTCGCGGCGAGGATCGAGGGGGCCTTCTCCGCGCCCGCGGCGACGGTCACCAGGTGCGGGATCCGGCGCAGCTGCTCGAGGCTCGGGCGCACCAGGCGGTCGGCCCCTGGGAACCCGACCTCGCGACCGGCGGGATCCAGGAAGTGCAGGCAGATGTCGCCCTCGGCGCGCGCGAGCGACGAGTCGCCGCGCGGCACCACCGAGGTCAGGCTCGACCGCGAGCGGTAGGGCGCGCCGACGCCGGTGACCGCGACCCGTGCCCGGTCCCAGAGGTCGGTGATCTCGCGGTAGCTCGGATCGGCCTGCAGCGACTCCCACAGGCTCGCGCTGGGCAGGGCCGGGGCGAACATGAACCGCGGCGTCGCCCCGGTGCGGTCGGCGAAGCGGCGCACGAGCTCGTTGGTCTGGAACCACGGGTCGCTCTCCTGCTGACCGCCGACGGTCGGGGCGACGACCACGCCCGAGAGGTCCGGCAGGCCGGGAGAGTCGCAGACGGCGTGGACGGTCTTCCCCGAGGAGAGCAGCAGCGCCTCGCCGGAGCCGAGATCGAGGGCGCGCAGCTCCTCGCCGAGCAGCTCGCCGAGACCCTTGAAGTCCCGTTCGTGCTGGTCGCCCGGTGCCACGCGCACCTCGCGCACGCCGAGCAGGTCCCGCACCTGGCCCGCGAGGGAGCGCACGTCGACTGCCGAGGGGTCGAGCACCTCGAAGCGCACCATGCCGATGCGCCGCGCCTCGGTGAGCAGCTTGCTGACCGTGGGACGGGAGATGCCGAGCCGCTCGGCCACCTCGGCCTGTCGCAGGTCGTCGAGGTAGTAGGCCGTCGCTGCGCGGTGCAGGAGGGGGAGATCCATGTCGGTCTCGAGCACCGTGACTCCTTCCGCACGCCGCAGTTCTCCGAGATTGTAGGGGCATGGCCCCCGTGGCAGGATGGAGCGTCGTGACGCGCGGGTCAACAGCGGGTGACGCGCAGGTGAACGGGCCCCGCTGCCGGAGCCGTCCCGAGACCCGCACACCGCCCGCCCGCCGCCAGAGCGAAGAAGCCGGAGGAACGCATGCCCCAGCCCCATCCCGAGGTCGTCCTCGGCTTCGACGTGGGCACCTCGGCGAGCAAGGGCGTGCTGGTCACGGCCGGCGGCGAGGTCGTGCGGCGCGCGGTGCGCGAGCACGCGGTCTCCCGCCCCCATCCCGGACACGTCGAGATGGACGCCGAGGTCTGGTGGCGCGAACTGGTCTCCATCTCCGACGAGCTGCTCGCCCCGGGGGATGTCGAGGTCGCCGCGATCGGCGTCTCCGGCATGGGCCCGTCCGTCGTCCCGGCCGACGCGGTCGGCGAGGCCGTGCGGCCCGCGATCCTCTACGGCGTCGACTCGCGCGCGTCGGCCCAGATCCGAGAGCTCGAGGACGCGCTCGGCACCGAGGAGATCTTCGAGCGCTGCTCACTCACGCTGAGCTCGCAGGCCGCGGGGCCGAAGATCATGTGGGCGCTCGAGGAGCACGCGGACTCCGCGCGTCGCACGCGGCGCTTCTTCATGCCCTCCTCGTTCCTCGTCCACCGCCTGACCGGCGAGTACGTGCTGGACCATCCGAGCGCGAGCCAGACCGCTCCCTTCTACGACCCCCGCACCCGCTCCTGGGACGAGGAGCTGGGCGAGCGCTTCCTGCCGGGTGTCGAGATGCCCGCTCTGCGCATGCCCGCCGAGCAGGCGGGGAGCGTCACCGAGGAGGCCGCGCACCGGCTCACGGGCATCCGCCCGGGCACCCCGGTCGCGACCGGGACGATCGACGCCTGGGCCGAGGCGGTGAGCGTGGGCGCCGACTCCCCGGGCGACCTCATGGTCATGTACGGCACCACCATGTTCCTCATCGCGACCACGAGCGAGCCGTGCCGCAGCCGCACCCTGTGGGCCTCGGCCGGGCTCACGAGGGAGGACACGCACGCGCTCACCGGGGGCACCTCCACCTCGGGCGCGATCACCTCGTGGGTGCGGGACCTGACCGGCGACGCCGACCACGCGACCCTCATCGCGGAGGCCGAGCGCAGCGGCCCCGGCGCCCGCGGCCTGCTGATGCTCCCCTACTTCGCGGGCGAGCGCTCGCCGATCATGGACCCCGGCGCGCGCGGCGTGATCGCCGGACTCACCCTCTCCCACACCCGCGGCGACCTCTACCGGGCCGCCCTCGAGGCCGCGGCGTTCAGCGTCCGCCACCACCTCGAGGAGATGGCCGCGGCGGGCGTGCGCCCCCGGCGGGTGGTCGCCGTGGGCGGCGGCACGCAGGGCGGGCTGTGGCCGCAGATCGTCTCCGACGTCACGGGCGTCGCCCAGGAGATCCCGCGGCACACGGTGGGCGCCGCCTACGGCGTCGCCCGGATGGCGGCGCGCCTGAGCGGGCTCTCCGCGGCCGAGGGCTGGAACCCGTGCGACCACGTGGTGCGCCCCGACCCCGCGGCCGACGGCGCCTACGACGACCTCTACGCCTCCTTCCGCGCGCTCTACCCGGCGACGCAGGGCATCGTCCACGACCTCGCACGGCGCGCGGCCGACTGACCTGCGTCGATCACTGCGGGCCCCGGCGGGCCCCGGCGGGTTCCGGAGAATACTTCCGCGCGGACGACGCGGAGTGGAAGACTCCTCTGCACCCGACGAAGGAGTCACGCATGTCATCCCCCTCCCCCATCGGCCGCCGGACCGCGCTCGCAGCGCTCACCGCGAGCGCGCTCGCCGTCCCCGTCGCCGCCGAGGCGGCGCCCGACGCCGACTCCACCGACCACGAGAGGCTGCGCGGCCGCGGAGGCCGGCACGGGCATGGTCACGGCCATGGTCACGACCACGGCGGAGGCCACGGGACCCGCCCCGTCGGCCCCCTCTCCCCTCCCGACGGTCCCTTCACCCCGGACTGCCCGCGCGGCGTCTCCTGCGACGTGCGCCCGGCGGCCTACGAGTCCACGGGCGAGGACCCGCAGGACTACGCGAACTACACGCTGGGCGGGCGCACCGCCCGGGACATCACGAGCATCGTCGTCCACGACACCGAGGAGACCTACGAGGGCACGGTCCGGATCTTCCAGGATCCCGCGAGCCAGACCTCGATCCACTACGTGATCAGGGAGGACGGCCACATCACGCAGATGGTGCGCGTCCAGGACATGGCCTGGCACGCCGGGAACTGGACCTTCAACCAGTCCTCGATCGGCATCGAGATCATCGGCTACGCGGAGAAGGCCGAGTCCTTCACCGTTGCCCAGTACGAGGCGACCGGGAAGCTCATCGCCCATCTGTGCCGCCGCTACGACATCCCCCGGGACCGCGAGCACGTGGTCGCGCACGAGGACATCCCGGGGTCCTCGACCGCGAGCCAAGCCGCGATGCACTGGGACCCCGGCGCCTACTTCGACTGGGCCGCGCTGATGGAGGCCGCGGGCATCCGCTTGCCGCGGGCGACGACGGGCCGACTGCGCGGGGTCGCGACCATCGCCCCCTCGCTGCGCTCGAACACCCTCACCCTCACGAGCTGCACCGAGGACGGCGGCGCCCTCCCTGCGCACGGCTCCTCCGCCGTGCCCGTGCGCGCCGCCCCGCGCGAGGACGCGCCCCTGCTCGCCGACCCCGCTCTCGCGGCCGACGACACCCCGAACGGCGGCAGCGACCGCATCTGCGACTGGGGCGCGCAGCTCGCCCACGGCCAGTCCTTCGCGATCGCGCAGCAGCGGCGCGACTGGGCGGGGCTGTGGATCGGCGGCGAGATCGGCTGGGTGCGCCGCACCGACGCGGGCGGCAGGCCCACCCTCGCCCAGGGCCCCCGTCGGGCCCGACGGGTGACGCCCCGCGGCTCCGCACCCGTCCGGGCGACGGGCTCCGCCTACCCGGCGGAAGCAGCCTTCGAGGAGGCGGGACTGGAGCCCTCGAGCACGGATCCCCTGCCCTACGAGCTCGCTCCCGGCCAGTCGTACGTGGTCGAGGACGAGGTGCGCGGCAGCTACTACTGGGCGCCCGACGTCGACGGCACGGGCGGGATGTGGGTCGGTGACAACACCCGCTGGCTGCGCGTGAGCATCAACCACCGCTTCGGCTTCGTGCGGGAGAGCGAGATCCGGGACGTGTGACCCGGACGGAGGCACGGGAAGGGCGGGGCACCGGATGCTCCGATGCCCCGCCCCGTCGACCTCTCGGCCCGTCGGCCGAACGACTGCCCGATGCTCAGGCGGTCGCGGCCTCCACGTCCTCGTCGACCCAGTCGAAGGTCTTGGTGACGGCCTTCTTCCACAGGCGCAGCGAGCGCTCGCGGGTCTCGGGATCCATGTCGGGCTCCCAGCGCTTGCCCTCGGCCCAGTTGTCGATGACGTCCTGCTCGCCGTCCCAGTAGCCCACCGCGATGCCGGCGGCGTAGGCGGCGCCGAGCGCGGTGGTCTCGATGACCTCCGGACGCACCACGGGCACGCCCAGGATGTCGGCCTGGAACTGCATGAGGGTCTCGTTCTGGACCATGCCGCCGTCGACCTTGAGCTCGGTGAGGTCCACGCCGGAGTCGGCGTTCATGGCCTCGAGCACCTCGGCCGACTGGAAGGCGGTGGCCTCCAGGGTCGCCCGCGCGATGTGGTTCTTGTTGATGTACCGCGTCATGCCGACGATCGCGCCGCGGGCGTCGGCGCGCCAGTAGGGCGCGAACAGCCCGGAGAAGGCGGGGACGACGTAGCAGCCGCCGTTGTCGTCGACCTTCTTGGCGAGGTCCTCGATCTCCGGGGCGCTCTTGATGAGGCCCAGGTTGTCGCGGACCCACTGCACGAGGGAGCCGGTGACGGCGATCGAGCCCTCGAGCGCGTAGACCGGCTTGCTGTCGCCGATCTTGTAGGCGACGGTGGTGAGCAGCCCGTTCTCGCTGCGCACCAGCTCCTCGCCCGTGTTGATGAGCATGAAGTTGCCGGTGCCGTAGGTGTTCTTGGCCTGGCCCACCTCGAAGCACGCCTGGCCGAAGGTCGCGGCCTGCTGATCGCCGAGGATGCCGGCGATCGGGGTGTCGATGAGCAGGTCGTTCTTGCGGCCGTACCCGTAGACCTCGGAGGAGGACTTGATCTCGGGGAGCATGGACATCGGGATGCCCATGTCCTTCGCGATGTCCTCGTTCCAGTCGAGGGTGTCGATGTTCATGAGCATCGTGCGGGAGGCGTTGGTGACGTCGGTGACGTGCACGCCGCCGTTCTGGCCGCCGGTGAGGTTCCACAGCACCCACGAGTCGGTGTTGCCGAAGATCAGGTCCCCGGCCTCGGCCTTCTCGCGCGCGCCCTCGACGTTGTCGAGGATCCACTTGACCTTGGGGCCGGAGAAGTAGGTCGCGAGCGGGAGGCCCACGCGCTCCTTGTACTTGTCGGCGCCCTCGTCGCCCGCGAGCTCGTTGCAGATCTTCTGCGTGCGGGTGTCCTGCCAGACGATCGCGTTGTAGACGGGCTCGCCGGTGTTCTTGTCCCAGACCACCGCGGTCTCGCGCTGGTTGGTGATGCCCACGGCGGCGAGCTGGTGTCGGTTGATCTCCGCCTGCTGGAGGGCATCGGCGACGACCGCGCGGGTGTTGCGCCAGATCTCGATCGGATCGTGCTCGACCCACCCGGACTTCGGGAAGATCTGCTCGTGCTCCTTCTGCCCGGTGGCCACGATCTGGCCGCCGTGGTCGAAGACGATCGCGCGGGTCGAGGTGGTGCCCTGGTCGATCGCCAGGATGTACTTCTTCTCGTCAGTCACGGAAACTCCTTCAGTCCCTTGCTGCGGTGATGGTGTCGGTGAAGCGGGTGCTCCGGGTGGCCTGGTCTCAGAATCCCATCTGGACGACGAGGCCGGCGATGATCGCGCCGATCACGGGGCCGACGATCGGCACCCAGGCATAACTCCAGTCGGAGCCGCCCTTGCCCTTGATGGGCACGAGCGCGTGGGCGATGCGCGGCCCGAGGTCACGCGCGGGGTTGATGGCGTATCCCGTCGGCCCGCCGAGGGAGGCGCCGATGGCGACGACCAGAAGGGCGACCGCGAGGGGGCCGAGGTCGACCGGGGTGTTGCCGAAGTTCAGGATGATGAACACGAGCACGAAGGTCGCGATGATCTCGGTGAGCACGTTCCAGCCGTAGCTGCGGATGCCGGGGGCCGTGGAGAAGGTGCCGAGGACGGTCGCCTGGTCCTCGGTCTGGTCGTAGTGGTTGCGATAGGCGAGCCAGACGAACACCGCTCCCAGGAAGGCTCCGATCATCTCCGCCGCGAAGTAGGCGAGCGTGGTGCCCACCGTGACCGGGATGCCGGGCGCGTACTCGCCGGCGCCCGAGACCGCCAGGCCGATGGTGACGGCGGGGTTCAGGTGCGCGCCGGTCTTGTAGGCGGCGTAGACGCCGACGAACACGCCGAGGCCCCAGCCCCAGTGGATCATGAGCGGGCCGCCGCCATGGCCGCCCGTCTTCGCCAGCGTGTGGTTCGCGACGACGCCGCAGCCCAGCAGCGTCAGCATCGCGGTGCCCATGATCTCGTAGATCATGATCGTGCCGATGGTTCCCATGGATTCTCCTCGTCGAGTGGGATGCCGCAACGATGCGGCCAGATGAAGGGGTCCCGCGCGCGGCCATCGGGACCGCGCGCGGGGTGGTCGGTCAGCGACCGGGTGTCAGCTGCGGGGCACCTCCTGGGCGGAGGCGACGGCTGCGGCCGCCTCGGCGTCGGAGTGGGTGGCCTCGCCGGCCAGGCGCGCATCGACGAAGGCCCGGTAGGCGCCGACCTCGGCGTCGCGGGTCGCGCGGTCCCAGCCGAGCTCGCCGGCCATGATGTCGGCGATCTCCTCGGAGGCGGCGGCGCCGCGGTCGCGCACCTCGTAGTCGAGGCGGGTGCGGCGCAGCATGAGGTCGGCCAGGTGCAGGGCGCCCTCGGCGCGGACGGCGTAGAGGACCTCGGCCCGCAGGTAGCGCGGCGCGTCCTTCAGCGGCTCGCCGAGCGAGGAGTCCTCGTCGATGAGGGCGAGCACGTCGCGAAGCAGGGTGCCGTAGCGCATGAGCAGGCGATCGGTGCGCAGCTCGTCGAAGCCGTACTGCTTCGCGATCTCGTCCTTCTCGCGGCGGATGCCCTCGAAGCCCTGGGCGCCGATCAGCGGGACGACGGTCGTCATCGAGGGGCGACCGGGGAAGACGTCCTTGATCGCGAAGTCGACGACGTCCTCGGCCATGACGCGGTAGGTCGTGTACTTGCCGCCGGCGATCGCGGTGAGGCCGGGCTCGACCTCCATGACCGTGTGCTCGCGGGAGACCTTCGTGGAGGCTCCGCCGGCGTCCTTGACGGGCTGCAGCAGGGGGCGCAGCCCGGCGTAGGTGCCGACCACGTCGTCGCGGGTGAGGTCGTGGTCGAGCACCGCGTTGGCGTGCTCGATGATGTAGTCGATGTCGTCGGAGGTCGCCGCGACGTGCGCGGGGTCCTCCTTCCACGGGGTGTCGGTGGTGCCGATGACCCAGTACTCGTCCCACGGGATGATGAACAGGACGGACTTCTCGGTCTGCGTGATGATCCCGGTGTCCGGGGCGGCGGGGATGCGATCCCGGGCCACGGTGATGTGCACGCCCTTCGAGGCGAGCACCTCGAGGCCGGTCGTCGCGCCCGCGACGTGCTGCTGGTCGCCGGTCCACACGCCCGCGGCGAGGATGGTCTCGCGCGCGTGGGCGTCGAACTCCTCGCCCGTCTCCTCGTCGCGCAGACGGGCGCCGACCACGCGGTCGCCCTCGTGCAGGTAGGAGACGACGCGCGTGTACGTCGCGGCGCTCGCCCCGTACTCGAGCGCGGAGCGGACGAGCATCATCACGAAGCGCGCGTCGTCCTCCTGAGCGTCGTAGTACTCGAGCGCGCCGACGATCTTCTCGCCGTCGAGCGCGGGGAAGACGTTCATCATGCGGCGGTGGCTGAGGTGGCGGTGGAAGGGCACCGCGCGCTTGCGGCCGATCGACTGCATGGCGTCGTAGAGCATGACGCCGGAGCCGATGAAGGCGCGCTCGACCACGCGCTTGAAGAACGGGAAGACGAAGCTGATGGGCTTGACCAGGTGTGGGGCGGTGCGCGTGAGCAGCAGATCGCGCTCGCGCAGGGCCTCGGCGACGAGCTTGAAGTCGAGCATCTGCAGGTAGCGCAGGCCGCCGTGCATGAGCTTCGAGGAGCGGGAGGAGGTGCCGCTGGCCCAGTCGTGGGCCTCGACGACGGCGACGTCCAGGCCGCGGGTCGCGGCGTCGAAGGCGGCGCCTGCGCCGTTCACGCCTCCGCCCACGACGAGCACGTCCAGGGGGTTCTCGGCCGTGGCGGCCCGGAGTCGATCAAGGCTCTCGGTGCGGCTCGCGGCGTTCAGGGTGGTGGCGTTCTGCGACGGCACGTGCGCTCCTTCGTCAGCTGTGCGTCATCGGATGACGACGTCTGGGACGTCGGCCGACGGGGCGGGAGCTGGGCGAGCGCTCCAGGAGGGAGGGCATGCCGCCGCACGGGCTCCGCTGGCCGATATGTCTCCATCTTCGGGACGATGTGCGCCGCGAGCAACCGGAGTGCACGGATGTGCAAGACTGCCGGGGTGAGAGCGGATGCGCGACGGGCGGCGGCCTTCGAGGCTGCACGGATGTACTACCAGCAGACGCAGACCATGGAGGCGATCGCCTCGCACCTGGGCGTCTCCCGGTCGACGGTCTCGCGTCTGCTCGCGACCGCGCGGGACGAGGGGATCGTTCGCGTGAGCCTGCATGCGCCCGGCGCGCGGCGGGCGGGCGACCTGCAGGAGGAGATCGCCCAGTCGTACGGGGTGGCGGTGCACGTGGTGCCGTCCGTCGCGGAGTCGACGGAGCGCGAGCGGCTCGACGCGGTGGCGGCGGAGGGCGCGGCGCTCGTGCAGTCGCTCCAGCAGCCGGATTCGGTGATGGGCATGGCCTGGGGGACGACGGTCGCGGCGCTCGTCGAGGCCGCCGAGGCGCGGCCGGTGCCGGGGCTCGCGATCGTGCAGCTGAACGGCGCGATCAATCCGCAGGGCTCAGGCCTGGGGTATGTGTCGACAGTGCTCGCGCAGGCGGCGTCGTCCTGGGGCGCGAGCGTGCACCTGTTCCCGGTGCCGGCGTTCTTCGACTACCCGGACACCCGCGAGGCGCTGTGGCGGGAGCGCTCGGTGCGCCAGGTGCTCGCTCTGCAGTCACGCTGCCGCTTGGCGGTGTTCGGCGTGGGCGCGTTCGACGCCGAAGTCCCCAGCCACGTGTACACCTCGGGGTATCTGTCGGCGCGGGATGTGCACGATCTGCGGTCCGACGGGGTGGTCGGGGACGTGTGCACGACGTTCCTGCGGGCCGACGGCAGCTGGGACGACGTGCCGCTGAACGCGCGAGGATCCGGGCCGACCCCTGCGGATCTGGCCCGGATCCCCCGGCGCGTGCTGGTCGCGGCGGGCCCGCGCAAGGCGGCGCCGCTGAGGGCGGCGCTGCTCGCGGGCTGCGCGACCGATGTGGTGGTCGACGAGGTGACGGCGAACCGGCTCGTGCATCTGGGATGAGCCGGAGCCGGCGCATCGGGACCGGACCTCGTCGACCGCAGTGATCAGTGCTCCGCGATCAGGGGTCCGCGATCAGCTCCCGGAGACGGCGCCCGCTAGGTCGGCGAGGGACTGCTCGAGCTGCTCCTCGGAGACGAGCGGGAAGATCTTCAGCAGGTCCTTGTCGGTGACGTCGGTCCAGGAGTAGGTGAGGGTGACGAGGGTGGAGTCGGATCCCTGGGACTCGAGGGTGTAGAGCCACTCCCAGCCCTTCGGGTCGTCCTTGGCGTCCTCGTTGGCGGGCTTCCAGCCGATCATCTTGCCGTCGTCGAAGGCGGTGACGTGGTTGTACATCTTGTACTCGCCACCCATGTGCTCGCCCTCCATGTTCATGACGAACTGCTCGCCGACCTTCGTGATGCGCTCGGTGTCCTCGGCGCTGCGCACGAAGCCGGAACCGTCGAACTCGTGGTGCCGGGCAGGAAGGGAGAGCAGGTCGAAGATGTCCCCGGCGGGGGCGTCGATGGTGCGGCTGACGGAGATGCTGGTCTCGTTCGTGGTCATGTCCCCCACCGTGCCACCATCACCTGGAGATGTCACGGGGCGTCGCCGACCTGGGCGAACGTTGGTCGCGCGGGGCGCGCACGCTGGGAGACGGCACGGGGCGAACTGCGGCGTCGCTGTCTTCGGGCGTGCCTGTAGAGGGGCACGGTGGTGTGCCCCTCTACGGGTGGGGTGGTGCTGTGCGGGGTCTGACCTCGCGCCCTGTCGAGACTGACCGGGCTGTTCCTGCGGGTCAGAAGGGTGGTGGTCCGGGGTCGAACTTCGGAGGTGGGTCCTGGCGTTTGCGTGGTCGTCGGGTGGTGGCGCTGATGGGGATGTCTCCGTCGTAGTGGAAGGTCGGGAGTGGTTGGTATCTGCGTCGGACGGGCTTCTCGACGGGGATTTCTTCGAGGTCGGGGGCTCCGGCGTGGTCCATGTCCACGCGGGGCCACGGGTCCGGGACACCAGGCCGGACCGGCCAGGGCGAGTCCAGCCGAGAGGGGCCGGGAGACGGCGCCTCCGCGCCGGCGCCGGTGCCGGCCTCGGTATCGCGGCGCTGCTCGTAGTCGTCCTGCCTGCGTTGCATCGAGTCCCAGACGGCGTCGAGCTGTGCGACGGCCTGTGGGGTCAGGAGGTCGGTGTCGTCCTCGCGGAACACGCGGAAGCGTTCGTGCATCTCCCACACCGTGCCCGCGGTCCCCGCCGGGGACACGTCCGCCTCCACACGGATCGGGTCGAGTCGCCGAGCCTGTCAATCTGTCTGTGTAAGTGGTGGTGTTCAGAGGTAGGGGTTGATGCGGTCGGGGTAGGCGGCTGCGAGCTGGGCGAGGGCCTGTTT
>NZ_JBHTSV010000041.1:0-30633 GCF_042794925.1 Brachybacterium sp. NPDC056505
GTGCGCGGTCGGGCCCTCTCGCTGTGCGGCGGCGCGCCGCGTCGCTGCTCGGACGCGTCGCCGCTCGGGCCCATCGGCTCCGGGCCCGTCCGCTGCCGAGAGTGACGAGAGGCCGGGAGGATCGGATCCTCCCGGCCTCTCGGACGGCTGCCGCACGCGCGCTGCGCGTCGGACGATCACATGAAGCGCTCGATCACTCCCAGGCCCACGGCCGCGGCGCCGAACACGACGGCGAGGGTGACCGTGAGGCGGTCGAGGTTGCGCTCGGCGACGCCGGAGGCGCTCGCGGAGGAGGACACGCCGCCGCCGAACATGTCGGACAGGCCGCCGCCCTTGCCGCGGTGCAGCAGCACCAGCAGGATCACTGCGACGCCGGTGATCGCCAGCACGATCTGCAGGATCAGCTTGAGCAGGTTGAGGTCCACGGACTCTCCTCACGGGACGTTGGAACTGCGCCAGGATACGACACGGGGCGGATCCGTCGCCGGACCCGCCCCGCCGGATGTGAGCCGTTCGGCTCCTCGTCCGGTCGCGCCGCTCAGGCGTCCTGGTAGCGGACGATCTTCGCGAACTCGTCGGCCTTCAGCGAGGCCCCGCCCACGAGGGCGCCGTCCACATCGGGCTTCGTCATCAGCTCGGCGACGTTCGAGGACTTCACGGAGCCGCCGTAGAGGACGCGCACGGCATCCGCCGCGGCCTCGCCGTGGGCGGTGCGCACCCAGTCGCGGATCGCGCCGCACACCTCCTGGGCGTCGTCCGGGGTCGCGACCTCGCCGGTGCCGATCGCCCAGACCGGCTCGTAGGCGACGACGAGGGAACCGACCTGTGCGGCGTCGACGCCCTCGAGCCCGCCCTCGAGCTGGGCGAGCGTGTACTCGACCTGCGTGCCCGCCTTCCGCTCCTCGAGCGGCTCGCCGACGCAGAGGATCGGCGTGAGCCCTCCGCCGAGGGCCGCCTTCACCTTGGCGTTCGTGACCTGCTCGGTCTCACCGTGGTACTGGCGGCGCTCGGAGTGGCCGATGGTCGCGTAGGTCGCGCCGAGGGCGGTGAGCATGGAGGCGGAGACCTCGCCGGTGAACGCACCGGACTCGTGCTCGGACACGTCCTGGGACCCAAAGGAGATCGGGAGCTTCCCGGCGTCCACGGCCGTCTGCACAGTGCGCAGGTCCACGAACGGAGGCAGCACGGCCGCCTCGACCGCGGAGGTGTCCAGGCCCTTGAGGGCGTCGCCCAGGTCCTCGACGAGGGACAGGCCCTGCTTCCAGTCGAGGTTCATCTTCCAGTTGCCCGCCATCAGCGGGGTGCGGGTGGTGCTCATGCGTGGTCCTCCTCCAGGACGGCGATGCCCGGCAGCTCCTTGCCCTCGATCAGCTCGAGGCTCGCACCGCCGCCGGTCGAGATGTGCGAGAACGCGGACTCGTCGAAGCCCAGGGTGCGGACGGCGGCCGCGGAGTCGCCGCCGCCGATCACGGTGAAGCCGTCGGCCCCGGCAAGGGCCGTGGCGACGTCCTTCGTGCCACGAGCGAAGGTCTCGAACTCGAAGACACCCATCGGGCCGTTCCAGAAGACGGTTCGCGCATCGGCGATCTTCTCCGCGAACAGCTCCGCGGTCCTCGGGCCGATGTCCATGCCCTCCTGGTCGGCGGGGATCTGGTCGGCGGGGACCGTCGTCGGCTCCGCGTCGGCCGAGAACTCCCGCGCGACGACCGTGTCCACGGGCAGCACGAGCTCGACGCCGTTCTCCTGCGCCGTCTCGAGGTACTGGCGCACGGTGTCGACGCGCTCGGCGTCCAGCAGGGACTTGCCGATCTCGTGGCCCTGGGCCTTGAGGAAGGTGTACGCCATGCCGCCGCCGATGAGGATTCGATCGGCCTTGGTCAGCAGGTTCTCGATGACGCCGAGCTTGTCGGCGATCTTAGCGCCGCCGAGGATCACCACGAAGGGGCGCTCCGGGTCGTCGGTCACCTTGCGCAGCGCCTCGACCTCGCTGGTCACGAGCTCGCCAGCGGCGGAGGGCAGCAGCTGCGCGAGCTCGTACACGGAGGCCTGCTTGCGGTGCACGACGCCGAAGCCGTCGGAGACGAAGGCGTCGCCGAGCGCGGCGATCTGCTCGGCGAACGCGCGGCGCTCGCCCTCGTCCTTCGAGGTCTCCCCCGGGTTGAAGCGGAGGTTCTCGAGGATCGCGACCCGGCCGTCGGCGAGGGCGTCCACGGTCTCCCGGGCGCTGTCGCCCACGGTGTCGCTCGCGAAGGCGACGTCGGCGCCGAGGAGCTCGGACAGCCGCCCGACGACGGGGCGCAGCGAGTACTTCTCCTCGGGGGCGCCCTTCGGGCGACCGAGGTGGGAGATCACGACGACGCGCGCACCAGCGCCTGTGAGCGTCGAGATCGTGGGCAGGGCGGCGCGGATGCGGCCGTCGTCGGTGATCGTGGTGCCGTCCAGCGGCACGTTGAGGTCGGCGCGGACGATGACCCGCTTGCCGCGCAGGTCGCCGAGCGACGCGATGGTCTTCAGCACGGGGTTGGCTCCTAGTGTCGAGGGGTGCGTGCGACGGAGCCCGCCCGGGCCGCGCCTCGCAGGGGCGGCGCCGGACGGGCTCCGTCGGACCCGATCTCCGTGAGGGAGAGGGTCAGAGGCTCTTGCCGACGAGCGAGGTGAGCTCGACGAGGCGGTTGGAGAAGCCCCACTCGTTGTCGTACCAGGTGAAGACCTTGACGAGGTTGCCGTTCACCTTGGTGAGCTGGCTGTCGAAGATCGAGGAGTGCGGATCGTGCTCGATGTCCTTGGAGACGATCGGGTCCTCGGTGTACCGCAGGATGCCCTTGAGCGGGCCCTCGGCGGCCTTCTTCACCGCGGCGTTGATCTCCTCGGCGGTGACCTCGCGGGAGGCCTCGAAGGTGAGGTCCGTGATCGAGCCGGTGGGGACCGGCACGCGCAGCGAGTAGCCGTCGAGCTTGCCCTTGAGCTCGGGCAGCACGAGCGCGACGGCCTTGGCGGCGCCGGTCGTGGTGGGCACGATGTTCAGGGCGGCGGCGCGGGCGCGGCGCGGGTCCTTGTGCGGGCCGTCCTGCAGGACCTGATCCGAGGTGTAGGCGTGGACCGTGGTCATGAGGCCCTTGACGATGCCGAACTCGTCGTTCAGCACCTTGGCCACGGGGGCGAGGCTGTTGGTGGTGCACGAGGCGTTCGAGACGATGTCGTGCTTCGCCGGGTCGTAGTCGCCCTCGTTCACGCCGATGACGAAGGTCGCGTCCTCGTTCTTCGCCGGAGCGGAGATGATGACCTTCTTCGCACCGCCCTCGAGGTGGGCCTTGGCCTTCTCGGCGTCGGTGAAGATGCCGGTGGACTCGATGACGACGTCCGCGCCGATCTCGCCCCACGGGATGTTCTTCGGGTCGCGCTCGGCGAAGGCCTTGAAGGTGAGGTCGCCGACGGTGATGGAGTCGTCGTCGTGGCTGACCTCGTAGGGCAGGACGCCGCCGATGGAGTCGTACTTGATGAGGTTGGCGAGCGTCGCGTTGTCCGTCAGATCGTTGACGCCCACGACCTCGATGTCGGCACCCTGCTCGAGGGCGGCGCGCAGGAAGTTGCGCCCGATGCGACCGAATCCGTTGATTCCGACCTTAGTGGTCACGGTTCCTCCTTGGATCGCAGCCCAGGAGGCTGCGGGGATATGTGTCGCGCACGCCCTCGTACGCTCGGACGACCGCGGCGCCTCCCGGGAACCCGAGACGACGATCACGACCGCGGATCAGTCTATCAATGCACTGGGTCACGTCGGAACGGGTCCGCTCCCTGGACCGCCGCGCGGCCCCCGGCTCAGGAGCGCGCGTCCTCGCCGCCCTCGCCGACCTCGTCGGTGCCGGGGACTCCGAGCTCCTCGGCGCGCTTGTCCGCCATCGCGAGCAGGCGGCGGATGCGCCCCGCGACCGCGTCCTTGGTCATCGGCGGATCGGCGTGGCGGCCCAGCTCCTCGAGGCTCGCCTGACGGTGCTCGACGCGCAGGCGGCCCGCCTCGCGCAGGTGCTCGGGGACCTCGTCGCCCAGGATCTCCAGCGCCCGCTCCACGCGCTGCCCCGCGGCGACCGCGGCCCGCGCCGAGCGGCGCAGGTTGGCGTCGTCGAAGTTCGCGAGGCGGTGGGCGGTCGCGCGGACCTCGCGGCGCGTGCGCCGCTCCTCCCAGACCAGCACGGTCTGGTGGGCGCCCATGCGCGTGAGCAGCGCGGCGATCGCGTCGCCGTCGCGCAGCACCACGCGGTCGCCCCCGCGGACCTCGCGGGCCTTCGAGGCGATGCCCAGGCGCCGGGCGGCCCCCACCATCGCGAGCGCGACCTCGGGCCCCGGGCAGCCGAGCTCGAGCGCGGAGCTGCGGCCCGGCTCGGTGAGCGAGCCGCGGGCGAGGAAGGCGCCGCGCCAGGCGGCCTCGGCGTCCACCGCGGCGCCGCCGACGACGGCGGGCGGCATCCCGCGCACGGGACGCCCGCGGGCGTCCAGCAGGCCCGTCTGGCGGGCGAGCACCGCGCCGTCGCCGTGCACCCGCACGATGTACGTCGTCGAGCGGCGGATCCCCGACGGCGCGAGCACCGCGATCTCACTGCCGTGCCCGTAGACGTCGGCGATGATCGCGCGCAGCCGCCGCGCGGTCGCCGCGCTGTCCAGCTCGGCCTCGATCACCACGCGCCCGCCCTGCAGATGCAGGCCGCCCGCGAAGCGCAGCATCGCCGCGGCCTCCGCCTTGCGGGCCGACGGGCGCGCCACGTCGATCCGGGACAGCTCCTCCTTGGCGTCAGCGGTCAGTGCCATCCTGAGTCCCCTCCTCCTCGTCCTGCGTCCCCTCGACATCCCCGTACACGCCGTCGAACACGTCGCGGTAGGCGGCGGCGAGCCGCACCGGGTCGTGGACCGGCACCCCGCCGCCCACGCTCACCTGCCTCAGCAGGGTACGTATTCCTCGTGTGCGCGCGAACTCCGCGAGCTCGACCGCGTCCTCGAGGGCCGTCGGATCGGCGATCACGGTGTCGAAGCTCGTCTCGGGCGCGCTGTCCAGCAGCACGCGCAGCAGGTCCGTGCTGCGCATCCCCTCGATCTCCTCTCCCCCGGAGGAGAGGTTCATGACCACGCAGCGGTGGGCACGGGTGGTGCGCAGGGCCTCCGCGATCTCGGGGATCTGCAGGTGCGGCAGCACCGACGTGTACCAGGAGCCGGGGCCGACGATCACCCAGTCGGCGTCGGCGATCGCGCGCAGCACCTCCTGGGGAACCCGCGGCCGCTCCGGGATCAGGCGCATCGACTCGACCCGTCCGGGGACCTTCGCGACGTGCGCCTGGCCGCGCACCGTGCCGCGGGTGCCGTCCGCGAAGGCCACCTGCGCCTCGATGTCCAGCGGGTCCAGGGCCATGGGCAGGACCCGTCCGCGGGCGCCGAGCAGCTCGCCGATCCGGTCCAGTCCCGCGATCGGGTCCTCGAGGATCTGCCACATGGCCACGATCATGAGGTTGCCGAGGGCGTGGCCGTCGAGGTCGCCGTCGGTGACGAAGCGGTGCTGGACGGCGTCGTGCCAGAACGCGCCCCAGTCGGAGTCCTCGCAGAGCGCCGCGAGCGCCATCCGCAGGTCCCCGGGCGGCAGCACGGGCAGCTCGGCGCGGATGCGCCCCGAGGAGCCTCCGTCGTCGGCGACCGTGACCACGGCGGTGATGTCGTCGACCAGCAGCCGCAGGGAGCGCAGGTTCGCGGCGAGCCCGTGGCCGCCGCCGAGGGCGACCGCGCGGCGCGGCGCGGACAGCGCCCGGCGCGGGCCGCGGCGCAGGTGCGGGGGCAGTCCGGCGCTCACTCGCGCCCCAGATCCCGGTGGCGCACGCGCACCGCGAAGCCCGCCTGGCGCAGGTCCTCCCCGATCTTCTCCGCCATCGCCACCGAGCGGTGCTTGCCGCCCGTGCAGCCGATCGCGATCGTCGTGAAGTGCTTGTTCTCCGCCGAGTACCCGCGCAGCACGGGACGGATCATGTCGAGGTATCGGGCGGCGAACTCGGCGCCGTTGGGGTCGGCGAGCACGAACTCGGCGACCGCCGGGTCCGTGCCGCGCTGGGAGCGAAGCTCGGGCACCCAGTACGGGTTGGGGATGAAGCGGACGTCGCTGACGTGGTCGGCCTCGATCGGGATCCCGTACTTGAAGCCGAAGGACATGACGTTCACGGTGAGCGCCTGCTCGCTGTGGGAGCCGAAGGTGGTGCGCATCTTCATCGTCAGCTGGTGCACGTTCAGCGGCGAGGTGTCGATCGCGACGTCGGCCAGGCGCCGGTAGGGCGCGAGCATCTCGCGCTCGCGGCGGATGCCCTCGAGCACGCCCTCCTCCCCCTGCAGCGGGTGGGGACGGCGCACGGAGTCGAAGCGGCGCACGAGGGTGTGCTCGTCGGCGGTGAGGAAGACCAGCCGCACCCGCATCTCGGAGGCGCGCATCTGCTCGATCACCTGGGACAGCTCGGAGAAGAACGGGCCGGAGCGGGGGTCGACGACCACGGCGAAGCGGGTCTCGCGGCCCTCGGCCTGCTGCTGGAGCTCGTAGAGGCGCGGGATCAGCTGCGGCGCGATGTTGTAGACGACGTACCAGCCCAGGTCCTCGAGCGCATGGGCGGCCGTCTCCCGACCTGCGCCCGCGAGGCCCGTGATGATCACGACGTCGCCGGGCGGCGCGGCCCGATCGGGCTCCGGCTCCGCTGCGCCCTCGGCGGGCGCGGACTCCGGGACGCTGCTGTCCTGCGACATGGATGCTGCTCCTTCGTCAGGGTCGGGGTCGGGGGGTCGTCGTCTTCGTCCTCGTGCTGGTGAAGGGTACCGCCCGCGGATGGACGCCGAGGGATCCGTGGTGAGGATCGCCCCGGCGCCGCGCACGGGTCACTCGAGGATCTCGCCCGTCGCCATGTCGACCGCCGGACCCGGCTCGTCTCCGCGCAGGGTCGCAAGGACCTGCGCGGCGAGCTGCGGCCCGATGCCCTGGACCTCCTGCAGGGTCTCCTCGTCGGCCTCGCGGATGTTCGCGACCGTCGTGAAGCGATCGAGCAGGGCGCGCCGACGGGCGGGGCCCAGGCCCGGCACGCCGTCCAGGGCGCTCGCCTGCATCGCGCGCCCGCGCTTGGAGCGGTGGTAGGAGATCGCGAAGCGGTGGGCCTCGTCGCGCAGGCGCTGGACGAGGAACAGCGCCTCGCTGGTGCGGGGCAGGATCACGGGGTAGTCGTCGCCGGGCAGCCAGATCTCCTCGAGCCGCTTGGCGATGCCGGCGAGGGCGATGTCGGTGACGCCGAGGTCCTCGAAGGCCCGCTGCGCGGCCGCGACCTGCGGCTGCCCGCCGTCGACGAGGATCAGCGCGGGCGGGTAGGCGAAGCGCCGGGCGTCCTCGTCGTCCGCGGGGGCGGGATCGAGGTGGCGCTGGAGACGGCGGCGGATGACGTCGTACATGGAGGCGGTGTCGTCGCGCGCGGCCTCCCCGGTCACCGAGTAGCGGCGGTACTCGCTCTTCTTGGGCAGCCCGTCCTCGAAGACCACCTGGGAGCCGACGACGTTCGTGCCCTGGGAGTGGGAGATGTCGAAGCACTCGATGCGCAGCGGGGGCTCCGCGAGGTCGAGCGCCTCCCCGAGATCCTCGAGAGCCTTCGTGCGGGCGGTGAGGTCGCCCGTGCGGCGCAGCCGATGCAGGCGCAGGGCCTCCTCCGCATTGGCGCCGACGGTCTCCAGCAGCTCCTTCTTCTCCCCGCGGCGGGGCACGCGCAGGTCGACCCGGCGGCCGACGAGCTCCCGCACCTGGTCCGCGTTGGTCGGCATCTCGCTCACGAGCACCTCGGCGGGGGCCTCTCCGTCGGTGTACAGGGTCGCCAGCGCGCGCTCCATGAGGTCGCCGGGGCCGGACTCGTCGAGGATCTCGGCGGTCCAGCCGCGCTGGCCGCGGATCCTGCCGCCGCGCACGTGGAAGACCTGGATGGAGGCCTCGAGCTCGTCCTGGACGAGGGCGACGAGGTCCGCGTCGGTCGCGTCGGAGAGCACCACGGAGTTCTTCTCCATGACCTTCTCGAGCGCCTGCAGGTCGTCGCGCAGCCCGGCGGCGGTCTCGTAGTCCTGGGCGGCGGCGGCCTCGCGCATGCGCTTCTCGATGCGCCGCAGGTAGGCGCCGGTGTTGCCGGCCATGAAGTCGCTGAACTGCTCGGCCAGGCGGCGGTGGTCCTCCACGGAGATGTCGCCCACGCACGGCGCCGAGCACTTGCCGATGAAGCCCAGCAGGCAGGGCCGCCCGGACCTCTCGGCGCGGCGGTAGACGCCCGGGGTGCACGAGCGCACGGGGAAGACGCGGAGCATCAGGTCGAGGGTCTCGCGGATCGCCCACACCTGCGTGTAGGGGCCGAAGACGCGGTCGCCCTTGGTGCGCGGCCGGCGCGTGATGTGCACGCGCGGCACCTCCTCCCCCATCGTCACGGCGAGGTAGGGGTAGGACTTGTCGTCGCGGAACTTCACGTTGAACCGCGGATCGAACTCCTTGATCCACGTGTACTCGAGGGTCAGCGCCTCGACCTCGGTGCGCACCACCGTCCACTCGACGCCGGTCGCCGTGGTGACCATCCGCCGGGTGCGCTCGTGGAGGGCCGAGAGGTCCTGGAAGTAGTTCGACAGGCGCGCCCGCAGATTCTTCGCCTTGCCGACGTAGATCACCCGGGAGTCGGCGTCGCGGAAGCGGTAGACGCCCGGGGAGGTCGGGATGGTCCCGGTGGCGGGACGGTAGGTCGACGGATCAGCCATGGAGGGCGGTCACTGCCTCCCCGCCTCGAGGACCGGCAGCAGGAACCGGCCGGTGTGGGAGGCGCCCACGCGCGCGACGTCCTCGGGGGTGCCGGTGGCGACCACGCGGCCGCCTCCGTCCCCGCCCTCGGGCCCCAGGTCGATGACGTGGTCGGCGCTCTTGATGACGTCGAGGTTGTGCTCGATGACGATCACCGTGTTGCCCTTGTCGACGAGGCCGCCGAGGACCTCGAGGAGCTTGCGGACGTCCTCGAAGTGCAGCCCGGTGGTGGGCTCGTCGAGCACGTAGATCGTGCGTCCGTTGGAGCGCTTGTGCAGCTCGGAGGCGAGCTTCACGCGCTGGGCCTCGCCGCCGGAGAGCGTGGTCGCGCTCTGGCCGAGGCGGACGTAGCCCAGGCCCACGTCGTCGAGCGTCTGCAGCTGGCGCCGGATCGCCGGCACCGCGTCGAAGAACTCGACGGCCTCCTCGATCGGCATGTCGAGGACCTCGGCGACGTTCTTGCCCTTGAAGTGCACCTCGAGGGTCTCGCGGTTGTACCGCGCCCCGTGGCAGACCTCGCAGGTCACGTAGACGTCGGGGAGGAAGTTCATCTCGATCTTGATGGTGCCGTCGCCCGAGCAGGTCTCGCAGCGCCCGCCCTTGACGTTGAAGGAGAAGCGCCCGGCCTTGTAGCCGCGCACCTTCGCCTCGGAGGTCTGGGCGAACAGGGTGCGCACCCGGTCCCACACGCCCGTGTAGGTCGCCGGGTTCGAGCGCGGGGTGCGCCCGATGGGCGACTGGTCGACGTGCACGACCTTGTCGAGGCTCTCGAGCCCCGTCACGCGCTTGTGACGGCCGGCGACGGTGCGCGCGCCGTTGAGCTCGCGGGCGAGCACCGAGTACAGGATGTCGTTCACGAGAGTCGACTTGCCCGAGCCGGACACGCCGGTGACGGCGGTGAAGGTGCCGAGCGGGAAGGAGACGTCGACGTTCTTGAGGTTGTTCTCGCGGGCCCCGTGCACCGTGACCCGGCGCTCCCTGTCGACGGGCCGGCGGACGGGCGGCACCGGGATCGAGAGCTTCCCGCTGAGGTACTGGCCGGTGAGGGACTCGGGGTTGGACTTGAGACCCGCGAGGTCGCCCGAGTGGATGACGTGGCCACCGCGCTCCCCGGCGAGGGGGCCGATGTCCACGATCCAGTCGGCGGCGTTGAGGGTGTCCTCGTCATGCTCGACGACGATCAGGGTGTTGCCGAGGTCCCGCAGGCGCGTGAGGGTCCCGATGAGGCGCTCGTTGTCCCGCTGGTGCAGCCCGATCGACGGTTCGTCGAGCACGTAGAGCACGCCCACCAGGCCCGAGCCGATCTGGGTGGCCAGGCGGATGCGCTGCGCCTCCCCGCCCGAGAGGGTGCCGGCCGCGCGGGCGAGCGTCAGGTAGTCCAGGCCGACGTCGAGCAGGAAGCCCAGGCGGGCCTCGATCTCGCGCAGCACCTCGGAGGCGATCTGCGCCTCCTTGACGCCCAGCTCGAGGCCTCCGAGGAAGGCGTGCGCCTCGCGGATCGAGAGGTCGCAGACCTCGGCGATCGAGCGGTCCCCCACGGTGACCGCGAGCACCTCGGGCCGCAGGCGGGCGCCGCCGCAGGCGGGGCAGGGCACCTCGCGCATGAACTGCTCGTAGCGGTCCTTGGCCCAGTCGGACTCCGTGTCCTCGTGGCGGCGCTCGAGGTAGTGGATGACGCCCTCGAAGCCCGTGGAGTACGTGCGCTCGCGGCCGAAGCGGTTGCGGTAGCGCACGTGGACCTTGAAGTCGTTGCCGTGCAGCAGCGCCTCCTTCGCGCGCTCGGGCAGCGCCCGCCACGGGGTGTCGAGGGAGAACGCGAGCTCTTCGGCGAGGCCGGCCATCACCTGCTGGTGGTGGTCGGCGTGGCCCATCGTCCAGGGGGCGATCGCGCCCTCCGCGAGGCTCAGGTCCTCGTCGGGGATCACGAGCTCCGGGTCGACCTCGAGGCGCATGCCCAGGCCGGTGCACTCGGGGCACGCGCCGTAGGGCGCGTTGAACGAGAAGGAGCGCGGCTCGATGTCGTCGAGGGTGAGCGGGTGGTCGTTGGGGCACGCGCGCTTCTCGGAGAAGCGGCGGGAGCGGTCCTCGGCGTCGGCCTCGCGGTCCACGAAGTCCACGACGAGCAGGCCGTCGGCCAGGCGCAGCGCGGTCTCCACGGAGTCGGTGAGCCGGCGGCGCGCGTCGGGCTTCGCGGCCAGGCGGTCGACGACCACCTCGATCGTGTGCTTGTACTTCTTGTCGAGGGAGATCTCCTCGTCCAGGCGGCGCACCTCGCCGTCGACGCGGGCGCGCGCATAGCCCTCCGAGCGCAGGGAGCTCAGCAGGTCGGCGTGCTCGCCCTTGCGCCCGCGCACCACCGGCGCGAGCAGCTGGAAGCGGGTCCCGGACTCCTCGCCGAGCAGCACGTCCACGATCTGCTCCGCGCTCGAGCTCGTCACGCGCGCCCCGCACACGGGGCAGTGCTGGACGCCGGTGCGGGAGAACAGCAGGCGCAGGTAGTCGTACACCTCGGTGATCGTTCCGACCGTCGAGCGCGGGTTGCGGTTGGTGGACTTCTGGTCGATCGAGACCGCCGGGGAGAGGCCCTCGATGAGGTCCACGCGCGGCTTGTCCATCTGCCCCAGGAACTGGCGGGCGTAGGCGGAGAGCGATTCCACGTAGCGGCGCTGGCCCTCGGCGAAGATGGTGTCGAAGGCCAGGGAGCTCTTGCCGGACCCCGAGAGGCCGGAGAAGACGATCAGGTGCTCGCGCGGGATCTCGATGTCGACGTTCTTGAGGTTGTGCTCGCGTGCGCCGCGGACCAGGAGGGTGTCACTCACACGTCCCATCCTACGAGCGGGGACCGACGCGCGAGGGCCCGGTGAGTCCGCTGCCACCCCGATTCCGCGCTCCGCGGACACGCGCATGTCCGCTGACGCCGTCGGCCGATTCTCGCGTGGCGAGGCGCGCGATGGGAGAGATCAGCGCGGCGCGCCATACTGAGGAGCATGAGCGAGCACCCCGCGCCCGAGAACCGCACCCCGACCCAGGACGAGGACGTCGTCTCCGCGACCGGGGGCCACGCCGGCAGCGCCTACGACGGCCACGTCGAGGTCGACGGCCCCACGGCGACCCGTCGCATGACGACCCTCGTGATCCGCAAGGCGTCCGTGGGCCCCATGGACAACAACAGCTACCTGCTGACCTGCCGGGTGTCCGGCGCGCAGCTGCTCGTGGACGCCGCGGCCGATCTGCCGCGGCTGCTGCGCCTGGTGCGCGAGGGCTCCCCCTCGAGCCGCCTCGACTCGATCGTCACCACCCACAGCCACCACGACCACGTGGGCGCCCTCTCCCAGCTCGTGGCGGCCACGGGCGCGCGCACCTCCGCGGGCGCCGCCGACGTGCGCGACATCCCGACGCCGACGGACGAGCCCCTCGAGGACGGCGCGCTGATCCGCGTCGGCGTGAACGACCTGCACGTGATCGGTCTGCGCGGCCACACCCCCGGCTCGATCGCGCTGCTGTGGCGCGGCGGCGAGGACGGCGACCACCTGTTCACGGGCGACTCGCTGTTCCCCGGCGGCGTCGGCGCGACCCAGGGCGATGCGCAGCGCTTCACCTCGCTGCTCGACGACGTCGAGCACCGCATCTTCGACGTGCTCCCGGACAGCACCTGGGTCTACCCCGGTCACGGGGGCGACACCACCCTTGGCGCGGAGCGCCCGCAGCTCGGCGAGTGGCGCGAGCGGGGCTGGTGAGCACGCCGGATCCCGAAGGGCCCCCGCCGGCGTCGATCGTCGTCGCGCGCGGGGCCGAGGGCCGGATCGTGCTCGTCGCACTCGATGCGCAGGGCGAGAGGGTCGGCCTCGAGACGGTCGCCTACGAGGCCTGGCCGGATCGCGCCCGCGAGATCGAGAGCGGCGGGAGTGAGGACGACGGCGCCGCCCTGGGGCCGCGGTCGTCCCCGCGCTGGGTGCTGCCGGACGCGGCGACCTGGTGTCCCGCGCTGCTGCGCGCCGGGGTGCGCCTGCGCCGCTGCCACGACCTGCGTCTCTCCCACACCATCCTCGCGCGCTCCGCGCTCGTGCGCGAGGCGGAGGCGGCACCGCTGATCGAGGCGCGGGCCTGGGAGACTCCCGAGGATCTCGTCGAGGCGGAGCGGGAGGGCCGCGGCTCCGGGGCGACGCTTTTTGATCTCGACGCGGCGGGCCGCACGGGAGGCGTCCCCCAGGGCGTGGACGAGGTGCTCGCCGAGCACGCCCGTCAGCAGGCGGCGGTCGCGGGCTGCGTCGAGCCCTCGCGGCTGCGGCTCCTGCTCGCCTCCGAGTCGGCGGGCGCGCTCGTCGCCGCGGAGATGCATGCCGCAGGCATCCCCTGGGACGTCGTCGAGCACGACCGCATCCTTACCGAGGCCCTGGGGCCGCGACCGCGCCGCGACCAGGTGCCCGCCCGGATGGCGCAGGCCGCCGCCGAGGTCCGCACCGCGCTGGACGATCCGCTGCTGAGCATCGACTCCCCGCCGCGCCTGCTGCGCGCGCTGCGACGCGCCGGCCTCGACGTCTCCTCGACCTCCCAGTGGGAGCTCCAGGAGATCGACCACCCCGTGATCGAGCCGCTGCTGCGGTACAAGAAGATGTCGAGGCTGCTCACCGCGAACGGCTGGCACTGGCTCGAGGAGTGGGTGCACGAGGGCCGCTACCGGCCCGTCTACGTGCCCGGCGGGGTGGTCACCGGGCGCTGGGCGAGCAGCGGCGGCGGGGCCCTGCAGATCCCGCGGCGCCTGCGACCGTCCCTCCGAGCTGATCCGGGGTGGCGCCTGGTCAGCGCCGACGTCTCCCAGCTCGAGCCGCGCGTGCTCGCCGCCATGTCCGGCGACCGGGCGATGACCGCGGCCGGCGCGGGGAAGGACCTCTACTCGGGCATCGTCGACGCCGGGATCGTCGCCACCCGCCAGGAAGCCAAGATCGGCGTGCTCGGTGCGCTCTACGGCGGCACCACCGGGGACAGCGCGCGGGTGGTGCCGCGGCTGCGCGAGCGCTTCCCCCGGGCCATGCGACTGGTCGACGACGCCGCCGCGACCGGGGAGCGCGGCAGCACCGTCACCACCTGGCTGGGACGCTCGTCTCCCCCTCCCGATCCCGCCTGGTCCGAGGCCCAGCTGCGGGCGAACGCGCCCGACGCCGGCGAGGGCGAGCAGGAGCGCTCGCGCCGCGCGGCCCGCGATCGCGGACGTTTCACCCGGAACTTCATCGTGCAGGGCACGGCGGCCGAGTGGGCGCTCGCGTGGATGGCGGGCCTGCGGCTCGCCCTCGCCGCGCTCGACCCTGTGGATCCGGAGCAAGCGGCGACGCCGTCCGGCCCGGCCTTCGCGCGCCGGGCGCACCTCGCCTACTTCCTCCACGACGAGGTCATCGTCCACGCCCCCGCCGCGCAGGCCGAGGCCGCCGCCCGAGCAGTGCAGGAGGCGGCCGACGCGGCGGGCCGTCTGCTCTTCCCCGCGAGCGACGTCGACTTCCTGCTGGACCTGCAGATCGTGGAGCGCTCCGCGGAGAAGTGACGCGCGGGGTGCAGTCCCTCAAGACGCGCTGCGCTGGACCTGCTTGAGCTCCTTCTTGAGCTCCTGGACCTCGTCGCGCATGCGTGCCGCGACCTCGAACTGCAGGGTCTCCGCGGCCTGGTGCATCTGGGCCGTCATCTCGTCGATCATCTCGCTGAGCGCGCCCACCGGGTCGTCGCCCAGGTCCACCGTGCGCGAGGAGACCGCGTCCACGACGTTCGCCCGGGCACGGTCGCGGCTGACGCGCTCCTTGCCCGAGCGGTAATCGGTCGCGAGCAGGGTGTCGGTGTCGATGTCCTCGCGGGCGAGCATGTCCGTGACGTCCGCGATCTTCTTGCGCAGCGGGGTCGGATCGATGCCGTGCTCGGTGTTGTACGCGATCTGCTTCTCGCGACGACGGTTGGTCTCGTCGATCGCCTCGCGCATGGAGTCGGTGACGGTGTCGGCGTACATGTGCACCTGGCCGGAGACGTTGCGGGCCGCGCGGCCGATGGTCTGGATGAGGGAGGTGCGCGAGCGCAGGAACCCCTCCTTGTCGGCATCGAGGATCGAGACCAGGGAGACCTCGGGGAGGTCCAGGCCCTCGCGCAGCAGGTTGATGCCCACCAGCACGTCGTACTCGCCCTGGCGCAGCGAGCGCAGCAGCTCGACGCGCCGCAGGGTGTCGACGTCGGAGTGCAGGTACTGCACGCGCACCCCGTTCTCCAGCAGGTAGTCGGTGAGGTCCTCGGCCATGCGCTTGGTGAGCGTGGTGACGAGCACGCGCTCGTCGCGCTCGACGCGCTTCTCGATCTCGGCGCGCAGGTCGTCGATCTGCCCCTTGACGGGCTTGACGATGACCTCGGGGTCGATGAGGCCCGTCGGCCGGATGATCTGCTCGACCACCCCGTCGCTGCGGCCCAGCTCGTAGTCGGCGGGCGTCGCCGAGAGGTAGACGGTCTGGCCGGTGCGCTCGGTGAACTCGCCGAAGGTCAGGGGGCGGTTGTCGAGGGCGCTGGGCAGGCGGAAGCCGAAGTCCACGAGCGTGCGCTTGCGGGAGCGGTCCCCCTCGTACATCGCCCCGATCTGCGGGACGGTGACGTGGGACTCGTCGATGACCAGCAGGAAGTCCTCGGGGAAGTAGTCCATGAGGGTGTTCGGCGGGGTGCCGGGGCCGCGGCCGTCGAGGTGGCGCGAGTAGTTCTCGACGCCGTTGGTGGTGCCCACCTGGCGCAGCATCTCGAGGTCGTGGGCGGTGCGCATGCGCAGGCGCTGCGCCTCGAGCAGCTTGTTCTGGCCCTCGAGCTCCGTGAGCCTCTCCCCCAGCTCCGACTCGATCGAGTCGATCGCCTTGGCGAGCCGCTCGGGGCCGGCGACGTAGTGGGAGGCGGGGAAGATGTGGATGTCCTCCTCCTCGCGGATCACCTCCCCGGTGACGGGGTGGAGGGTGTAGATCGCGTCGATCTCGTCGCCGAAGAACTCGATGCGGATCGCGAGCTCCTCGTACATCGGGATGATCTCGACGGTGTCCCCGCGCACCCGGAAGGTGCCGCGCACGAACTCGACGTCGTTGCGGTCGTACTGCATGTCCACGAAGCGCCGCAGCAGGTCGTCGCGATCCACCTCGTCGCCGCGCTTGAGCCGCGCCATGCGGTCCACGTACTCCTGCGGCGTGCCCAGGCCGTAGATGCAGGACACGGAGGAGACGACGACGACGTCCCGTCTGGTCAGCAGCGAGTTCGTCGCGCTGTGACGCAGGCGCTCGACCTCCGCGTTGATCGAGGAGTCCTTCTCGATGTAGGTGTCCGACTGCGGGACGTACGCCTCCGGCTGGTAGTAGTCGTAGTAGGAGACGAAGTACTCGACGGCGTTGTGCGGCAGCAGATCGCGGAACTCGCTCGCGAGCTGCGCGGCCAGGGTCTTGTTGTGCGCCATCACGAGGGTCGGCCGCTGCAGCTGCTCGATCAGCCAGGCCGTGGTCGCGCTCTTGCCGGTGCCGGTCGCGCCCAGCAGCACGACGTCCTGCTCGCCGTCGTTGATCCGGCGCGCGAGGTCGTCGATCGCCTGCGGCTGGTCGCCCGACGGACGGTACTCGGAGACCACCTCGAAGGGGTTGACGGAGCGGGTGAGGTCGGTGACGGGGCGCATGGCTCGAGCCTACGTCCCGGGCCGGACATCCTGCGTGTGAGAGCGGACGCGTACTGTCCGCGGAGTGGGGTCGACGGGACCGCCGGGTTCGCCGAGCAGCTCCCGGCGCAGATCCTCGAGGAGGGTCAGCGAGCGCGTGCGCAGGGTGCCCGCGTCGGCGTTGTTCAGCAGCAGGCGGTCCGCACGCCGGATCCGCTCGAGGTCCGTGGCCTGCGCCGCCATCACGGACTCGACGTAGGCGCGGTCGCGGCCGCGGTCGCGCACCACGCGGTCGATCCGCTCCTCGCGGGGGGCGAGCACCGCGACCACGCGCGCGTACTCATCCTCGTGGTGCTTCTCGAGCAGCAGCGGGCTGTCGTGGACGACGAGCCGCTCCCCCGCCGCGGCGGCCTCGTGCTCCGCCTCCTCGACGGCGGCATCGACCCTCGTCAGCACGATCTCCTCGAGATCCGCGCGGGCCGCCGCGTCGGCGAAGACGAGACGGGCGAGGGCCGACCGGTCGATCGTGCCCGAGGGCGCGCGGTACTCCTCGCCGAAGCGGGCCACGGCCTCCTCGACGCCCTCACCGGGGACGTCCAGCACGGCGCGGGAATGCGCGTCGAGATCGATGACGGTGGTCCCTGCCTCCCGCCAGATCGCCGCGACGCTCGACTTGCCGGCGCCGATGCCGCCGGTCAGGCCGAGGCGGACGAGCCCGGGAGCCGTGTCGCGGCCGGCATCGCGGGCGGCGCGGCGGTCGTCGTCGCCGGCAACGGCGTCGCGCGCGGAGGCCGCGCCGGTGGTCGGACTGTGCATGCTCCAGATCGTACGGGCCGCGGAGGACGCCGGTCATCGCCGTCACATCCCGTCCGCGACCCATCGCCCCGAGGGCCCGCGCATACTACGGTCGTGCTCGTGGATCCCCTCGAACTGCTGGTCACCAACGACCTCCTCCGCGGGCTGGACCTGGCGGGCGTGTTCATCATGGGTGTCGCGGCCGGTGCGCTCGCCTCCCGCCTGAACTTCGACGCGGTGGGCTTCGCGATCATCGGCATCGTCGCCGGGCTCGGCGGAGGCATCGTCCGCGACCTCATCATCGGCGTCGACCCGCCCGCGGCGTTCGACGGGCCCCTCTATCTCGCGTGCGCTCTCGCCGGCTCCGCCTTCTCCTACCTGATCGCGGCGGAGGCCACCTGGTGGCGCCGCGCCGTCACCGGTCTGGACATCCTCGCGATGGCGCTGTGGGCGGCGACCGGCACCGCGAAGTCGATCGGATACGGCCTCGAGCCGCTGCCGGCGGTCCTGCTGGGCGTCACCAGCGCTGTGGGCGGCGGCGTGATCCGCGACGTGCTCGTGGGGCGTGTCCCCGCGATCTTCGGCGGAGGCCCGCTGTACGCGACGGGCGCGCTGGTCACGGCCGTCGCGACCTGGGGCGTCGCGGCGCTGGGCCTGCCCTCCGCCTGGGTGCTCGCGGCGGTCGCGCTCGGTGCTCTGCTCGCGGGCCTCGCGGCCTGGCGCCGCTGGCACCTGCCCTCCCACGGGGAGTGGCAGGTGACGCTCTCGGCCTCGCAGATGAAATCGCTCGTGCGCCGGGTGCGCAAGGACGAGCGGCACCGCGTGGCCCTCGAGACGGGCGCGATCCCGGTGGTGGACGAGTCGAACGACGATTTCGCCGACGACGCCACGATCCCGGACGACGACGCCGCGGAGTTCGAGCGCCGCGCGATCGGTGACGAGGAGAGCGTCGAACCCCCTCTCCCGCCGGAGGACCCGGTGGACTTCCCGACCGGGAGCGTCGACGCCGAGCCGACACCGGCGCCCGAGGACGACGAGCGCCGCTGAGCGTCCTCAGGGGCGCAGCGCCGCGAGCATGCGGGAGACCTCGTCGGCCCCGAGCTGACCGGGGGCGGAGGCCTCTCCCGCCGTCGCGAAGGTCGCGCAGGATCCGAACACCTCGGCCGCGACGCGGCTGACCGCTCCCAGGGATCCCATCGAGATCGCCAGATGGGGCCCCGCCCCGTCCCGCGCGGCCTCGAGGCTCGCCGCGAGCAGGACGAGCACGTCGTCCGCGGTGCGCGGGGTGACGGCGATCTTGGCGACGTCGGCCCCGAGGGCCCGCTGCGCGCGCAGCGTCGCGAGGATCTCCTCGCGCGGGGGCGTCGCGGCGAAATCGTGGAAGGAGCCGACCGCGGCGACGCCCGCCTCATGGGCTGCGCCGATCACGGCGCCGACGGCCTCCGGTGCGCGTGCGCTCTCCACGTCGACCATGTCGACGAGCGCGCTGCCATCCGCGCCGCGCAGGGCGATCCCGGCGCGCAGAAGCGCGGAGAGGTCCTCGTCCGTGAGGGCCCGTCCTCCGCCCTCGGCGGCGGTGCGCACGGTGAGCAGGAGCGCCTGCTCGGGCGCGAGGACCTCGCGCAGGGCGGGCAGGGCCCCGAGCACCCGCTCGCGGTGCTCGGCCGCGGGCGCCGACGGGGCGAGCAGGTCTGCGCGCCACTCGATGATCCGGGCCGGCGCCGTGCGCGCGCGCTCGGCCTGGGCGAGCACGCTGCGCTCGTCAGCGCCGGTGAGCGGGACGATGATCTCGGGGACGCCGGCGCCGAGCTCGATCCCGCGCACGCGCACGACGCCGCCGGACCCGTCGCCGCGGTCGCCACCGGCGTGCGCGGCGTGCTCCGTCGCCCCCATTGCTCTCAGTCCTCGGCGATCGCGGAGTAGGCGGAGAGCAGCAGCGCCGGGTCGGGCCCCTCGAGGCGCGAGACCTTGCCGACGCGGTCGAGGACCACGAAACGCAGCAGGCCGGCGCGCGACTTCTTGTCGCGCTTCATGGCCTCCTCGAGCTTGGGCCACTGGCGCCCGCGGTAGGTCGTGGGCAGTCCCAGGGAGACGAGGACGTCGCGATGGCGGTCCACGTCGGCCTCGGAGAGCTTGCCGGCGAGGTGGGCGAGCTCGGCCGCGAACATCATGCCCACGGACACCGCGGCGCCGTGGCGCCACTGGTAGCGCTCGTTGTGCTCGATGGCGTGGCCCAGGGTGTGGCCGTAGTTGAGGATCTCGCGCTCCCCGGCCTCCGTGAGGTCGGCGGAGACCACGCGGGCCTTCACGCGGATCGCGCGCTCCATGATCTCGCGGAAGGCGGGGGTGGAGATGTCGAGCACCGCGGCGGGGTCGGCCTCGACGACCTCGAGGATGCGCGTGTCCTCGATGAAGCCGGCCTTCACGACCTCGGCGAGGCCCGCGGCGACGTCGTGCGCGCCGAGCCCGGCGAGCACATCGAGGTCCTCGATCACGGCGATCGGCGGGTGGAAGGAGCCCACGAGGTTCTTGCCCTCGGCGGTGTTGATGCCGGTCTTCCCGCCGACGGCCGCATCGACCATGGCGGCGACCGTGGTGGGCACCTGCAGCACGTCGATGCCGCGCAGCCAGGTCGCCGCGACGAAGCCGGCGACGTCGGTCGCGGCGCCGCCGCCGAGCCCGATCACGAGGTCGCTCCGGGAGATCTCCGCCTGCCCGCACACCTGCCAGAGGAAGCCCGCGACCTGCGCGGTCTTCGCCTCCTCGCCGTCGGGGATCTCGGCGAGGAAGGCGGAGCGGTCGGTCGCGGAGACTGCCTCGACCAGCTCCTCGGCGACGGTGCGCAGGCTGGGCTGGTGGACGATGACGACGCGGCGGGCGCGCGCGGGGATGCGCTGCGGCAGGTCCGCGAGCAGCCCGCGGCCCACGACGACGTCGTAGCCGCCCGTGGGCGTGGCCACGGGGATGACGGTGGTGTCGGGGGCTTCGGTGCCGGTGGGGTTCTCGGGGCTCATGCGTGCTCCTTCGGTGCGGGCGGCTCGGCGCCCTCCAGGGTCTCGATGATGCGGCGGGCGATCCGGTCGATCCCGCCGTCGGTCGCGTCGATGCTCCAGCGCGCGGCCTCGCGGTAGAGAGGCATGCGGGCGTCGGTGAGGGTGCGCCAGCGGCCCAGCGGGTCCTCGCCGCCGAGCATCGGCCGGCCCCGGCCCCGTCCCACGCGGGAGCGGGCCGTCTCCTCGTCGATCTCGAGCAGCACGGCGGGCCTGGCGGCGACGAGGGCGCGCGAGTCCTCGGCGACGACGGCGCCGCCGCCCAGGGCGAGCACTCCCGTGTGCGCCTCGAGAGCGAGGGCGAGCACCCGCGCCTCGAGGTCGCGGAAGGCGCTCTCGCCCTGGGCTGCGAAGATCTCCGGGATGCTGCGGCCCGCGGCCTCGATGATCAGCTCGTCGAGGTCGGCGAAGGACACGCCGAGCCGGCGCGCGACCTCGCGGCCGATGGTGGTCTTCCCCGCGCCCATGGGTCCGATGAGCACCAGGCGCGGCCCGCGCGGCGTCGTGGGGACGGGATCCTCTCCGCCGGGCGCGGGGGCCGCCGGGGTCGGGTCGGTGGGCACCGTGCTCACGCCGACGGGGCGCCGCCGAGGCGCGACTGCTGGGCGACGGTCTCGGCGAGGTGGGCGCGGATCTCCTCGACGCTGTCGCCGCCGGTCTTCTCGAGCAGGGCGTCGGCGAGGACGAGCGCGACCATGGCCTCAGCGATCACCGCGGCGGGCGCGACGGCGCAGACGTCGGACCGCTGGTGGTTCGCGGTGGCCTCGCCGCCGGTCGTGACGTCCACGGTGCGCAGGGCGCGCGGGACCGTCGAGATCGGCTTGAGGGCGCCGCGCACGCGGATGACCTGACCGTTGCTCATGCCGCCCTCGAGGCCGCCGGCGCGGTTGGTCACGCGCGGGTACTCGCGGTCCTCCCCCGCGTCCTGCGCGGGCAGGATCTCGTCGTGGGCGCGGGAGCCCCGACGCGCGGCGGTCGTGAAGCCGTCGCCGATCTCGACGCCCTTCATGGCCTGGATCGACATGATCGCCTGCGCGAGCCGGCCGTCGAGCTTGCGGTCCCACTGGGTGTGGGACCCCAGACCCACGGGCACCCCGTAGGCGAGGACCTCGACGACGCCGCCCAGGGTGTCGCCGTCGGCCTTCGCGGCGTCGACCTCGGCGACCATGGCCTCCGAGGTCGCGGGGTCGAAGCAGCGCAGCGGGTCCTCGTCCAGGCGCGAGGAGTCGGCCGGCTGGGGGAGCTCGGCGTCCTCGGGGACGCGCACCGTGCCCACGGCCAGCGTGTGGGAGACCAGGCGGATGCCGGCGGCCTGCTCGAGCAGGGCCGCGGCGACGCGTCCGGCGGCGACCCGGGCGGCGGTCTCCCGGGCGCTCGCGCGCTCGAGCACGGGGCGGGCGTCCTCGAAGCCGTACTTGAGCATGCCGGAGAGGTCGGCGTGGCCCGGGCGGGGCCGTGTGAGGGGGCGGTTGCGGGCGATCTCGCGCTCGTCGCCCGTGCCCGCGTCGATCAGCAGGTCCTCGCGCAGCACGGGGTCGGCCGACATGACCTTCTCCCACTTGGGCCATTCGGAGTTCGCGATCTCGATCGCGAGCGGGGAGCCCAGGGTGAGGCCGTGACGGAGGCCGCTGTGGATCGCGACCACGTCCTGCTCGAACTTCTGGCGGCTGCCGCGGCCGTGGCCGAGGCGGCGGCGCGCGAGAGCGGAGCGCAGATCGTCACTGGTCAGCTCGATCCCGGCGGGGACGCCGTCGAGCAGGGAGATGAGGGAGGGGCCGTGGGATTCCCCGGCCGTGAGCCAGCGCAGCATGACCCCGATCCTCTCACGTGCAGGTGGGCGCGGGTCGCGCCGTCCCAGCCGGGAGGCGCCGGGACGCCGGCTCCCTCAGTCCTCGTCGAGCTCGACGGCCTCGTGCGGGGTGAGCTGCTCGATGAGCGGGACCAGGTCGGAGATGCCGGGCAGCACGGTCGTCGGCCGGAACGGGTACTTCTCAATGTCCCGCTGCGCCGTCGAGCCCGTGAGCACGAGCACGGAGCGCATGCCCGCCTCGAGACCGGACTTCACATCGGTGTCCATCCGGTCGCCGATCATCACGGAGGTCTCGGAGTGCGCTCCGATGCGGTTCAGGGCGGTGCGCATCATGAGCGGGTTGGGCTTGCCCACGTAGTACGGGTGGATGCCCGTGGCGGCGGTGATCATCGCGGCGACCGAGCCGGTGGCCGGCAGCGGCCCCTCGGCGCTCGGGCCGGACACGTCCGGGTTGGTGGCGATGAACTTCGCGCCCTTGTCGATGAGGCGGATCGCCCGGGTGATCGACTCGAAGGAGTACGTGCGGGTCTCCCCCAGGACCACGAACTCGACGTCCGTGTCGGCCAGGATGAAGCCCTCCTCGTGCATGGCGCTCGTGAGCCCGGCCTCGCCGATCACGTAGGCGGAGGATCCGGGAGCCTGCTCGGCGAGGAAGCGGGCGGTGGCCAGCGCACTCGTCCAGATCGCCTGCTCGGGGATGTCGATGCCGCTGCGCGAGAGCCGTGCCCGCAGATCCCGGGGCGTGAAGATCGAGTTGTTCGTGAGCACCAGGAAGGGGCGGTCGAACTGCTGGAGGGCGGCGATGAAGTCCGCGGCGCCCGGCAGGGCCGACTGCTCGTGGACGAGGACACCGTCCATGTCGGTGAGCCAGGTGTGGACGGGGTGGTCTTCGAGAGCGGTGGTCATGCCCCTAGTGTGCCCTGTCCTGCGGCTCGTCCGCAGGTGCGACGTCGCCCTCCCGCTCTCCCGCATGCGACGACGGGCGCCACCCTCAGGGGTGACGCCCGTCGTGGGCTCCGGGATCCGAGCGGCGGGGATGCTCCCCGCCGGCCGGGCCGGTGATCAGCCGATCAGTTGCCGGTGAGCTTCGCGCGCAGGGCGGCCAGCGCCTCGTCGGAGGCCAGCGTGCCCTCGTCGGAGGAGGCGGACTGGTACGAGGACTGCGGGGCCGACTCCTGCGAGGACGAGCTGCTGCTCGTCGAGGCGGTGGAGGTGCTGGCCGGCTGGTTCGCGGACTCCTCGTCGGCCTTGATGGCCTCGGCGACCTGGGCCTTGTGGGCGGTCCAGCGCTCGTAGGCGGCCGCGTACTGGCCCTCCCACTCCTCGCGCTGGGTCTCGTAGCCCTCGAGCCACTCGTTGGTCTCCGGGTCGAAGCCCTCGGGGTACTTGTACTCGCCGTTCTCGTCGTAGTCGGCGGCCATGCCGTACAGCGCCGGGTCGAAGGTGGTGTCGTCGCCCTCGGGGTCGACGCCCTCGTTGGCCTGCTTGAGCGACAGCGAGATGCGGCGACGCTCGAGGTCGATGTCGATGACCTTGACGAACACGTCCTGGTCGACCGACACGACCTGCTCGGGCAGGTCGACGTGGCGCTGGGCCAGCTCGGAGATGTGGACGAGGCCCTCGATGCCGTCCTCGACGCGGACGAACGCGCCGAAGGGGACGAGCTTGGTGACCTTGCCCGGCACGACCTCGCCGATGGCGTGGGTGCGGGCGAAGAGCTGCCACGGGTCCTCCTGGGTCGCCTTCAGCGACAGGGAGACGCGCTCGCGGTCCATGTCGACGTCCAGGACCTCGACCTTGACCTTCTGACCGACCTCGACGACCTCGCTCGGGTGGTCGATGTGCTTCCAGGACAGCTCGGAGACGTGCACGAGGCCGTCCACGCCGCCCAGGTCGACGAAGGCGCCGAAGTTGACGATCGAGGAGACGACGCCCTCGCGGACCTGGCCCTTCTGCAGGGTCTGCAGGAAGTCCGAGCGGACCGCGGACTGGGTCTCCTCGAGGTAGGCGCGACGGGAGAGGACCACGTTGTTGCGGTTCTTGTCGAGCTCGATGATCTTCGCCTCGATCTCCTGGCCGACGTACGGCTGCAGGTCGCGCACGCGGCGCATCTCGACGAGGGAAGCCGGGAGGAAGCCGCGCAGGCCGATGTCGACGATGAGTCCGCCCTTGACGACCTCGATGACGTGACCGGTGACGACGCCCTCGTCCTCCTTGATCTGCTCGATCGTGCCCCAGGCGCGCTCGTACTGCGCGCGCTTCTTGGACAGGATCAGGCGACCCTCCTTGTCCTCCTTCTGGAGGACGAGCGCCTCGATCTCGTCGCCGACCTCGACGACCTCGCCGGGGTCGACGTCGTGCTTGATCGAGAGCTCGCGCGAGGGGATGACGCCCTCGGTCTTGTAGCCGATGTCGAGCAGGACCTCGTCGTGATCGACCTTCACCACGGTGCCCTCGACGATGTCGCCATCGTTGAAGTACTTGATGGTCGAGTCGATGGCGGCCATGAGCTCATCGGCATCGCCGATGTCGTTGATGGCGATCTGGGGGGTCGTGGTGTCGGTCATGTAGGTCGGAACTCCGTAGGGACAGATATGAGTGGGTGGACGATCTGGTGCCCGGGCGCAGGTGCGCACAGACCCGTCCAGAGTACCAGCCCGCAGCCTCGGGCGCGACCCGCGATCCGGGCCGGCGGGAGTGGTCTGCACGACGCCCGGCGGGCCCGGGACGAGCCGGATCGGGCCCGATCGAGTCCGGTCGCGCCGGGGCGGGCCCGATCGAGCCGGGCAGCGGCTCAGTGCGCGGCGTCGAGCCAGGTGCGTCCGACGCCGACGCCGACCTCCAGGGGCACCGAGATCTCGTAGGCGTCCCCCATCCGGGTGACGACGAGGTCCCGCACCTGCTCGAGCTCGCCCGGGGCGATCTCGAGGACGAGCTCGTCGTGGACCTGGAGCAGGACGCGGCTGTGCAGCCCGGCCTCCCGCAGGTCCGCCGCGACGCGCAGCATGGCGAGCTTGATGATGTCGGCCGCGCTCCCCTGGATCGGGGAGTTGAGGGCGACGCGCTCGGCGTTCTCGCGCCGCTGGCGGTTGTCGCTGGTGAGGTCGGGGAGGTAGCGGCGCCGCCCCAGGATGGTCTCGGTGTACCCGGTGCTCCTCGCCTGCTCGACGCTCTCGCGCAGGAAGTCGCGCACGCCGCCGAAGCGCTCGAAGTACCCGTCGCGCAGGCCGGTGGCCTCCGACTGGGGGATGTGCAGCTGGCGGGCGAGGCCGAAGGCGCTGAGCCCGTAGGCGAGCCCGTAGGAGACGGCCTTGGTCTTGGAGCGCATCGCCGCGCTCACGTCCTCGGGGGCGACGTCGAAGACGCGGGAGGCGACGAAGCGGTGCAGGTCCTCGCCCGAGCGGAAGGCCTCGATGAGGCCCTCGTCCTCGGAGAGGTGCGCCATGATCCGCATCTCGATCTGCGAGTAGTCGGCGGTGAGCAGCTGCTCGTACCCCTCGGAGACCACGAAGGCGCTGCGGATGCGCCGCCCCTCCTCGGTGCGCATGGGAATGTTCTGCAGGTTCGGGTTGTTCGAGGAGAGCCGGCCGGTCGCGGCGATGTTCTGGTGGAAGGTCGTGTGGATGCGGCCGTCCTCGGCGATGAACCGCCGCAGGGTCTCGATGATCTGCCGCATCTTGGTGACGTCGCGGTGGGCGAGCAGATGCGCGAGGAACGGGTGCTGGGTCTTCTCGAAGAGGTCCGTGAGGGTCTCGGCGTTGGTGCTGTACCCGGTCTTCGTGCGCCGCCCCTTGGGCATGCCCAGCTTCTCGTAGAGGACCTCCTGGAGCTGCTTGGGCGAGCCCAGGTTGATGCGCTCCCCGCCGATCTCGGAGAACGCGGCCTCGGCGACCTCGCTCTGCCGGCGCTCGTGCTCGGCGTCGAGATCCGCGAGCACCTCGTCCTCGACCTGGATGCCCACGGCCTCCATCTCCCCGAGGACGGTCGCGAGCGGCAGCTCGAGATCGTCGTGGAGGGCGCTCGCCTCGTGCTCCTCGAGGTCCTTGCGCAGCAGCGGGACGAGCCGGCGCACGGCGTCGGCCGCGCGCGCGAGGCTCTCGTCCGCGGCGCCGTCGTCCCCCTCGAGGTCGAGGGTCTGCTGGGGCGCTGCCTGCTCGGCCTCGAGCTCCTCCTGCAGGTGCCGCATGACCAGGCCCGCGAGGTCCGTCGGCCTCTGGTCGGGCCGGCACAGGAACTCGGCGAGGGAGAGATCCGTGCCCCAGCCCTCGACGTCGAGCCCGCGGGCGGACAGCTCGTGCACGGCGAGCTTCGCGTCGTGCGCGTCCTTGCGGATCGAGGGGTCGGAGAGCCAGGCCGCGAGGGCCTGCTCCCCGTCCGGGTCGAGCCGCTCGAGATCGATGACCGCCAGAGCGGACTCGGTGGACAGGGCGAGGCGGCGGGCCTCCCCCAGTCCGAGCTCCCAGGTGCCGTCGATCCCGAGGGCCGCACCGCCCGCGAACGGCCCGCCGAGCGCCGCCGCGAGCTCCTTCCCCTGGGGGCGGGTGATCTCGGGCAGCTCGGCCGCCTGCTCGTCGGCCGTCGGGGCGACCCCGTCCTCCCCCTCGGGGAGGAAGACCGCGGGGAGGTCGCGGCGGATGGTCGCTCCGAAGGCGAGGTCGTCGAAGACCGCGTGGACGGCGGCGCGGTCGCCGCGGCCCAGCGTGAAGACGACCTCGTCGTCCGGAAGCTCGAGATCGGTGACGGCGGCGTTCATCACCCGGTTGCGGCGCACGTCCTCGACGTGGTCGCGCAGGGACTGGCCGGCCTTGCCGGTGATCTCCTCCGCGTGCTCCAGGAGGCTCTCGAGGTCGCCGTACTTCCCGATCCACTTGGCGGCGGTCTTCGGGCCGACGCCGGGCACGCCCGGAAGGTTGTCGGCGCTCTCTCCCACGAGCGCCGCGAGGTCCGGATAGTGCTCGGGCGTGACCTGGTACTTCTCCTCGACGGCGGCGGGGTCCATGCGCCGCATCTCGGTGACGCCCTTGACGGGCTGGAGCAGGGTGACCCCGGGGCCGACGAGCTGGATCGCGTCACGGTCGCTGGAGACGATCAGCGCCTCCTGCGTGCGGCTGCGCATGCGGGTCGCGAGGGTCGCGATGATGTCGTCGGCCTCGAAGTCGGGGACCTCGAGCCAGGTGACGCCGAGGGCGTCGAGCGTCTTCTGGATGAGCGCGATCTGGCCGACGAACTGCGCGGGGGTCTCGTCGCGCCCGGCCTTGTACTGGTCGTAGATCCGATCGCGGAAGGTGCCGCCTGCCATGTCGAAGGCGACGGCGACATGGGTGGGCTGCTCGGAGGCGACCACGTTGAACAGCATCCGCGCGAAGCCGTAGACGGCGTTCGTGGACTGGCCGCGTCCGTCGGTGAAGCCGTCCGCGGGCAGCGCGAAGAAGGCGCGGAACGCCATCGCGTGGCCGTCGATGAGGAGGAGGCGGACGGGGGCCTGGTCGCTGCCGGGATGCTCGCTCGAGGTCATGGGTCAAGTCTCGCACGGGGCGCCCCCGGGCGCGTGCGTCGCTGTGGCACTGTGGCCCCATGACCTCCACGGATCCCCACGAGACACCCGCCGACGATCAGTCCGCCGCCGCGCTCGCCGCGGGCGCGCTGCGGGGCACCCTGAGCGAGACCATGGGCATGCGCTGCGTGCGCCTGGGGCCCGACGGAGGGGAGATGACGATGCCCGTCGAGGGCAACCTGCAGCCCGCCGGCCTCCTCCACGGCGGCGCGACGATCGCCCTGGCCGAGACCATCGGCTCGATGGCCGCGCTGCTGCAGGCGCGCGCCGTCCACGGCGACGGGGCGATGGCGGTGGGCACCTCGATCTCCGCCACCCATCACCGCTCGGGGCGCAGCGGGGTCGTCACCGCGCACTGCCGGGCCCTGCACCTGGGACGGCAGGTCGCCGCCTACCTCGTCGAGGTCGTCGACGAGCAGGAGCGCCTGCTGTCCACGATCCAGGTCTCGACCATGCTGCTGCCGCCGCGGGGCTGACCCCGAGGGGCAGGGCACTCCGCCCGTCCGCTCGGATCCCCACCTACTCGGAGAGGTCGAAGGTCCCGGGGGTGGGCGCGGAGATCGCACCGTCCTCGCCGAAGGTGAAGGTGCGCAGCGCGCCGGAGACGGGATCGCCGTCCTTGCCGAGGGCGAGATCACCGGTCGCGAGCGCATAGGAGATCGAGGCGGTCTCGTCGTACTGCAGGCTCGAGCGCAGCTGGTCGACGCACTCGCCGACGTCGGCGCACTCCGTCTCCCCGACGAGCAGATCCGGGAACGCGCCGGCGATCGTCGTCCCCTCCAGGGAGAGCGCCTGCTGGGCGGCGAGGCAGAGGAGAGCCACCGCGTCGTAGGCCTGTGTGGCCGCGCCCATGGCGGGCGGGCCGAGCTCGACCAGGTCCGAGTCGGCGTTGAGCATCATCAGGCGGAAGGTCTCGGACACCGCTCCCCCGGCCTGGATCGCCTGGGCCCCCTTCAGCGTCTCCTTCGGCAGGTGCTCGCCCGCGTGGTCGCGAGCACCGAGTCCCGGAAGCCGCACGGCGATGTCGAAGCGGGGCCGGCCGTCGTCGTCGGCGAGCTCGTCGTGGAGGGCGCCCAGCAGGGCCCCGGTCTCCTCGCCGCCCGTGAGCACGAGCATCGCCGGCTTCGCCTCAGCGATCCTCTTCGCCCGTGCCTTCGCGTCCCCGAGCTTCCCGAAGGGGTAGGACTCCTCGAGCACGAGCTTCGCGCCGTGGGGCCGCCCCTGGGTCGTGAGCTGGTCACGGAGGTTCTCCGACGCCTCGTCCTTCGTGCCGAGGAACGCGATCGTCCCCGGTGCGCCGCCCTTCTGGGGGTGGAGGCCCACGGATTCCTCCACGAGGTGGCGCGCGATCGCCTCCTGCGTCGGCGCGAGCCGGGTCAGCAGACCGGACCCGGCGGCGCCCGAGCGCACGCGCGTGGAGGTGGAGGTCGGCGAGACGAGCGCCATCCCGGTGTCGGCGATCGCCTCGAGGTGGGCGACGAGCTGGGCGTCGTCCACCGAGAGGACGAGGGCGGAGGCCTTGTCCGCGGCGAGCTCCTCGGCGATCGCACCGAGGTCGTCGTCGTCCGATTCGACGATGCGCGGCTCGAGCAGCTCGACCTCTCGCTCGAAGACGCCGCCGTCGTAGTTGATCTCGCGCATGGCCTGGTTGATCGCGGCGATCACCTGCGGATGCGTCTGGCCGACGGGGCCGGCGGTGGTGAGGATCGCGCCGATGCGCAGGGGCTCGTCCGGCACGGACTCCGAGAGCTCGCCCGCGGCGGGCGTCGTCGGGTCGTCCGGCCCCAGGGGCCCGATCCTGCAGCCCGCGAGCACGGTGGTGCCGAGGGCGCCGGCGACGAGCGAGCGCGCGAGAGCGCGCCGGGAGATGCTCATGCGGCGGCCTCTCTCGCGACTCGGGCTGCGGGGTCGTGGGCGAGCGGGAGGGACCACGGGCCGCCGCGGACGGCGGGCCGCGGGGTCCTCGTCAGTCCTTGCCGCGCCCGCCGAGCTGATCGACGACCGCGTCGGCCACCTCGCGCATGGTCAGACGACGGTCCATGGACGTCTTCTGGATCCAGCGGAAGGCCTCGGGCTCGCTCAGTCCCATGTTGGTCTGCAGGAGGCCCTTCGCGCGGTCCACGCGCTTGCGGGTCTCGAAGCGCTCGCCGAGGTCCTCGATCTCGTTCTCGAGCTCGACGATCTGGGCGTGGCGCGAGATCGCGATCTCGATCGCCGGCAGCAGATCGGCCGCGGTGAAGGGCTTCACGACGTACGCCATGGCACCCGCGTCGCGGGCCCGCTCGACGAGCTCGCCCTGCGAGAAGGCGGTGAGCATGACGACCGGCGCGAGGCTCTCCTCGCCGATCTTCTCGGCGGCGGTGACGCCGTCGGCCTTGGGCATCTTGACGTCGAGCACGACGATGTCGGGGCGCAGCTCGCGGGTCTTCTCGACGGCGCTCACACCGTCGCCCACGGCGGCGACGACCTCGAAGCCGGCCTCGGTGAGGGTCTCGACGATGTCCATCCGGATCAGGCTCTCGTCCTCCGCGACGACGGCGGTGCGACGGCCCTTCGCAGGGGCCTCCTCCTCAGGAGCCTTGGCATCGAGATCGAGGGGGACCTCGTCGGGGGTGACATCGTTCATGGGGTACGCGCTCACTTCCTGTGGCTCGCTCCGGTGCTGGCCGGGGCGCTGATGCATGAGGTCGCGACGCCCGCTCGGCGCGCGTCGCACACGCGTTATCCTAGACCAGCTGTCCCGCGAGGGCCCGTCGTGAGCGATCACGCGGGCCCGCACGGCGAGCAGGGTCACGGGAGCTCCCGCGCCCCTCTCCCCCGCGGACGCGCCGGGTTGGCGGAATGGTAGACGCGGCGCACTCAAAATGCGCTGTCCGCAAGGGCGTGCGGGTTCGAGTCCCGCACCCGGTACACGAGGACGCACGAAGGGCCCCGTCCCGGATCCGATGCTCGGATCCGGGA
>NZ_JBHTSV010000042.1:0-29979 GCF_042794925.1 Brachybacterium sp. NPDC056505
GTACGAAACCGTTGCCAAGATCGCTCATGGCAACGGTTTCGTACTTCTCGCGCTCGCACGGCCGCGTCCTCGCCCTGCTCCTCCGTCGGCCCGCTGCTCCGTCGGCCCGCTGGGCGCGAGGAGCTGCCCGTCAGCCCTTCAGTCCGGTTCCCGCCACGCCCTCGACGATCTGGCGCTGGAAGACCAGGTAGAGCAGCACCAGGGGGAGGGCGGCGAGGATCGCGCCGGCCTGGATGTCGGCGAAGCGCTGGCCGAAGCTGCCCTGCACCGTCGCGAGCCCCACGGGGATCGTCATCAGGTTCGGGTTGGTGAGGACGAACAGCGGCAGCAGCAGGTTGTTCCACACGCCCACGAAGGTGAGGATCGCGACCGCGGCGATCACGGGGCGCGAGAGCGGCATGATCACCGACCAGTAGATCTTCCACAGCCCCGCGCCGTCGATGCGCGCGGCCTCCTCGAGCTCGCGGGGGATGCCGTCGAAGAACTGCTTGAAGATGAACACCGAGATCACGGCGGGGACCTGCGGGAAGATCACCGCCCAGTAGGTGTTCAGCAGGTTCGCGGCGCCCAGCATCTCGAAGATCGGCACGATCAGCACCTGGCTGGGGATCATGATGCCCAGCAGGATCATCAGCATCACGGTGGTGCGTCCGCGGAAGCGCATCCGGGAGAGCGCGAAGGCTGCCATCGAGGCGAAGACGACGGTGAGGAGCGTCGTGATGATGCCGGTGATCGCGCTGGCGAGGTACCAGTTCCAGATGTCGCCCGCGCCGAAGAGCGTCGAGTACGAGTGCAGGGTCGGGTACCAGTGGGAGAGGATCTCGTTCGCGCCGAGCGCCGCCACACCGTTCTCGGACAGCGAGGTCTTCACCGCGAACAGGCTCGGGATCAGCCAGATCACCGCGAACACGACCAGCACGATCCAGGTGACGATCGTGAAGGTGCGTCCGCTGATGCCGGCGCCCGAAGGCCGGGCCGGGGGAGCGGCGGCGGAGATCGCGCCGCCCACGCCGGATCGGCCCGCGCGCCCGGGGGAGGACGTGGTCGCGGTGGTCGTGGTCATGGCTCAGGCCTCCTGGTCGCGACGGGCGGCCACGCGCTCGACGATCTCGCGGATCACGGCGATGGCGACGATGATGATGAACAGCAGCACCGAGGCCGCCGACGCGGCGCCGATGCGGTTGTCGGTGAAGGCGGTGCCGGTGATCAGGCCCAGGCTGACCTGGGTGGAGATGCCCGGACCGCCGTTGGTCATCAGATAGACCTGGTCGAAGATCTTCAGGCTCGCGATGATCTGCAGCAGGATGACGAGCGTCGTGGTGCGGCGCAGCAGCGGGATCGTCACGTGCCGGATCTGCTGCCAGGTGCTCGCGCCGTCGACGGCCGCGGCCTCGTAGAGCTCGCGCGGAATGTCCTGCAGCCCCGCGAGGTAGAGGATGAAGTTGAACCCGATGGTCCACCACACCGTCGCTATCGCGACGCCCACCATCGCGCTCTTGGGGTCGGCGAGGATCCCCGAGCCCGGGGTGAAGCCGAGCAGCGACTGCACGCTCGCGAAGAGGCCCGTGGCCGGCGTGAAGATGAAGACCCAGATCAGGGAGATCGTCGCCGAGGGCAGGATGAAGGGCAGGAAGAAGGCGAGGCGGAAGAACCACTGGCCCCGTTGCAGGCGGTTGGTGAGCACCGCGAAGACGAACGCGAGGATCACCAGCGGCGGCACGGTGTACAGCGTGAACTGCAGGGTGTGCCAGAGGGAGGACCAGAAGTCCGCGCGCGAGAACATCTCCACGTAGTTGTCGAGGCCCGCGAAGCTGCCCAGGCCGCGGTGGACCAGCGAGGTGTTGAAGAAGCTCGCGACGAACATCCAGATCGTCGGCCCCAGCAGGAACGCCAGGTAGAAGAGCCCGAACGGCGCGAGGAACAGCCAGGCGCCCGGGCCGGTGCCGCGGTCGGAGGGTCGTCCGCCGCGGCCGGCTCGGCGGGCCGGAGCGGCCGCGCTCGCGGCCGCCGGGGAGTTCGGCGCCGACGGGACATTCGGCGTCGTCGTTGCACTGGTCATGATGCGTGCGTCCCTTCGGCTCAGAGCGGGCTGGGCGTGTCGAGGTAGGTCTGGAGCTGGCCGCGGATGGCGCTCAGCGCGCCCTCCGGAGTGGTCGACCCCTGCTGCACGAGGGCGAGCTGCGCGCCGACCGTCGCCTCGAAGGTCGAGCCCGAGCCGCCGTACCAGGCGGCGTCGTCGTAGTAGGCGTTCTCCGCGGCGGAGGCGTAGTCCGACTGCGGTGTGAGCTTCTTGTACTCCGCGCTGTCGTAGGTGGGCAGGTAGGCGGGGACGTGCCCGCCCTCCGCCCAGGTCATCGACTCGGTCAGCATCGACTTGATGAATCCGAGCGCCTGCGTCAGCTGCTCGGGCGTGCGGTCCTTCTTCGGCAGGATGAAGGTGTGGGAGTCGGCCTGTGCGGCGGGGCGGTCGAACAGGGTGGGGATCGGCGCCATGCCGAACTTCAGACCCTCGATCGACTGGAAGGTGCTGATCTCCCACTCGCCCTGCAGGTAGATGCCGGCCTTGCCCGTCGCCATCTGCGTCTGGGATCCCGCGTAGTCGATGCCGCGGTTCAGCCAGCCCTTCTCGACCCACTTCTGCAGGCGCGCCGTGATGTCCGTGTAGATGTCCTCGTCGACCGTGATCTTCGCGCCCCCGTCGGAGAGGAACGGGGTGGCGTCCTCGTACTGGTTGTACAGCGACCAGAACAGTCGCCACGGCGTCGCGGTCTCGCTCACGTTCGCGGAGGTCAGGGCCTCCGATCCGGTGACGCCCTTGATCTCCTCGAGGGCGGACTCGAAGGTGTCCACGCCCGAGAGGTCGGTGAGGGAGCCGTCGGACTCGAGCAGTCCGGCCTTGTCCATCACGTCGTGGTTGAAGAACATGACGAACGGGTGGGTGTCGAGTGGGATCGCGATGTTCTTGCCGTCGGTGACCTGCGCGCTCCAGGCCTTCTCGTTGAAGTCCGAGGTCTTCAGGCCCACGCTCGCGAGGTCGTCCTCGCTGATGGGATCGAGGATGCCGCCGTCCCACAGGGGCTTCGCACGGGTGAGGTGGGCGACCGCGACGTCGGGCGGCTGGTTGCCGACGGTCGCGAGCGTGACCTTGGAGTAGTACGGATTGCCCCAGGCGAACGTCGTGGCCTGCAGCGAGGAGGATCCGCCGTGGGCCTTCTCGTAGACCTTCTCCATGTCCTGCATGCGGCCGCCGTCGCCGCCGCCGAACAGGTTCCAGAACACCAGGGTCTCGGGGGCGACCTCGCTGCCCACGAGGCCCGCGCCGAGGGGCCCGCCGCAGCCGGCCAGCGCGGCGGACGCGCCGAGCACGGCGGTCGAGCCGAGGAGGGTGCGGCGGCCGACGGGACGTCGGCCGGCAGAGCCGAGGGGCGTGCGCACACGCATGGGGCATCACTCCGTCGTGGATCGGGATCACGGTGTGAACGTGACCCAGAGCATCTTTGCAACGTTGAGAATACACGCGGTGGTGCCGAGCGCAAGGGATCGCAGGGAGGCGCGGCGGGGCCGAGGGCACAAGGGTCCCGTCGGGCGCGATCGGGGCCCGCGCCGGCGGCGCGCTCAGCCCTCCGGCGTGCTCCCGCGGACCACGAGCTCGTGCGGCGCGGTGATCGTGCGCGGAGCTCCCTCGTAGCCGTTGATCCGCTCGATGAGCATGTCGAGAGCGGCCTTGACCAGGAACGGCTTGTCCGGCCGGATGGTCGTGAGCGGAGGGTGGGCGAAGAGCGCCTCGGGGCTGTCGTCGTAGCCGACCACGGCGACGTCGCCCGGGACGGCGAGGCCGCGGTCGCGCAGCCCGGCGAGCGCGCCGAGGGCGATCTCGTCGTTGCCGCACACCAGGCCGTCGAGGTGCGGGTGCGCGTCCAGCAGACGGTGCGCCGCCGTGTGCCCGTCGGCCCGATGCCAGTCCGCGACCTCCTCGATGGGTGCCCGGGAGGGGTCGAGGTCGTGGCGCCACAGCGCCTGGCGGAAGCCCTCGATGCGCAGTCCTGAGGAGCTGTGGGGCGCCGGGTCGGTGGTCTCCATCGCGCCCACGAAGGCGAGGCGGCGCCGGCCGCGCTCGAGCAGGTGGGCGGTGGCGTCGGCGGTCGCCCGCGTGTTGTCGATCCGGACGTAGTCGGAGCCGGGCGGCAGATGCGCGTCGGAGAGGTGCTCGCCGATGAACACGGTGGGCTGGTCCACGTGCTCCATCTGCGCGAGGTAGTCCTCGCCCACCTGCATGGGGTTGAAGATGACGCCGTCGCCCAGCCTCCGCCGGAAGCCGCGCAGCACCTCGATCTCCTCGTCCCGACCCGCGGAGGTGGTGTGCAGGACGACGGTGCGGCCCCGGCCCTGCGCCTCGTCGATGAAGGTCTGCGCGAGATTCGAGAAGTAGCTGAAGTTCAGCGAGGGGACCGCGAGGGTGACGATGCCGCTCGCGCCGGTGCGCAGCTGCTGGGCGGCGAGCTGGGGGCGGTAGCCGGTCGCCGCGATGGCCTCCTGCACGCGGGTGCGGGTGGACTCCCGCACATGCGGGTAGTCGTGGACGACGTTGGACACCGTCTTGATGGAGACGTCCGCGATCTCGGCGACGTCGCGCAGCGTGGGCGGTCGGCGCCGCGCGCGGCGAGTGGACGGTGGCATGCGGCTGATTGTGCCACCGCGCGCGGCGGCGGGACGCCGAGTCCTCGGCGCGACCTCGGGCTCCGTGCCGCGGCGTGACTATGGCCCCCGGACCGAGCGGCCCCCGGACCGAGCGGCCCCGGACCGCGGGCCTCGGAACGGGCCCCTCCCGGGCCGCCGGGTTCTCTTGACGGCCGACGGGGGCCGTGGTGAGATCTTCTGCAACGTTGTAGACGATGAAAGGCCCTGCCGCGATGACCCGCACCGTCACCCTCGCCCTGCACCCCGCCTTCCGGGTCGCGCCCGTGCGCCCGCGCACGTTCGGGGCCTTCGTCGAGCACCTGGGCCGCTGCGTCTACGGCGGCATCTTCGAGCCCGGCCACCCCGCGGCCGACGAGGCGGGCTTCCGGACCGACGTCCTGGAGCTCACCCGCGAGCTGGGCGTCACCAGCGTCCGCTACCCGGGCGGCAACTTCGTCTCCGGCTACCGATGGGAGGACGGCGTCGGCCCCGTCGAGGAGAGGCCCGCGCGCCACGACCTCGCGTGGCACTCGACCGAGCCGAACACCGTCGGCCTCGACGAGTTCATGGCCTGGGCCGAGCGCGCCGGCGTCGAGCCGATGTACGCGGTGAACCTGGGGACGCGCGGCGTCTCCGAGGCGCTCGACGTCCTCCAGTACGCGAACGCGCCGCAGGGCATCGCGCTCTCCGACGAGCGCGCGGCCAACGGCCACCCCGAGCCCTACGGGATCCGCATGTGGTGCCTGGGCAACGAGATGGACGGCCCTTGGCAGACCGGCCACAAGACCGCCGAGGAGTACGCGCGCACCGCCGCCGAGACCGCCCGCGCCATGCGCCAGGAGGACCCGGGGCTCGAGCTCGTCGTCTGCGGATCCTCGAGCTCGCAGATGCCCACCTTCGGCACCTGGGAGGCGACCGTCCTCGCCGAGACCTACGACCTCGTCGACATGGTCTCCGCCCACGCCTACTACGCGGAGAAGGACGGCGACCAGGCCTCCTTCCTCGCCTCGGCCGACGACATGGACCACTTCATCGACTCCGTCGTCGCCACCGCCGACCATGTGCGGGCCGAGCTCAAGGCCGAGAAGCGCATCATGGTCAGCTTCGACGAGTGGAACGTCTGGTACCAGCACCGTGCCGAGTCCCGCCCGCCCGAGGGCGACGACTGGCCGGTCGCGCCCGTGCTGCTCGAGGACACCTACAACGCGATGGACGCGGTGGTCGTCGGCAGCCTGCTGATCTCGCTGCTGCGCCACAGCGACCGCGTCGCCTCGGCCTCCCTCGCGCAGCTGGTCAACGTGATCGCCCCGATCATGACCGCGCCCGGCGGCGAGGCCTGGCGCCAGACCACCTTCCACCCCTTCGCGCTCACCGCCCGCCACGCCGCCGGCGAGGTGCTCGACGTGCGCATCGACGCCCCGACCTTCGCCAACGAGCGCTTCGGCACCTCGAGCGCGGCCGACGCCGTCGCCACCTGGGACGAGACCGCCGGGGATCTGACGCTGTTCGTCGTGAACCGCGATCCCGAGCGCGAGCTCGACCTCGCCGTGGACCTCGCGGACTTCGGCGGTGTCTCGCTCGTCGAGGCGCTCACCCTCCACCACGAGGACCCCTACGCCGCGAACACCCAGGACGCGCCGGACACGGTGACACCGCAGGCCAACGACTCGATCCGGGTCGAGGACGGCCGGCTGTCCGGTGCGCTCCCCGCGATCTCCTGGAGCCTCGTGCGGCTGCACCGGGGCTGAACGGCCGGCCCGCTCAGCCCTCGTCGGCGAACCGGCTGCAGGCGGGGCATCGGGTGAGCAGGTCGTGGCGGCAGGTGCGCACGTGCTCGAGGAACGACTCCGCGTCCGCGAGGCGCTCGCGCTGGGCGCGGATGCGCGAGAGGCGCTCCTCGATCACCTGCGCGCGTCCCGCCTCGTCGCGGTGCAGCACGAGGCGGATCTCCCCGAGCGAGAGCCCCACCTCCTGGCATGCGCGCAGCACCCGAAGCCGCCGCACCTGCTCCTCGTCGTACTCGCGGTGGCCCGAGGCCGTGCGCGAGGGCGAGACCACGCCCATGTCGTCCCAGTGCCGCAGCACGTGGGTCGGCACCCCGATGAGCCTCGCCGCATCCCCGATCCTCATCCGACCATCCTGGCGTTGACCTCAGGTCGACCTGAAGTCCTAGCGTCCTCTGCATGGAGACGAACACGCGCACCCGGGCGCTGCCCGCGCCCACCATGGTCGACCTCGAGGGCATGCGCACGGCCACCTGGCTCCTCGGGCCGCCGGAGGGTGGGCCGGCGGAGCGGACGGCGGGACGGTCGACAGGCCGGGACGTGGTGCTGTGCCATGGAACCCCCTGGTCGGCGAGGGTCTGGGCCCATGTCGCGACGACCCTGGCCGCCGACCGCCGCGTGCTCCTGTGGGACATGCCGGGGTACGGCCGCTCCGAGATGGGGCCGCAGGTCGCGGTGGACCTCGCGACGCAGATGGGCCGGCTTCCCCGCCTGCTCGACGTGCTCGGGATCGAGCGACCGCACGTGGTCGCCCACGACATCGGCGGCGCGGTCGCGCTGGGCGCCCACCTGCTGCACGGCCAGGACCTCGCCTCGCTGATGCTCTGGGACCCGGTGGTGCTCGAGCCCTGGGGGTCGCCGTTCTTCCGGCTGGTCGCGGAGCACGCCGACGTCTTCGCCGCGCTGCCCCCGCGGCTGCACCGGGCGCTCGTGCGCGAGTACATCTCCGGTGCGGCGGGTGGCGAGGCGGGCGCCCCGCTCGATGCCCCGGTGCTCGAGCAGCTTGTGGAGCCCTGGACGACGCCCGAGGGGATCCCCGGCTTCTACCGCCAGATCGCGGCGCTCACGCCGGCCCACACCCGACCGGTCGCGCGGAGCCTGGGCGCGGTGCGGTGCCCCGTCGCGATCGGCTGGGGCGAGGAGGACCCCTGGATCCCGGTCGAGCAGGCGGACAGGCTGGCGGCGGCGCTGCCGGGAAGGCCGACGCCTCGGCTCCTGCCGGGCGTCGGCCACCTCGCGCCCCTCGAAGCGCCCCGCGCCGTCGCGGAGGCCGTGCGGCAGTGGCTCGCGCGCCCCGAGTCCTCGGCGGGTCCCGGGTCCCATGTTCAACCGAGGGGTTGATCACGGCCGCCGACGGGCGTACCGTCGTCCTCAACCCACCGGTTGACGAAGGACGTGATGGACGACGATGAACTGACGAGGGCCTTCGCCGCCCTCGCCGACCCCACCCGGCGCGACCTGGTCTCCCGGCTCGCCCTCGGCGACGCCGCCGTCGGCGACCTCGCCGCCCCCTACGACATGTCCCTGCAGGCCGTCAGCAAGCACATCGCGGTCCTTGAGAGGGCGGGCCTGGTGACCCGCAGGCGCGACGCGCAGCGCCGCCCCGTCCGCCTCGATGCCGAGGCCCTGGGCGAGCTGACCGGATGGATCGACAGGCACCGGCGCGCGGCCGAAGCGCGCATGTCCCGCCTCGAGGACGTCCTCGCCGATCCCGGGACCGTCCCACCAGCCACCCCGACGCACGCACCCTCCGAGGAGGACCAGCCATGAGTCCCGACGCACCCCTGACCACCGCGCGCATCAGCGCCGACCCCGACCTGCCCGTCGTGCGCATCGAGCGCGACTTCCACGCATCGCCCCAGCAGGTGCTGCGCGCCCACACCGATCCCGAGCTCTTCGCCCGCTGGATCGGCCCGCACGATCTCACCACCCGCATCACCCGCTGGGACGCCACCACCGGCGGCGCCTGGGCGTACACGGCCTTCCGCACCGCCGACCCCGAGGGCGAGTCGTACTCCTTCCACGGCAGTTTCCACGACGTGCTGCCGGACCGCATCGTCCAGACCTTCACCTACGACGCCTGGCCCGAGGCCGTGACCCTGGAGACCGTCCGCGTCGAGGACCTCGGCGACGGCCGCACCCGTCTGCACGGGCGCTCCCTCTACGACTCCTTCGACTCCCGCGAGCAGATGCTCGCGAGCGACATGGAGAGGGGCGTCCAGCAGGGGTACGAGGCCCTCGACGCGCTCCTGACCGAGCGGGGCGAGCAGCGATGACCGCGCCCCTCCCGCAGCTCGCTCCCGCCGAGAAGTACCGGGCCGTCGCCGACCGCTTCGCCGCGACCGTGCGCGGCACCGCCGACTGGGACGCGCCCACGCCCGTCGTCGGTGGCGGGCGCGCGACGTCGTCGACCACCTGGTGACCTGGCTGCCCGCGGTCATCGAGGACGGCTCCGACGTGCGCTTCGCGCCGGGGTCGTCGGCCGGGGAGGACCCGGTCCGCGCCTGGACGCACCTCGACGAGCAGATCCGCAGGATCCTCGCCGACCCCGAGGTCTCCGCGCGTCCCCACTCGAACCGCCACACGGGGCAGGACCGTCCGGTCGGCGCCGTGATCGACGAGATCTTCACCGGGGACGTCTTCTTCCACACCTGGGACCTCGCGCGGTCGAGCGGCCAGGACGACCGCCTCGACCCCGACATGGTCCACGAGGCGCTCACCGGCATGAGCGCCATGGAGGAGTATCTGCGGCCGACGGGCCAGTTCGGGCAGCAGCAGCCCGTCCCCGAGGACGCGACCGAGCAGGAGCGGCTGTTCGCCTTCCTCGGCCGCGACCCGCGCTGGGCGCCGCCGGGCTCAGGACAGGGCCGGCTCGGCCTCGGGAGCTGACTGCGGCGTGGGGGTGCGCGACGACGGACGGCGCGAGATGCACAGCGTGACGCCGGCGGCCGCGAGCCCCGCGACCGCGCCCAGCGCGAAGCACAGGCGGAAGGCGTCGAGCGTGGGGATCGCCGTGCCGCCCAGCGGCATGGTGACCGAGGTGAGCACGATCGCCATCACCGCCCCGGCGCTCGTGGTGCCCATCGAGCGCATGAGGGAGTTCAGGCCGACGCCCGCGCCGGCCTCCGCCTCGGGTGCGTTCTCCATGATCAGCGTGGGCATGGCCGCGTAGGCGATGCCCACGCCGGCGGAGGACACGCAGGACGCGAGCATGAGCTGCCACGGCGCACCGGTGAGGAAGAACGCGAGCACGTAGCCGGAGGCGAGCACGATCATGCCGATCGCGAGCGTGATGCGCCCGCCCAGGCGGTCCAGCATGCGGCTCGAGATCGGGGTGAAGGCGAGCATCATCAGGCCCGCCGGCGCCATCCAGAGACCCGCCTGCAGCATCGTCTGGTGCAGTCCGTAGCCGGTCGCGTCCGGCGCCTGGAGCAGCTGGGGCATCACGATCGACTGCGCCATCATCCCGAATCCGGCGAGCACCGCCGCGATGTTCGTGAGCAGGATCGGCCGGCGGGCGGTGGTGCGCAGGTCCACCAGCGGGCTGGGGCGACGCAGCTCGAAGCGGCCCCAGAGGAGGAGGACCAGCAGGCCTCCGAGGATGGTGCCGAGGGTCGCCGGGCTCGTCCATCCCCAGCTGCTGCCCTTGGACACGCCCACCAGCACTCCGACGACGCCGACCGCCATGCCGAGCGCGCCGAGCACGTCGAGGCGACCGGAGGCCGCGGCGGGCCGGTGGGGGAGCGCCGCTGCGGTCGCGAGCACCATGATGGCGGCGAGGCCGCTGGCCACCCAGAAGAGCGCGTGCCAGTCGTAGGACTGGGCGATCCAGGCCGAGATCGGAAGGCCCAGGGCGCCTCCGACGCCGAGCGTCGCACTGATGCCGGCCACGGCCGCATTGCGCAGGTGCCTGGGCATCACCTCGCGGACGAAGCTGATGGCGACGGGGATGTAGCCCATCGCCAGCCCCTGCAGCACGCGCCCCACGAGGACCGGGGCGAGGGAGTCGCCGAGCGCGCAGATCAGCGAGCCGATGAGCAGGAGGACGGCGGAGCCGAGGAGCACGGGCTTGCGGCCCTTGAGATCGGCGAGTCGTCCCGAGACGGGCATGGCGACGCCGCCGGCGAGCAGTGTCGCGGTGACGACCCACGCCGCGTTGGAGGCGGAGGTGTCGAGCATGGTGGGCAGCTCGGGCTGGATCGGGATCACGAGCGACTGCATGAGCGCGGCGCTGAGGCTCGAGAAGCCCGCCACGGCGAGGATCAGCGCCGGGCGACGGGTGGCGGCACGTGGTGTCGCGGCGTCGGGTGTCGAGGTCATCGGGGCCTTCCGGAGAGTGCGAGCAGAGCGATGTGTAAGTTACACAAGCAACACTATGTAGACTACACACTGCGTGCCGGGAAGCCCATCCCGGGTGACGAGAGGAACGAGATGTCGGCGGAAGAGAGCGGCAATCCGAGAGCGGACGTCGAGGGCGGCAGGCGTCTGGCCGGGCAGTACGCGAGGCTCGAGCGCTTCCGCCGCAGCCATCAGCAGAACATGCGGCTGGGGACCGCCGACCTGCGGATCCTCTGGCTGTTCACGGACGGGTCGCCGCGCACGCTCAAGGAGATCGCCCGCGAGCTCGGTCTCGAGCAGTCGACGGTGAACCGTCAGGTGAATGCGGCCGTGGCCGACGGGCTCCTCGAGAAGACGCGCCCCACGGCGGGCTCCGCCTTCCACGTCGTGAGCACGGAGGCCGGCAGGGACGCCTTCGAGAAGGACGTCGCCATCTCCCTCCAGGGCTACGAGGCGGCCCTGCGCACCCTGGGGGAGGCCGACTCCTCGCAGCTCCTGGAGCTCCTCGAGCGATTCGTCGAGGCCTACGGATCTCTCGCCCCGGGGGACGACGCCTCCTGATCTGCTCCGGTGCAGCACCCGGAGTCCCAGCTGGTGGACATCGCCTGCGAATTCCCCACGTGGGAAGAGAACGCGCCTAGGCTCGGGGAATGTTCTCGAACCTCTCCGCCGGAGCACTCGGCCTGGACCTCGACCTGCCCACCGCCGTCGACCTCGCCGCGAAGCACGGCTTCGGCGGCGTCGACCCCGACCTCGGACACTTCCGCTCGCTGGGCAGCACCGCAGCCGTCCGCGAGTTCGCCGACTCCGTGCGCGAGCGCGGACTGGAATGGGGCATGACGGGGCTGCCCGTGCCGCTCGATGCGCCGGCCGAGGAGTTCCGCCGCGCCCTCGTCGATCTCCCCGAGAGCCTCGACCTGCTGACCGCCGCCGGCGTCACCCGCGTGGGCACCTGGATGCGGCCGATGCACGACGAGCTGGACCACCGCCGCAACTGGCGACTGCACGCCGGGCGCCTCGCCCTGGTCGCCGACCTGCTGGCCGACGCCGGCCTGCGCATCGGCCTCGAGTACATCGGGCCGAAGACCTTCTGGTCCACCGAGCGCTTCCCCTTCATCCACTCCCTGCGCGAGGCACGCGAGCTGATCGCCGATTCGGGCGCCGACAACGTGGGCCTCATCCTCGACAGCTACCACTGGTACACCGCCGGTGAGGACGTCTCGGACCTCGAGGGCCTCACCGACGCCGACATCGTCTCGGTCGACATCAACGACGCCCGCGACGACCGCGAGCGCGACGAGCAGCAGGACCTCGACCGGCGGCTGCCCTTCGCGACCGGAGTCATCGACGTCCCCGGCTTCATGGGCGCGGTGCGCGCGGCCGACTACTCGGGTCCCGTGAAGGTCGAGCCGTTCATGAAGGAGCTCGCCGAGCGCCCCGTCGACGAGGTGCTCGAGCAGATCTCGGGCCTCCTGGACCGCGCGATCGCGGGGGAGTGAGCCCCGAGCGCGAGCGGACGCGGGGCCCTTCCTCCCGTCGGCCTCAGCCGTCGGCGCGAAGGCCCGTGCCGTACTCGTTCCCGGGATCGGCGGTCGCGACGGCGAGGGTCGTGTCGGATTGTCCGTAGTAGGCGAACCAGCGGTCGTGGAACTTCACGAGTCCTTCGACGAAGGTGACGTTGGAGACGAGGCCGTGGGTATCCTCGTAGGTCTGCGGGCGCAGCCAGGGGTCTTGGAGGCGGGCGAGGACCTTCGTGGGGTCGGCGGGATCGATGACGATCTGCCCGCAGCGGTAGTCGACTCCGGTGGTGCCGTCCTCGTGGGTGATGCGGGTGGCGCCGTTGGTGAGCATGAGCAGCAGTCCGGTGTCGGTGAGGACGGGGGAGGTGCCGATCTCCACGAGGGCCTCGTCGAAGGTTCCCGGGGTGGGGGAGTACATGGGTTCGGTGTCGGGGGTGCCGGGCGTCCAGTGGATGAGGTCCTTGCTGGTGGCCCAGTAGATCGCTCCCTCTCCGAAGTACATCCACCACTGCCCGTCGATCTGCTGGGGGATGATCACGCCGGCCTTCGACCAGTTCTGCTTGCCGTTGTCGCTGACCGCGGCGAAGGTGTTGAAGTCCTCGAACAGCGGTCCGTGCTTGGTCCAGGTGCGCAGGTCCGGTGAGGTCGCCAGGCACAGCTGGGCGGTCACGCGGTCCCAGCCCGTGTAGGTCAGGTAGTAGGTGCCCTCGATGAAGGCAATTCTGGGGTCCTCGCAGCCGTACCGCTCGTAGTCGTGCTCGGGGGACAGGATCGGGGTGTCCTCGCGCTCGAAGTGGTAGCCGTCGTCGCTGAAGGCGATGCCGATGTGGGAGACGATGTCGTCCGCGTGGGCTCGGTACAGCAGCACGACCCGGTCGTTGACGACGAGCGCTGCGGGGTTGTAGAGGTTCGCCGATTCCCAGGAGTCGCCCTTGGGTCGCAGGATCGGGTTGTGCTCGTAGGGGGTGAACGGTCCCAGAGGGAAGCGCGCATCGCCGAAGAGGCTGACGGTGGTCATGGAATTCCTTTGCGGGTCGGGGGTGGGGAGCGGGGTGCGGATCGCCTCCGTCGGCCGTCACGGAGGACGGGGCGGATCGGGCGGCGGGGAGATCACCCCTTGATGCCGGCTCCGATGTCGGAGGCCGTGAAGTAGCGCTGGAACAGGCAGAACAGGATCACCACGGGGAAGGCGAGCGTGCAGGCGCCGGCGAGGATCGCGCCGTTGGGGTTCGCGACCGTCCCCGCGACGTTGTTGATGTAGTTGGCGAGCGCCACCGCCAGCGGCTGCATCGATGACTCCTTGGTGATGAGGAACGGCCAGAGGAACTCGTTCCACGGCCCGATGAAGGTGATCAGCACGACTGTCGCGATCGCAGGGCGGACCATGGGGATCGCGATGGACCACAGCACGCGCAGCTCGCTCGCGCCGTCGATGCGGGCGGCCTCGAAGATCGACTCCGGCAGGCTTCGGAAGAACTGGCGGAAGATGAACACCGCCGTGGTGTTGATGAGCGAGGGCAGGATCATCCCTGCATAGGTGTCGCCGAGCCCGTAGTTCCCGGCGATCTGGACGTAGAGCGGGATCATCAGCAGTTGGAAGGGCACCATCTGGACGCCCAGCATGATCACGAACAGCGCGCCGCGGCCCCGCCATCGGAGTCTGGCGAGGGCGTACCCGGCGGCCAGTCCGAACACGAGGGTTCCCGCGAGGACGCCGGCGGTGAAGACGAGCGAGTTCACGAGTGCCCGCAGCAGCCCGAGGCGCTCATTGATCGTCGTGAAGTTCTCGAGCGTCCATCCGCCCCGGGGAGCCAGTGCCGACAGGCTCGTCGTCGGGTCCTCCTGGAACGCCCCGATCGCCATGAAGTAGAAGGGGAAGATGAAGACCAGCGCGATGACGGCGAGCACCGTGTACACGGCTCCCCGCGAGGCGCGCTTGCGGTGCGCGTGGTCCGGGGCGTTCCCGGCGGTCGACCGATCGACGGACATCTCAGTCCTCCTTCGTCAGGCGGGTCGATATCAGTGACAGCAGGCCGACGAGGATCACGAGGATCACGCCGATCGCCGAGGCGAGGTCCGGGTTCCCCTGCTGGATCCCCTTCTGGTAGATCAGCAGGACGGGCGAGGCCGATGCCCCGTCGGGCCCGCCGCCGTTGGTGAGCAGGTAGGGCTCGGTGAACAGGTTCGAGCCGGTGATGATGGCGAGGATCAGCACGAGCAGGGTCGTGGAGCGGACCCCCGGGACGGTGATGTGCAGGAAGCGCTTCGCCGCCCCGGCGCCGTCGACCTGCGCGGACTCGTAGAGCTCCTTGGGGACGTTCTGCAGGGCGGCCAGGTACAGCAGGACGTAGAACCCGAGCTGCTTCCAGGTCACGAACAGGGCGATGGAGGGCATCGCCAAATGGGAGTTCACGAGCCATGACGGATCAGGGGCCAGCGGACCGAGGATCGAGTTCACCAGCCCGTCCTGCGAGAACATCAGCATCCAGACGCCGATCAGGGACACGCTCGCCGTCACGTAGGGGACGTAGAAGGCGACCCGGAAGGCCGCTGTCCAGCGCGTCAGCGAGTTCAGCGCCGAGGCGAGCACCATCGAGAGGATCACCGTCAGCGGGACGTTGATGACCAGGAACACCGCGATGTTCGCGAAGGAGCCGAGGACTCGGGGATCGCTGAGCACGGCGCGGTAGTTCGAGAGCCCGACGAACGGGTGGTCGGCATGGACGCCGGGGGCCGTGAACACGTAGTCGAAGAACGAGATGTAGACGGCGTAGCCCAGCGGGTACGCCATCACCACCGCCAGGAAGACGATGTAGGGGAGGGACATGCCGAGCCCCAGCGGCTGTGTGCCGAGAAGGCGTCGCCACCACGGGTCGCGGGCGGAGGTGCGGGCGCGAGGCGCCGCGAGAGCGGAGGGAGCCGTCATCGTCATCACTCCTTGATCAGGGCGTCGATCTGACGGGCGACGTCCGAGAGACCCTGCTCGACGGAGTCGGTCCCGAAGATCACTGCCCCGGAGTACGCGTCGCGGAACCGCTGCCAGATCTCGATCCCACCGGAGACGTACGGGACGTCGGCCACGCGGTCCGCCTGGTCGGCGAAGCTCGTGTAGTCGGGGTTCTTCTCGAAGTAGTCCGGATACACGGAGGCGAGGTCCTGGCGCAGTGGCATCTGCCCCGTCAGCTCGAGCAGCTTCCCGTCCCACTCCTCGTCGGTCGCGAAGGCCAGGAAATCCCAGGCGGTGAGCCGGTTCCGGCTCGTCGAGCACAGCGAGACGTTCTTCGAGTCGGCGAAGGTGATGGTCTTCCCGGCGGGGATGCCCTCGGCCGTGGGGACGGGCATGAAGCCGTAGTCGATCGCATCCTTGTAGGTCGCGATCGCGTAGGGGCCCGCCAGCTGCATCGCGGTGGCGCCCGTGGTCATGGCGTCATCGGTCGACTGCTCGCGCGGGGCCAGCTCCTCGTCGTACATGGACCGCCACATGCGGGCGACGGCCAGGCCGTCGGGTGAGTCGAAGGTCGTCGAACCGTCCTCGATGAGCCGGGTCCCGCTGGTCTGGGCGAGGTAGAGCGGGTAGAAGTCCGACCACGGCTGGTAGAAGTCGCTCGTCGGCGAGGGCCAGATCGCGGATCCGGCGGCCCCGGAGGAGACGATGCGCCGGGAGGCGTCCAGGAGCTGGTCGAAGGTGTCGAGGCCCGGCTCCTCCGCGTCGAGGCCGGCATCGGCGAAGATCTTCCGGTTGTACATGAGCATGACGGGGTTGGACTTCCACGGCAGCTGGTAGTAGCCGCCCTTCCCCTCGTCCTCGGCATAGTCGCGGGCGCGCGTGCCGCCGCGCTCCTCGATGTGGCGGCGGCCGCCCTCGAAGGTGGTCAGGTCGACGAGACCGCCGGCACGCACCCAGTCCGGGAGCGCCGCGGGGGAGATGTTGAAGATGAGGTCCGGGGTGGTCCCGGCGACGATCGCCGCTGTGATCGCCTCCTCGGAGCTCGATCCTGCCGGGATCTCCTGGAGCGTGACCTGCTCGTCCTCGTGCTCGGTGTTCCAGGCCTCGCAGACGGCCCTGCCCCAGGCGAGCTCCTGTTCGTTGGTGGAGACCCAGATGCTGATGGGGCCGCGGGCGGTCGCGGCCTCCTGGGAGTCCACGGCGCTGCGACCGCACGCCGCGAGGGCGAGCGGGAGGGCGAGCGCGGCGGTGCCGAAGGTGCGGCGGGTGAGGGTCCTCATCGATCTCCTCAGGGACGGGCGGCTTCGTGAGCCGAGGGGCGGGGGTGCGCGGCTGCGGTGCGCGCGGACGGTCAGACGGTGGGCGGGGGTGCGAGGCTTCCCCGGCGCACCACGCGATTGCCCTCGACTTCCACGCACTGCGGGGCCGCACCGGTGAGCACGGCCAGAAGGGTGCGCGCCGCGGCCTCCCCGCGGACCTCTGCCCCTGTCGACACCGAGGTGAGGCCGGGGGAGAGGTGCGCGGAGAGCTCCGAGTCGTCGAAGCCGGTGATCGAGAGGTCCTCGGGAACCCGCAGCCCGATGCTGCGTGCATAGGAGAGGCCGGCGATCGCCATCACGTCGTTGGCGAAGACGATCGCCGTCGGCCGGTCGCCGCCCGGGATCGGCACGGTGCCATCGGCCGAATCACGGGGCCCTGTCGACCCGAGCAGCTGCGCGGCGGCGGCGCGTCCAGAGGCTGCAGTGAAGTCGCCCTCGAGGATCCGGGCTTCCTCCAGTCCGTGCCGATGCATCGCCTCCTCGAAGGCGCGGCGACGGGTCGCCGCGTGGACGTAGCGCAGAGGGCCTGCGACGTGGGCGATGCGCTCGTGGCCGGCCTCGACCAGAAGGTCCACGAGCTCATGGACGGCGGAGGCGTCGTCGGTCCAGACCACGGGGAGATCGACGTCCGATCCGGCCGAGGGCTGCTCGCCGGTGAGCACGACGGCGCTCAGTCCGAGGTCGCGCACGAGCGCGGGCCGGGTGTCGTCCTGCTCGACGTCCAGCAGGATCACGCCGTCGACGCGGCCGGCCGCATAGCGCTCGTAGACCGCGGCCTCGGCGTCGGAGTCCTCGACGACATGGAGCATGAGGCCCATTCCGGCCTCCGTCAGCACGGCCTCGCAGCCGGCGATGAAGCGGGAGAAGAAGGTGTCGGTGGCGATCACGTCGGGACGCCTGTTGAGCACCAGACCGATGCTCCCGGTGCGGGAGGTCGCCAGGGCCCGGGCGCTCTGGCTGGGGGTCCAGCGCAGTTCCTCGGCCGCGGCGAAGATGCGTCGGCGCGTCTCCTCTGCGACCGGCCGGTTCCCCGAGTACGCGAGGGAGACGGTCCCCTTGGACACTCCCGCGACGCGGGCGACGTCGCCGATGGTTGCTCGGGGCATCAGGCACCTCCTCGTGGACCGGGTCGAGCAGCGTCGGCGCGCGAAGGCCACATGCGCACCGGTGCGGACACACGTCATCAAACCGGTTTGCATTCGCCGTGTCAAGGGTTCCCTGCAGCCCCCGGCCGTTCCGTGGGGGTCGGCGATGCGAGTCGCCGCGAGGGGTGCGGGTCGCGGGAGAGCGCGTGCTCCCCGCCGCAGGGCGAGACCATTCCGAGACCTCCCGCCTCTTGTGATGCACACCATGTGCAACGTTAGAATCGCCGCGACACCACCGGATGGAGGAGGACGACGACGTCCTGCCCGGTGGAGGCCCAGGGAGGTCACCATGACGCGACGGAGCGCACGGAACAGCGACGATCACTCGATGCGGGACGCAGGGCGGCTGCGGAGGGGCCCGGTCGACGGCGACGGGATCTCCCGGGCACCGCTCAGCCGGCGCAGCGCCCTCGGCCTCGCGGGCGCGTCGGCGATGGGACTGGGTCTAGCTGCCTGCGGCGGCAATACCGGCGGGCTGACCAAGGGCGGCGGCAGTGACGGCGGTGGCGGCGGGATCAGCCAGTGGTACCACCAGTACGGGGAGGACGGCACGCAGGACGCCGCGAAGAAGTACGCCGCGGCCTACGACAAGAACGATGTCACCGTGAACTGGGTGATGGGCGACTACGCCGCGAAGCTCTCCACGAGCCTGCTCTCGGGCAACGGCGTCGACGTGTTCGAGAACAACGCGATCGCCGTCGACCAGGCCAAGCAGGGGCGCTACGCCGACCTCTCCTCGATCATGGAGCCGGTCAAGGACCAGTTCAACCCGGCGTCGCTGAACACGGTGACGATCGACGGCAAGATCTGGGGCGTCCCGATGATCCTGGATCCCCAGCACTTCTACTACCGCAAGTCGATGTTCGAGAAGGCCGGCATCGAGGTCCCGAAGACCATGGCCGACCTCGCGGACGCGGCCAAGGAGCTCACCGGCGGCAAGCAGAAGGGCCTGTTCCTGGGGAACAACTTCGACGCGACCTGCTGGACGATGATCTGGGCCGCGGGCGGCAGCCCGATGAACGAGGCGAGGGACGCCGTCGGCTACAACACGCCGGGCATGGTCGAGGGCCTCAAGCAGATCCAGCAGATGAAATCCGACAAGTCCCTGCTGACCGGCGCCCCGTCGGACTGGACCGACCCCGCGGCCTTCTCGACCGGCCTGTCGGCCATCACCTGGGGCGGATGCTGGGCGCTCCCGCAGCTCGAGGACGCGCTCGACGACGTCGGCGTCTTCCCCCATCCGGCCGTCGGCTCGGACGGGAAGCAGGTCGCGATGGTCGGCTCGTGGAACGAGCAGGTCGCGGGCGCCTCGAAGAACATCGAGGCAGCGACGGCCTTCGTGAAGTGGCTGTGGATCGACCAGACGGACGACCAGACCGACTGGGCCCTGAGCTACGGGTTCCACATCCCGCCGATCACCTCCGTGGCAGACAAGGCCGAGGCCCTGAAGTCCGGCAACGGGCTCGAGATCGCGACCATGGCGAAGGAGATGGGCGTCTCCGGGCCGCCCGAGTGGACCGGCGCCGTGAACACGCCGTTCACCGATGCCATCAGCAACATCCTCAAGAAGGGGGCGGATCCGGAGGCGGAGCTGTCCGCGGCGGAGGAGGCCAGCAACAAGGCAGTCGCGAAGTGAGCACCGCGACCGCGGGCAGGTCCTCGCGCGCCGCGCGGGCGCGCTCCCGCGACAGCTCCCACCCCACGCGCATCCGCGGGACCGGGGCCGCGTTCTGGCTGTTCTTCACCCCGTTCGCCGTCGGCCTGCTGATCTTCACGATCATCCCGCTCCTGTGGGGCGGGGCGCTGAGCTTCTTCGAGGCGAAGGGCACGGTGCTGCCCACGCAGTTCGTGGGCCTGGGGAACTTCAAGGACTTCCTGACCGACACGGCGTTCCTCTACTCCCTGCGCACCTTCACGATCTTCGCGATCTTCATCGTGCCGGTGACCATGGCGTCCTCCCTGTTCCTCGCGGTGCTGGTCAACGGCATCCCGCGGTTCCAGGCGTTCTACCGCTCCGTGTTCTTCCTGCCGACGGCCTGCAGCTACGTCGTCGCCTCGGTCGTGTGGCGGCTGGGACTGTTCAACGGTCTGGACTCCGGCGTCGTGAACACGATGCTCTCGGGCATCGGACTCGATCCGATCGCGGACTGGCTCTCGGCCTCCCCGTACTGGTGGGTCGTGCTGATCTCCGTGCGCCTGTGGATGCAGGTCGGGTTCTACATGCTGCTGTTCCTCGCGGGCCTGCAGGCGATCCCGTCCCAGCTCTACGAGGCGGCCGCGGTCGACGGCCTGAACCCCGGCGGCTGGCGCATGTTCCGCATGATCACGCTGCCCCAGCTGCGCACCACCTCGACGGCCGTGCTGCTCCTGCTGCTCATCGCGGCGTTCCAGGCGTTCGACGAGTTCTACAACCTCACCGGCAACAACCCGGAGACCCGCCCGCCGCTCGTCTACCTGTACAACATCGCGCTCGGACCCGAGCAGGACTTCGGGCACGGCAGCGCGGGCGCCCTCGTGCTCACCGCGATCATGGTCGTCGCCGGCCTCCTGCAGACGTGGATCATCGGCTTCGACAGCAACGACGACGCCCGCCGGCGCCGCCTGCCGTGGCGTCGACGCGGGCCCGTCGGGCCCGTCGGTGCCGTCGGCGCCGGAGCCGGCGCGGGAGTGGGGACGACGGTCACCGCGGATCTCGCGGGCACCGGCGCGCCCCCGGGCCCGTCGGCCGACGTTCCCTCCGACCCGTCGGCTGATGGGAACCGCCCCGCCGCCGCGGCGGCACCGGAGATCATCCGGCCCGACGGAGGAGACCGCTCATGAGCACCCTGACGATGGCCGGCTACCGGCGCCGCCGCGGCGGACTGATCGTCCGCTACGTGGTCGCATCCCTGCTCGCGCTGGTGTTCCTGGTGCCGTTCTACGCGATGGTGAAGACGGCGCTGTCCACGAACGACGAGATCTACTCGACGACCTTCACGTTCTGGCCGTCGGACCCGCAGTGGGGCAGGATCCCCGAGGTGCTGAGCGATCCGCGGTTCCTGGACGCGCTGAAGAACTCGGCGATCATGGCCGTGGTCGCAACGAGCCTGTCGATCCTCATCGCCGCGCTCGCCGGCTACGCCCTCGCGCGGATCCCCAACCGGTTCGCGCGGCCCATGTTCATGATGGTCGTGATCGTGCTGCTGATCCCGGGCACCACGGCGTTCGTCCCGAACTTCATCATCGTGGCCTCGCTGGGGTGGATCGGCACGCTGCGCGGCCTGATCATCCCGGGCCTGTTCGGCGCGTTCAACGTGTTCCTCTTCCGCCAGTTCTACGTGAACTTCCCGAAGGAGGTCGAGGAGGCGGCGCACATCGACGGCGCCGGGTACTTCCGCACGTTCTTCCAGGTCATCTTCCCCAACACGCTGCCCTTCGCCTCGGCGCTGACCGTGCTGGGGCTGATCGGCTCGTGGAACGCCTTCCTGTGGCCGCTGGTGGTCGCCGGATCGGGGCAGAGCGCGAACACGGTGCAGATCTACCTGTCCTCCTTCCTCACCGCCCAGACCTTCGACTACGAGGGGCTGTTCATGGCGGCGACGCTCAGCCTGATCCCGGTGCTCGCGATCTTCTTCTTCCTCCAGCGCTATCTGGTGGCGGGCATCGCGGCGACGGGGCTCAAGGGATGAGTGCGCCCGCCTACGGGCATCCGCTCCCCGACCCGGACGTGGTGCGGACGGACGACGGCTGGATCGCCTACGGCACGGGGCCGCGCACGGCGGACGGCCGCGCGGTCCCCGCCGCCGTCTCTCCCGACCTGCGCACGTGGGAGGCCGTCGGCGAGGTGCTCGAGGCGCTGCCCGAGGAGGCCGGCGAGTCCTACTGGGCCCCCGAGGTCTGCGAGCGCGACGGCGCCTGGTGGATGTACTACTCGGTGGGGCACGGCGATCGCGGGCACCATCTGCGGGTCGCCCGCGCCCGGACCCCGCGCGGTCCCTTCCGCGACCAGGGGGTCGACCTCACCCCGGGGGAGCTCTTCGCGATCGACGCGTCGCCGTTCCGAGCGGCCGACGGGAGCTGGTGGCTGTTCTTCGCGCGCGACGTCCTGGACGCCGAGCGTGTGGGCACGCACCTCGCGGTCGCGCCGCTGCCCGAGCCGACGCGGATCGGGGAGGTCGTCCCGGTGCTCGCCCCGGACGCCGACTGGCAGATCTTTGCGCGCGACCGCCCGATGCACGGCGGCGTCCACGACTGGCACACGCTCGAGGGAGCCCACGTGCTCGAGCGCGAGGGCGTGCTCTTCCTCAGCTACTCGGGCGGCTCCTACCAGGGGGCCGGCTACCGGACGGCCTGGGCGTGGGCCCGTCATCCCACCGGACCGTGGAACCGGCCGGCCGACGGCGAGGACATCCTGCTGGCCACCGACGAGACCACGGGGCTCATCGGACCGGGGCACAACTCGTTCACCACCGGGCCGGACGGAGAGGACGTGATCGCCTTCCACGCTTGGGACCCCGAGCGCACGGGGCGGTACATGCACCTGCGGCGCCTCGAGGTCGATCCGAGGGGGCCCGGCCTGCGCGTCGTGGACTGAGCGCCGCGCGGCCGGGCGGGCCGTCGTGCGTCGGCCCACCCGACCGTGCGTCGCCCGACCCGCGTCACCCGACCCGCGTCAGTCGGCGTCGCCGGACGACGCGGCGTGCCGCGCCCTGAGCGCTCCCGCGAGGCCCATCGCCACGCCGATCAGCAGCCAGATCCCGAGCACCGACAGGTCCTGGACCGGATTGACCCAGCCGCCGCCGATCACGCCCCGGAAGGCGTCGATCGCGTGGGTCATCGGCAGGTACGGGTGGAAGAACCGCAGGAAGGCGGGGATCGTCTGCACCGGGTAGGTGCCTCCGCCGGCGGCGATCTGCAGGGCCACGAGGATCAGTCCCACGAACTTGCCGATCGGGCCGAACACGGCGCCGAAGCCGTGGTTCAGGGCGACGAACACGAGGGACGTGAACGCGGCCAGCAGGTACATCCACCCCAGGTGCATGACGTCGATGCCGACGGCAAGGTGGAGGACCGCCACGGCCATCGCCGACTCGACGACGCCCAGGACGAACGCCGGCAGCAGGCCGCCCACCAGCAGCTTGACGGCCCCGACGCCGCGCCGCGCGGCGCGCTCGGAGAACGGCGGCATCATGAGGAACATCGACATGCCGCCGACCCACAGGCCGATGCACAGGAACAGCGGGGTGAGGCCCTCGCCGAAGCGGCCCACGTCGTTCGAGCGCTCGAAGTTCATGCCCACCGGGTCGCTCGCGACGTCGTCGAGGTTCTCGCGCTCGGCGTCGCTGTAGTCAGGCACCTCGTCCTGGGCGTCGACGAGCCCGCTGTGGAGCTGGTCCGCGCCGTCGACGAGCTGCACGGCGCCGTCGTCGAGCCGGTGTGCACCGTCGGCGAGCTGCGCGGAGCCGTCGGCCGCCTGCTGAGCTCCGTCGTCGAGCTGGACGGAGGAGGAGGCCAGCTGCTGCGCGCCGTCGTCGACGCGGGTGGCGCCGTCGTGCAGGTCCGACGCGCCCTGCGCCGCGGAGCCGGATGCATCGGCGAGCTGCGAGGAGCCGCTGGTGAGCGCCGAGCTGCCCGCGGCGAGCCGGTCGGCGCCCGAGCGGGCGCTGGAGACGCCGTCGGTGTACCGGCCGAGCCCGGAGTCGAGCGACTGCGCGCCGCTGTTCAGGGTGCCCGTGGAGCCGGCGAGCTGGTCGGCGCCGTCGGCGACCTGCTGGGCGCCGTCGTTCAGGCGGTGCACGTCGGACGCGCCGGACTGCAGCTCGTCGTAGGCGCCCGGGAGGGCCCCGGCGGCCTCGCGTGCCTGGTCGGCGAGGGCGTCGATGCGCTTCTTCGCCTCCGCTGTGTCGGTGCCCTGGGCGGCGGTGCGGGCGTCGTCGATCGCATCGGCGACGTCCGCGATGTCCTGCGCCTGCTCCTTCGCGGGGGTGCGCAGGGCGTCCATGGTCTCGCTCGCCGTGGCGGCCCGGTCCTGGATGTCGTCCAGGCGGGTCGCGAGGTCGTCGGCGGCCGTGGTGACGTCGTCCCCGAGCGAGTCGAGGTTCGCCGCGGACTTCTTCGCCTCGGCGGTGGCGTCGGCGGTCGTGGCGGCGTCGTCGGAGGCGGTGCTCGCCGAGTCCCGCAGGCCCTTCGAGTCAGCGGAGAGAGCGTCGAGCTGCTCGCAGATCTGCGCGTCGGCACCGGCCTTCGCGTCCCCGCCGCCGTCCGAGGCGCTGTCGGAGCCGTCGCCCGCGCCGTCGCCCGAGGCGGTGCACGCCTCGGCGATCGCATCGAGCCGCTTCGTGTAGTCGTCCACCGTGGAGGAGACGTCGCTCGCGGAGGTCTTCGACGACTGCGCCGCGTCATCGGCGTCGGTCGTCTCGCCCTTGAGGCCCGACGCGCCCTGCACTCCGTCCAGGGCGCTGCGCACCGTGGTGAGGTCCTCGCCGGCGGCCGTCACATCGTCGCCGAGGTCGGTCACGGCGGTGTCCGCCGTCTTCGCCTTCTCGGCGAGGTCGTCGGCCTTCTTCCGCAGGGCGCCGACGTCGTGCGAGGGATCGTCGAGCGCGTCGACGAGATCGTCGGCGGCGCCCGAGAGGTCGTCGATCGCCGAGGTCGCGTCCTGGGAGGCCTTGTCGACGGAGTCGGAGTCGATGCCGAGGTCGTCGGCCTTCTTCTGCGCATCGGTGACGGCCTTGTCGAGCGAGGCCGTGCCGTCGGCGACCTGGCGGGCCCCGGCGGCGAGGTCGGAGGCGCCGCCGTCGAGCCTCGAAGTGCCGTCGGCGAGCTTCGAGGAGCCGTCGCGCAGGGTCGAGCTGCTGCCGTCGAGAGTGGTGAGGCCCTGGTCAAGGGTGTTCGCGCCGCTGCTGAGGGTGACGGTGCCGTCGTGCAGCTCGACCGCGCCGCTGCGCAGCTGGGTGAGGCCGACGGCGAGGGTGCCGCTGCCGTCGACGAGCTGGCCGGTGCCGTCGGTCAGCTGCCCGGTGCCGTCGACGAGCTGACCGGTGCCGTCCGCGAGCTGCGAGGTGCCGTCCTCGAGGTCGTCGGCCCCGTCGGAGAGATCGGAGATGCCGTCCTTCAGGTCGCCCGCGCCGTCCTTCAGGTCTCCGGAGCCGTCGACCGCGTCGCCCAGCCCGTCGTGGATCGAGGAGAAGCCCACGTAGATCTGGTCGAGGTACTCGCTGGACAGGGAGCTGCGCAGCGAGTCGGTGAGGGCGGTGCCGATCGACTTCGTGAAGTTGCCGCTCACGTAGTTGATGGTGTCGTTCGTGCGCACATCGATGAGCGTCTGCGCGGCCTTCTCGGGATCGTCCGAGAGCTTCGAGACGTTGGAGGAGAAGTCCTTCGGGATCACGACGCTCGCCCCGTAGGTGCCGTCGGCCAGGCCCTTCTGCGCCGTCTCGGCGTCGACCTCGACGAAGCGGTAGACGGTGGGCTTGTCCAGATCGGTGAGGGTGTCGGCGAACTCCTCGCCCGCGTCGAGGTGCTTCTTCTCGCCCGACGGGGTCGTCAGGTCGGAGCCGGTGTCCTCGTTCACCACGGCCGCGGTGATGCGGTCCAGGTGGTTGTTGGGATCGGCGAAGGACCAGGTGAGGTTGCCGGAGTAGATGATCGGCACGAGCGAGAGCCCGGTGATGAACAGGGCGGCGATCGGCTTCGCCCACTCATCGGGGAGCACGCTGCGCAGGGAGCTGAGGAGTCGCGCGGGGGCACTTGTCTGAGGCACGGGAACGACGATACTTCCGGGAACTCAATACGTCGATGTATCGAGTCGAGGTGTGGCGGAGTGAATAGAGGAGACGTGCGAGGGCGGGGAGCGGCCGACGCGGCGCGCCGGTGGGGGCGGATGCAGGGCTGGGTGCCCGCGGATGCGGGGAGCGGCGGAGTGGACCGCTGTGTCGCGGCCCGGTCGGGACCGGAGAGGTCTCAGGCGGCGGGGCCGGACCCGGCGCGGGCCTCGGCCTGCTCCTCGCCGATCTCCTCCGCGGGGGTCAGCGGGCGGCGCTCGCGCGGGATGGGGCGCAGACCCCCGCGCGCGGCGGCGATCAGCAGCACGACCAGGCCGAGCACGAAGAGGACGCCCATCGAGGAGAAGGCCACCCGGTAGTCGTCCAGGCCAGGGCTCCCCGCGGGGGCGAGGAGATCGAGCACGAGGCCCACGAGGAACACGGAGACGAGCCCCGCGCCGAAGCCGCCGATGTTCACGAAGCCCACCGCCGTGCCCACCGACATCGGCTGCACTCCGGTGCGGGCGATGTCGAAGCCGAGGCCGCTGAGCGCCGCACCGAGCGCGAGGGCGCAGGCGAGCGGCACCAGGGCCAGCACGGAGTGCTCGCCGGGCACGGCGAGGGTCACCGCCCACAGGGCGGCCATCAGCGTCACGCCCACCGCCAGCACGCGCCCGCGACGCAGGGGGAAGCGCCCCGAGAGGGTCCCGATCACCGGGCCGAGCGTCATGCCGATGAGGACCTGGATGGTCAGCAGCGTCGAGACCTGGCCCATCGGCAGATGGTGTCCCGAGGACAGGAAGGGCACGCCCCACATGACCACGTACGTGTTCACGGCGAACAGAGTGATCCAGTGCGCGGCGAGGCCGGCCCAGGCGCCGGGCGAGGCGAGCACGTCCTTCAGCACCTGCACGGGCGAAGAGGCGAGCACGGGGATCGCGCCGGTGGGGAGCCCGTCCCGGGGCTCGTCGCGCACCAGCAGCAGGCATCCCAGACCCGCGACGAACACGAGCGCGGCGAGCAGGGAGAAGGCCGGGGCCCAGCCCGCGTGGGCGAGGATCGCGAAGAAGGGGATCGCGGAGATCACCTGGCCGGACTGGCCCAGCACACCCGTGAGCTGCGTGATCAGCGGGACGCGGCGCGCGGGGAACCAGGCGGCGGCCAGGCGGATCACGGAGATGAAGACGGCGGCGTCGCCCGCGCCGATCAGGACGCGTGCGGCGACGGCGAGGCCGAAGACGGTGCAGAACGCCATCCCGATCTGCCCGATGAGCATGAGCGCGCTGCCCGCGACGAGCATCCGTCGGGCCCCGAAGCGGTCCAGCAGCAGACCGGCGGGGAACTGCGCGGCGGCGTACGTGCCCAGCTGCACCATGCCGAACAGGGACAGGGCGGCCGAGCCGACGGAGAAGCGGTCGGCGGCCTGGACGCTCGCGACGCCGAAGCTCGTGCGGCCGGCGACGGTGACGATGTAGGCGAACATCGCGATGCCCCACAGGAACAGGGCGCGCCTGCCGCGTCGTGCGGCCTGGACACGGGGGTCGATCGTGGCGCGGCGGACGCGTGCGGCGCGGGCCCGCTCGCGCGCGGTCCGCTCGGGCGAGCAGCACTCGAGCGAGGAGGCGGACTCGGGGGTGCGGACGCTCGGGGAGGTCCGCGCGCCCTGCGAGTCGGTGGCGGAGGACGGGGCCGGGCCGGACATGGAGGAGCACCTGTTCTGCATGTTCTGCATGGGGGTTCTGCGTGGGGAGGCCGGCGCCCTTGCCGTGGGGGACGCTCCCAGGCTACGCCGGGCCTCCCGGTGCCCCTCGCGCGATGAGACGGGGCCGACGGCCGGCGGCTGCGGTGATTCGTCACAATCGCCCGGAGGCCGCCCACGACGCCGGGATTCTCACAGCGGCCGCGGCCCGCGCCGACGGTACCCTGAGGGATCAGACCCGGCCCGTGCGCCGTGCCGCCCGTCCTCCCGCGCGAAGCCCCAGCGGCCTCGCACGGGGCGCTGGGGCACGGCGGATCCGCGCGAGAGGCCTCGCGCCGTCGGCCCGGGTCGCACCGTCCCCGCACCGCTTCCGAGAGGGTCCCCTCGCATGGGTGAGCTGTCCATGACCTTCGAGATCACCTCCCTGGTGGTCCTCATCGCCATCATCGTGGGCGACCTGATCCTGGTCTCGCGCCGTCCGCACGTGCCCTCCATGAAGGAGTGCCTGGCATGGGTGGGCTTCTACGTGGCGCTGGCGCTGGTCTTCGCGCTGATCCTGTACTTCGTGGGCGACACGCGCCACGTCGCGGTCGAGTTCCTCACCGGTTGGCTCACGGAGTACTCGCTGAGCGTCGACAACCTCTTCGTGTTCATCCTGATCATGGGCAAGTTCGCGGTGCCCAAGAAGTACCAGCAGGAAGTGCTGATGGTGGGCATCATCATCGCGCTGATCGCCCGGGCGATCTTCATCCTGGTGGGCTCGGTCGCGATCTCCCACCTGTCCTGGATCTTCTACATCTTCGGCATCTTCCTGCTGTACACCGCGATCCGGCAGGTCAAGGGCGATGACGACGAGGACGACGGGGAGGACAGCGCGGTCCAGAAGTTCGTGGGCCGCTTCATCCACGTGCACGACGAGTACGACGGCAACAAGATCCGCACCGTGCTGGACGGCAAGAAGGTCTTCACGCCGATGCTCATGGTGTTCGTGGTCATCGGGCTCACGGACGTCATGTTCGCGATCGACTCGATCCCCGCGATCTTCGGCATCACCCAGAACCCGTTCATCGTGTTCACCGCGAACCTGTTCGCGCTCATGGGCCTGCGCCAGCTGTACTTCCTGCTGGGCGGCCTGGTCGATCGCCTCGCGTACCTGCACTACGGCATCGCCGCGATCCTCGCGTTCATCGGCGTGAAGCTGCTGATCCACGCCATCCACGAGGCCCCGCTCGAGTTCATCCCCGGCTTCGAGGTCCTCGAGAAGCTGCCGGAGATCGGCACTGCGGCCTCCCTCATCGTGATCATCGGCGCCATGGCCATCGCGACCGTCGCCTCCCTGCTCTGGGCCCCCAAGGGGGAGCCCGAGGAGGTCGCCTCCGGCTCCGGGGACGACCAGCAGCAGGGCTGACCGCAGGTCGCTCCCGAGCGGGCGGTGGCTGCTCGCCGTCTCAGGCCGGCAGGTCCACGACCCACGACTCGCGCGGCAGCGTCGCGGGATCCCAGCGTTCGAGCACGTCCCGCGCGCTGCGGCATCCTTCGAGCCCGAGCGAGGCGCCGATCCGCTCCACCACGTCACCGACGTCCTCGCCGCGCTCGAGCCGATCGCGCAGGGTGACCGCGCCGTCGCGCTTCGCCAGGCGCGCGCCGCTCGGAGCGACCGCGAGCGGGACGTGCGCGTACTCCATCGGAGCGGTCGGATCCGGCGCGGCCGCCAGGTCGGCGCCTCCCAGAAGATGGTCCAGATACGCCTGACGAGGGGCGGAGCTCAGCAGGTCGTCGGCCCGCACCACCTGGTCCACGCCCTGCGCGGCGTCGTCGACGACGACCGCGAGGTTGTAGGCGACCACGCCGTCGCCGCGGCGCAGCACGAGGTCGTCGACCGTGCCGGTGACCTCACCCGCGAACATGTCGTGGATCGCCCACTCGGCGACCCCCGCGCGGAGCCGCAGGGCAGGCTCACGCCGCAGCTCGCGCATCCTCGCGCATCCGCGCTCGCGCGCGCTCTCGTCCAGATCCCGGCATGTGCCCGGGTAGGCGCCGGGCGGGGCATGCGGGGCCGACGGCGCCTCGAGGATCTCCCGCCGCGTGCAGTAGCACTCGTAGACCAGTCCCGCGTCGGCGAGCCGCCCGATCGCGGCGTCGTAGGCCTCGGCGCGCCGGGACTGGTGCATGACGTCCCCGTCCCAGTCCAGGCCGATCGCGCCGAGGTCCTCGAGCTGGCGCCCCTCTGCGCCCTCGCGCACCCGATCCAGGTCCTCGACGCGCAGCCGGAACGCGAGGCCGCTGCGGCGCGCGAGCACCCAGGCCAGGATCGCCGTGCGCAGGTTCCCCAGATGCAGGTCGCCGCTCGGAGATGGGGCGTAGCGGCCGGCGGGCGAATCGGCTTCGGGCATGGTCACAGTCTGGCATCGTGGGCTGTCGACCGATGCGAGAGCGTCGACGGAAGGGGAACGATGAGTGCTGCACCGAAACCCGTTCGGTCCGCCGGTGGCGAGACCGTGCTGATCCTGCGGATCGTCCTGTGGGTGTGCGCGGCCGTGGCCCTGATCGGGATCGTCCTCGCGGGCCTCGGAGAGGTCTGGACCCTCACCACGGCCGATGACGCCGAGGGCGCGAACATCGGCGCCGGTCTCGTGATCCTCGCCGGGGGTCTTCTGGGCGTGCTCGGCCTGGTGGGCTGCGCCGTCGCCCTGCTGGGCCGGTGGGCGCTGCGACGCCGGACCCGAACCGACCGGGCGCGCTGAACCGGAGACCGCTGCAGCGGCCGTCGAGGACCGCGATGCCGGCGACGGCGGAGACGCCGTCGCC
>NZ_JBHTSV010000043.1:0-29879 GCF_042794925.1 Brachybacterium sp. NPDC056505
CGGAGCGGACGACGGGACTCGAACCCGCGACCCTCACCTTGGCAAGGTGATGCTCTACCAACTGAGCCACGTCCGCGCATCTGCCGGATCCATCGCTTCCGGGTCGCCCCGGAGCAGGTGGTTCCTGCTGACGAGGAGACACATTACGGGTGTGTGCGCGCCGCGTGCAAATGCACGTGATGCGCGGCACCAGCACTGCGGGGCCTCGGCCGGGGTGGCTCACGCCACAGCCCGAAGTGGTCTCTGACGTTCGGATCTGCGCCGCCGGTGGTGTAATCTCGTCCAGGTCCGATCGGGAGCCCGGCTCCCGCAGGGGACGTCGGAGGGCTCGCTCACGGGCGGCCCGACGGGCGATTGGCGTAGTGGTAGCGCGCTTCCTTCACACGGAAGAGGTCACTGGTTCGATCCCAGTATCGCCCACGACAGGATCCTCGGATCCTCGTCATGCGGACGTGGCTCAGTTGGTAGAGCATCACCTTGCCAAGGTGAGGGTCGCGGGTTCGAGTCCCGTCGTCCGCTCCGTCCCCTCGCAGCTCGGCTGCATGGGCGATTGGCGCAGTGGTAGCGCGCTTTCCTGACACGGAAGAGGTCACTGGTTCGATCCCAGTATCGCCCACGCTGAAGGCCCCGGTCATCGACCGGGGCCTTTCTCGTGTCCGCGCCCGCCTCTGGCCAGGTCCCCGCGCACGTCCCACAATGGCCCCATGAGCGATGACGCGAAGAAGCGGATCCTGCTGACCGGAGCGACGGGCGGGGTGGGCACGGCGCTGCTCGCCCGGCTCGACGACGAGTACGACATCGTCCCGCAGGGTCGGCACGCACGCACCGAGGGACTGCGCGACCGGCTGCGCATCGCCGACGTGACCGCCTACGACCAGGTCCGCGCGCTGATGGACGGGATCGACGCGGTCGTCCACCTCGCGGGATCGGCCTCCCCCGAGTCCGACTGGGGGGCGGTGCTGGGCCCGAACATCGTGGGCCAGCGCAACGTGCTGGAGGCGGCGCGGGACGCCGGCGTGCGCCGGGTCGTGCTCGCCTCGTCGAACCATGCGATGGGCGGCTACGACCGCCATGAGCAGTGGCCCGTGCACAGCGACATGCCGCCCTGGCCGGACTCCCTCTACGGGGTCTCCAAGGTGTTCGGCGAGGCCCTGGGGCGCCACTACCACGACGCCTTCGGCCTCGAGGTGATCGCCCTGCGCATCGGATGGATGAGCGAGGACCCGCTGTCCACCGACGTGGACCTGCTGCGCGCCATGTGGCTCTCCCCGGACGACGCGGCCCGGGCCGTCCGCAGCGCGCTCGAGGCCGACGTCCCCTTCGGCACCTACTACGCTATCTCCGCCAACCCCAATCGCCGCTGGGACATCACCGACACCATGCTCGAGCTGGGCTACCGCCCGCAGGACGACTGGACCGCCTTCCCCGGAGCGCACGAGGAGGTCGTCGAGGGCGGGGCCGACAGCCCGGGCAACTGGCCCGAGGGGTCCTGAGAGCGCGGTCGGCCGGCGCCCCGCCCCGTCCGGCCCCAGGCGGGCCCGGGTACTGTGCACACATGCAGATCTGGACGGGACAGCCGTACCCCCTCGGCGCGACCTTCGACGGCGGCGGCACCAACTTCGCCCTGTTCTCCGAGGCGGCGGAGCGGGTCGAGCTGTGCCTGTTCGACGAGGACGGCACCGAGACCCGCGTGCAGGTCACCGAGGTCGACGCGTTCGTCTGGCACGTCTACCTTCCGGCGGTCCAGCCCGGGCAGCGCTACGGCTACCGCGTCCACGGCCCCTACGATCCCGCCGCCGGTCAGCGCTGCGACCCGTCCAAGCTGCTGCTGGACCCGTACGCGAAGGCGATCAGCGGGATGGCCACGAACCATCCCTCGCTCTTCTCCTACGACTTCGAGGATCCCGAGCAGCGCAACGAGGAGGACTCGGCGCCGCACACGATGCTGGGGATCGTGGTGTCCCCCTACTTCGACTGGGGCAGCGACCACTCCCCCGGCCACGAGTACCACGACACCGTCATCTACGAGGCGCACGTCAAGGGCCTGACGATGCAGCACCCGGGGATCGACGAGTCTATCCGCGGCACCTACGTGGCGATGGGCCACCCCGAGATCATCCGCCACCTGCAGTCGCTCGGCGTGACCGCCGTGGAGCTGATGCCCGTGCACCAGTTCGTCCAGGACGGCCACCTCGTCGAGAAGGGGCTGCGCAACTACTGGGGCTACAACACGATCGGGTTCTTCGCCCCGCACAACGAGTACTCCTACGCGGGGGACGCCGGCCAACAGGTCCAGGAGTTCAAGACCATGGTCAAGAACCTCCACGCCGCCGGCATCGAGGTGATCCTCGACGTCGTCTACAACCACACCGCCGAGGGCAACGACAAGGGGCCCACCCTCTCCTTCCGCGGCATCGACAACGCCTCCTACTACCGGCTCGTCGAGGACGACAAGGCCCATTACTACGACACCACGGGCACGGGGAACTCCCTGCTCATGCGCACCCCGCACGTGCTGCAGCTGATCATGGACTCGCTGCGCTACTGGGTCAGCGAGATGCACGTGGACGGCTTCCGCTTCGACCTCGCCTCGACGCTCGCCCGCGAGCTGCACGAGGTGGATCGGCTCTCCGCCTTCTTCGACATCATCCAGCAGGACCCGATCATCTCCCAGGTCAAGCTCATCGCCGAGCCCTGGGACCTCGGCGAGGGCGGCTACCAGGTGGGAGGCTTCCCGCCCCTGTGGTCGGAATGGAACGGCCGCTACCGCGACACCGTGCGCGACGCGGGCCGCAGCGAGCCGGGCGTGCTGCCGGACTTCTCCTCGCGCCTCGCGGGCTCCTCAGACCTGTACCAGCACACGGGCCGCACCCCGATCGCCTCCGTCAACTTCGTCACCGCGCACGACGGCTTCACCCTGCGCGACCTCGTCTCCTTCAACGAGCGCCACAACGAGGCCAACGGCGAGGGCGGCAACGACGGCGAGAGCCACAACCGCTCCTGGAACTCGGGGACCGAGGGGCCGACGGAGGACCTCGCCATCACCTCGCTGCGCCTGCGCCGCGCGAAGAACTTCATGGCGACCCTGCTGGTCAGCCAGGGCGTGCCGATGATCCTCCACGGCGACGAGATGGGCCGCACCCAGCAGGGCAACAACAACACGTACTGCCAGGACGACGAGATCTCGTGGGTCGACTGGGACCTCGACGACGACCAGCAGGACATGCTCGACTTCACCCGGCACATGATCGCCCTGCGTCGGGCGCACCCGATCTTCCGGCGCCGGCGCTTCCTGGGCGGCCAGAACCCCTGCGAGGGCGACGAGTCGCTGCCGGACGTCGTCTGGCTCGCGACCGACGGCACCGAGATGACGCAGGAGCAGTGGGACGACCCGCAGAACAAGTGCGTGGACGTGTTCCTCAACGGCTCCGCGATCCCCGAGCCGGACACCCGCGGCGAGCGCATCATCGACGACTCCGCGCTGCTCATGTTCAACTGGGCGGGCAACGACGTGGACTTCCGCGTCCCGCCCGAGGAGTTCGGCGCCGCCTGGTACGTCGCCTCGGGCACGGCCCACCAGCTCGATCTGGGCGAGAGGCTCGAGCCCGGGCAGACGATCACGCGCCCCGCCCACTCCGTGCTGATCCTGGGACGGCACCCCGCCGAGCCCGCCGCGGACGAGACCGGCGGTGCGCAGGCCGAGGAGCAGGACGGGTCCTCGGAGGCCGCGCTGCCGCCGCGCGCACCGGCGTACACGAGCGCGTCCTCGCAGTCCCCCGGCCCGCTCGCCGCGCCGCGGATCACGAGCGCCTCGCATCCGCGGCGCTGAACCCTTCGGCCCACCGCGGTCCCGCCCCGGTCCCGACCCGCGAAGGAGCACGCAGCACATGGTCACCCTCCCCGCCCCCTCCCGGATCGTCCCCACCAGCACGTACCGGCTGCAGCTGCACGCGGGCTTCACGTGCGACGACGCCGCCGCGATCGTCCCCTACCTCGCCGACCTCGGGGTGGGCCACGTGTTCTGCTCCCCCGTGCTGCAGGCGGCCCCCGGCTCCACCCACGGCTACGACGTCGTGGACCACACGCGGATCGGCCAGGAGATCGGCGGGATCGACGCCCTGCGCAGACTGGCCGCCGCCGTCCACGCCCACGGCATGGGCCTGATCGTCGACGTCGTCCCCAACCACATGGCGATCCCCACGCCCGTCTGGCACAACCGCGCCCTCTGGTCGGTGCTGCGCGAGGGCCCCGCCTCGCCCTTCGCCGACTGGTTCGACGTGGACATCACCGCCCAGAACTCGATCCTCATGCCCGTGCTGGGGCGCCCCATCGGCCAGGTCCTCGCCGACGGCGAGATCGAGGTGTCGCGCGCCGACGTGCCCCAGCGCGACGGCGGCACGCGCGAGGAGAGCGTGGTGCGCTACTACGACCACGTGCTGCCGATCGCCCCGGGCACCGAGGACCTGGGGGTCGTCGACCTGCTCGAGCGCCAGTGGTACCGACTGGCCTACTGGAAGGTCGCCGACGACGAGCTGAACTACCGGCGCTTCTTCGACGTCGACACCCTCGCGGCCGTGCGCGTGGAGCTGCCCGAGGTGTTCACCGCGACCCACGCGCTGCTCCTGCAGCTGCAGTCGGAGGGCGTCGTCGACGGCTACCGGATCGACCATCCCGACGGCCTCGCCGATCCGCGCGGCTACCTGCGCGACCTGCACGAGGCCTCCGGCGGCGCCTGGACAGTGGTGGAGAAGATCCTCGAGGGCGACGAGCAGCTGCCCGGCGACTTCCCGTGCGACGGCACGACCGGGTACGACGCCCTGTGGCGCGTGGGCGGCCTCTTCCACGACCCGCGCGGGGCCCTGGGGCTCACGCACGTCTGGCAGCGCACCACGGGAGACCTGCGTCCGTTCGAGGAGATCGCCGCCGAGTCCACGGCGCTGATCATCTCCACGAGCCTGTGGGCGGAGGTCGAGCGCCTCACGGACCTCGTCCACCGCATCTGCGCGGAGGACATCCGCCTGCGCGACACGACGCGCCGCCAGATCCAGCGGGTGCTGGTCGCGATGCTCGCCTCGATGGACCGCTATCGCGCCTACATCGTCCCCGGGGAGAGCACGAGCGGTGCGGAGCGCGCGGTGCTCGAGGCTGCCGCCGCCCGCGCCCGCGGCCTCCTGGGCGAGGACGCGGACCTGCGGGCCGCACTCGAGGTGGTGCTCGCGCTCGTATGCGGTGACGAGGTGGGCAGCGCCGGCCGGACGGCGGACGCGGACCGCGCCGAGCTGATCATCCGCTTCGCGCAGACCTGCGGGCCCGTGCACGCCAAGGGCCTGGAGGACACCGCCTTCTACCGCTATCCGCGGTTCCTGCCGGTCACCGAGGTGGGGGCGGATCCCGACCGCATCGGCGTCGAGCCCGACGACCTCCACGACCACTGCGCGACGATGGTGCACACGCGTCCGGACTCCATGACCACCCTCTCCACGCACGACACCAAGCGCAGCGAGGACGTGCGCGCCCGCCTCTCCGTGCTCACCGAGGTCCCCCACGAGTGGGGCCTCGCGGTGCTCGACCTCGAACGGGCGGTCGCCGCGCACATCGGTGACCGGGTGGACGGGGCCCTGTGCCTGCTGCTGTGGCAGACGCTGCTGGGGACCTGGGACCTGCCGGGCGGGAGCAGCGAGCGGATCGACGAGGACCGGCTGATCGGCTACCTCGAGAAGGCCATGCGCGAGGCGAAGACCCGCACGACCTGGACGGACCAGGACTCCGAGTACGAGGACCAGGTCCGGGAGCTGGGGCGCGCGGCCCTCGACTCCTCCGAGGTCGCGTCGATCCTCGAGGACCTCACCCGCAGGACGCTCGGCGCGCAGCGTGCGGCGATCCTCGGCCAGAAGCTCGTGCAACTGACCATGCCGGGAGTGCCCGACGTCTACCAGGGGTGCGAGTCCATCGACCTCTCCCTCGTCGACCCCGACAACCGCCGCGAGGTCGATCACGCCGGCCACGAGGCGCGGCTCGCCCGCATGCGCGAGGGCGCGCGGCCCGACGGCGTGGCCGACGAGAAGCTCTGGCTCACCCATTGCGCGCTGCGCCTGCGCCGCGAGCGTCCCGAGCTCTTCCGCGGGCGCTCCGCCGTCTACCGCCCGGTGCCGACGTCGACCGCGCACGCGGTCGCCTTCGGCCGCACCCTCGAGGACGGCCCCCTCGAGGTGGTCACGGTGGTCACCCGCCTCGCGCACGGCCTCGCCCAGCGAGGCGGCTTCGGCGACGCCGTCCTCGTGCTGCCCGAGGGCCGCTGGCGCGATCTGCTGAGCGGCCGGGAGACGGACGGCGGCCAGGTGCGCCTGGCGGCTCTGCTCGAGGACTGGCCGACGGCGCTGCTGGTGAGGACCGACGGGACGTCCGGGCAGGACGACATCGAGGACGAGGACGAGGACGAGGACGAGGGGAACGCATGAGCGAGCACGCGAGCGACGCGGCCGGGACCGAGGGGACGCGCACGGCGCCGTCCCCCTCCACGACGAGACCCCCGTCGGGCTCCGCTCCCCTCCCTGTGCGCGACAGCGACGGCGCCCTCGAGGTCTGGGCTCCGCGCGCACGGACGGTGCAGGTGCGCCTCGAGGCCCCGCTCCGCGGCGGCGAGACCGAGTCCGTCCCCGACCCGGAGGACGCGCACGTGCGCACCCTCGAGCCCGTCGGGGGCGGCTGGCACCGGCTGCGGGACGAGGGGGCCGACGCCGAGGGCCCCGCCGCCGTGCCCGGCACGGGCGTCCGCTACGCGTTCCGCCTGGACGGGGACGGCGACTGGCTGCCCGACCCGCGCAGCCTCGCCCAGCCGGACGGGGTCCACGGCCCGAGCGAAGTCGTGCACCCCGGGCTGTTCCCGCACGCGCCGTGGGAGGGGCGTTCCTTCCGCGGCGGCGTAGTCTACGAGCTGCACGTGGGCACCTTCGCGCCGCCCGCCGACGGCGGCACCGGCACCCTGGACACCGCGATCGAGCGCCTGGACCATCTGGTCGCGCTCGGCGTCGACGCCGTGGAGCTGATGCCGCTCGCGACCTTCCCCGGCGAGCGCGGCTGGGGGTACGACGGCGTGGACCTCATGGCCGTGCACCCGGCCTACGGCGGTCCCGCCGCCCTCGCCCGCTTCGTCGAGGCGGCCCATGCGCGGGGCCTCGCGGTGGTCCTCGACGTGGTGCTGAACCATCTGGGTCCCGACGGCAATCACCTCAGCGCCTTCGGCCCCTACTTCACCGACCGCCACGAGACCCCGTGGGGCTGGGCCGTGAACCTCGACGACGCGGGCAGCGACCAGGTGCGCGCCTTCCTGCGCGGGGTCGCCCGGCACTGGCTCGTGGACATGCAGCTGGACGGTCTGCGCCTGGACGCGGTGCACGAGCTGCAGGACGACTCGCCCCGGCACTTCCTCGCCGAGCTCGCCGACGCCGTCGCCGACTGGGAGCGGGAGACCGGCAGGCCGCTCACCCTGATCGCGGAATCGGACCGGAACGACCCCGCGACCGTCACCCCCACCGCTCGCGGCGGTCTCGGCATGGACATGCAGTGGGCCGACGACGTCCACCACGCCGTCCACGCGTGGATCAGCGGCGAGCGCCAGGGCTATTACGTCGACTTCGGCAGCGCCGAGGTGCTCGCACGCACCCTCACCCGCGTCTTCGAGCACGCCGGGACCCGCTCCACCTTCCGCGGAAGGGTCTGGGGCGCGCCCGTCGATCCGGCGACCGACGCCTACGACGCGCACTCCTTCGTGGCCTTCCTCGAGGACCACGACCAGGTGGGCAACCGTGCCCGCGGGGACCGCGTCCACCAGCTCCTCTCCCCCGCCGAGCACGCCGCCGCGATCGCTCTGATCCTGCTGGGTGCCCCCACGCCCATGCTCTTCCAGGGCGAGGAGTGGGCGTGCAGCGCCCCGTTCCGGTACTTCACCGACCACGGCGAGCAGCTCGGGGCGATGGTCACCGCCGGGCGGCGCGAGGAGTTCGCACAGATGGGCTGGGACTCATCGGACGTGCCCGACCCGCAGTCGCGCTCCACGTTCACCGACTCCTTCCTCGGCTGGGAGGAGACGGACGAGGGCGCGCACCGCACGATGCTCGAGTGGTACCGCACGCTCATCGGCCTGCGCCGCGCGCTGCCGGAGCTCAGGGATCCTGACCTCCGCCGCGTCGAGGCCGTCGTGCTGGACGAGGAGTCCCTCGTGCTGCGGCGCGGGGACGTGCACGTGCTCGTCAGCCGCGCGGAGGGCGGGGCCGGGATGCCCGCGTCGGGCGCCGCTGCCGGCGGGGAGGTCCTCGCCGCCTTCGGCGCGCTGCGCCGCGATGCCCGGGAGCGGGTCGTCGGCCTCGCGGGCCCCGGCGCGCTCGTCGTTCGCGAGAGCGCCGCTGCGGCTCAGTCGGCCGAGGCGTCCTGAGCAGCGCCCTCGAGGTCCTTCGCGCCGTCGCGCGCGAGCGAGGTCAGGCGCGAGAGGGAGCGGTAGTACTTCTTGCGGTAGCCGCTGCGCAGCAGCTCCTCGGTGAAGATGCCCGCCGCGTCCTGCCCGCTCGCGAGCACCGGGATCTCCCGGTCGTAGAGCCGGTCCACGAGCACCACGAAGCGCAGGCCGTTGTTGTGGTCGGCGATCGTGGACACCTCGGTGAGGTGGGCGAACGAGACGTCGTCGAGCATCGCCCCGTAGCGGGAGGGGTGCACGGTCTTGAGGTGCGCGAGGAGGGAGGGGAGATCGTCGAGCGTCGCACCCGGCGTGGCCTCGGCATGCTCGCGCACGGTCTCCTCGGGCAGGGCGGGGGCCTCGGCGACGGCCTCGCGCCGCCGGTAGTCCTCGCCGTCGATCCGCAGCACGTCGAAGCGCTCGGACATCGACTGGATCTCGCGCAGGAAGTCCTGGGCGGCGAAGCGCCCCTCGCCGAGGGCCTCCGGCAGCGTGTTCGAGGTCGCCACGATCGCGACGCCGCGATCGGACAGCTCACGGATCAGCCGCGTCATCAGCAGGGTGTCCCCGGGGTCGTCGAGCTCGAACTCGTCGATGCACACGAGCGAGGAGCCGCCCAGCAGGTCCACGGCGCGGGTGAAGCCCAGGGCGCCCACGAGGTTCGTGTACTCGACGAAGGTGCCATAGACGGGGTTCCCGTCGGTGATGTGGAACAGGGAGGTCAGCAGGTGGGTCTTGCCCACGCCGAAGCCGCCGTCGAGGTAGAGGCCGCGCGCCGCCTGCGGCCGCTTGCGGAACATGCCCAGCAGGCCCTTCGAGCCGCCGCTGCGGCCGATGCCGCGCGCGAACTCGGCGATCCGCTCCTTGGCCTCCTGCTGGGAGGGGTGCTGCGGATCGGGCACGTAGTTGTCCAGCCGCGCCTTCGCGAAGCGCGGCGGCGGCACGAGGTCGGCGACCAGGCGCTCGAGGGAGGGGGCTGGGGTGCGCGCGGTGAGGGACTCGGTCACGGCCGCCAAGTCTAGGGGCACGGCCGATCCGGGCAGATCCCCTGTGGGCAGGTCCACGATCGCGCGTCGGCCCGGCCATGCTCTGGCCCGGCGTGCGCGGGCCCGGCGTGCGTCGGCTCGCGGGACCGTCCCGGGTGCGGGATGATCCGGGAAGCACGCAGTGCCCGCACGACGAGAGGATCGAGGCCATGCAGCTGCTCTGGGACGACGGGCGCGCGCTGGCCGCGCCGCGCGAGATCACCGAGGACGCCGCCGGCGCACGCGCGCTCGCCGAGGTCTACGCGTACCCCGCGGACCGCACGTGGGTGCGGGCGATGATGAACACGACGATCGACGGCGCGATCACCGGTGCCGACGGGACCAGCGGTCCCCTGCGCAACCCCACCGACTCCTTCGCCTTCGGCGTGCTGCGCGCGCTCGCCGACGTGGTGCTCGTGGGCGCCGAGACGGTGCGCGTCGAGGACTACCGCCGCCCCCAGGGCCGCTCGGACCTGCTCGCCCCGTCGCTGCGGCCGGCCGGGGGCGAGCGCCCGGCCCTGGCGATCATGTCGCAGTCCGGTCGGCTGCCCGCGAGCATCGACCCCGCGTGGCCGACGTACCTCGTGACCGACGCCGCGCACGGCGAGCGGGCACTCGCCGCGAGCGGTCTGCCCGAGAGCAGTCTGATCCTCGCGGAGGATCCGGAGGGCATCCGCCGCGCCCTCGCCGGCCTCGGGCACCGCGGGATCCAGCTCGAGGGCGGCCCGAGCGCTCTCGCGCGCTTCGCCGGTTCCGGGGAGCTCGACGAGCTGTGCTTCTCGGTGACCCATCGGACGGTCGGAGGGGACGCCTCCCGAGTGATGCGAGGCGTCGACGCGGAGGGCGAGTGGGAGCTGGGCTCCCTCACGGTCGGCGCCCACGCGACGCTCTCCCGCTACGTGCGCGACCGGACGGTGCGAGACCGGGCCTGATCCCGAGGATCGGCCCGAGCGCGAGGACCGGCCACGCGCGGACGGATCACACCCGGTCGCCGATCGACCCCTCGAGGGGCGCGGCCGCGGGGTCGCGCACGGGCAGCTCCATGGCCTCGACGTCGACGTCCAGGTCCAGCAGGTCCACGAGGTGGTCCGCGAGCAGCCGCTCGTACTGGGCGGGATCGCGGTTCCACTCGCGGGTGTGGCTCGCGCCGGCGAAGGGCACGAACTCCACGAGGTCGGGGCGCAGCGCGGCCAGGCGGGCGCTCGGCGCGGGCGGCACCGTCGTGTCCTCGAGGGCGTGGATGAGCAGGGTGCGGTGACGCAGGTGCTGCGCGTAGTGCTCGGCACGCATCTCGGCGAGCGCGAGCGGCTCGTGCAGGCGCACCAGGCGCGCCCCGAGCGGGCTCGTCATCATCCACAGGGCCAGGCGCCGCATGGGCGCGGGGGCGCGGAGCGCCGTCGCGTGGTAGGTGAGGATGTCCTGCCAGTCCACGGCCGGCGAGTCCAGGACGAGTCCGGCGATCGCCTCCGGGTGAGCGGTGTGCACGGAGGTGCGCAGCGTGATGCCTCCGCCCATCGACCAGCCCATGAGCACGATCCGGCGCGCCCCGTGGGCGAGGGCGTACTCGATGCCCGCCTCGGTGTCCTCCCATTCGTCCAGGCCCAGATGGTGCATCCGATCGGCCGACGCGGGCGATCCGAGATCGTTGCGGTAGGTCAGGGCGAGGCAGGTCAAGCCCAGCTCGTGCAGCAGGGACATGGCGCGCAGGGTCTCCCCGCGCGTGGCGCCGTGACCGTGCGTGAGCACGGCCCAGGTGTCGCCCGTCGGCCCCGCTGCGCCGTCCTCCTGGGTCGCCCCGTCCTCGCTCGAGGCACCGGGCTCCTCCGCCGAGATGCCGGGGCGCCCCGGCACCAGCCACGCCGGCATGGGACCGACGGGCGAGGAGACCTCGACCTCCCGGGTGGGCAGGCCCAGCGACGTCTCGGGCGTGCCGGGCCAGAAGAAGCCGTCGAGGCCGACGGGACCGATCCCGATCGGCTCGTCGGTGTCGCGGGCGAGGATCGGGCGGGAGACGGTGGTGGGCGTCGGCTCACCGTCGACCGGGCCGAGGCGCACGTGGACGGCCCCGCCGGAGCGGCGCAGGGCGATCACGCCTCCGCGGACGGCCTCCGCCGTCCGATCGAGGTGGACACGGTCCGGATACGCGGCCCGCACCACCTGGTCGAGCTTCCCGCGCTGGGACGTCTGCGGGGTCAGCGGGACCCTCGCGAGCAGCCGGGCCCCCGCCGCGAGCGCCCCTGCGCTGAGGGCGAACGCACCGAGCGCGCCGACGCCGCCGACGGCGAGCGCCCTGCCCCATCGCCCCAGTTCACGAGCGGCGTCGCGCGCGTCCGGCGCCTCCTCGGGGCGGGTCGCGCGGGAGCCGAGGGAGGTGAGGCGCATCATGACGCGCAGTCTACGTCCGCCGTAGGATCGCAGGTGACGCCGCGGGTCCGAGGCGATCCCCGCCCCACCCGTCGGCACCCGAACGCGGAGGTATGAGCCATGAGCACCAAGCCCATCGGAAGCGGTCACTACGCCATCCAGCTGGACGACGCCGCGTGGCGGGAGAAGCTCTCGCCGGAGGAGTACCAGGTGCTGCGCCAGGCGGGCACCGAACGACCGTTCAGCGGGGAGTACGAGGAGGTGCGCCCGGCCGGGACCTACGCCTGCCGAGCGTGCGGGGCGGTGCTGTTCCGCGCCGACGAGCAGTTCGACGCGCACTGCGGCTGGCCCGCCTTCTGGGCCCCCCAGGACAACGACGCCGTGGAGCTGCTCGAGGACGCCTCGCTGGGAATGGTCCGCACCGAGGTGCGCTGCGCGAACTGCGGCTCGCACCTGGGGCACGTCTTCGAGGGCGAGGGCTTCGCGACCCCCACCGACCAGCGCTACTGCATCAACTCCCTGAGCCTCGTCCACGAGGACTGAGGCCCGCTCGACGAGGACCCGCAGGAGCCTCCGCACCTCCCGCCGACGGGTCGGCCGGAGGCCGGAGAGAGGTCGTCGGCGGGTCGACGGCGCGCCTCGGTCGGTGGTGACGACTCGCGGGCTAGGCTCGCGGCCGTGCCCGTCCACCAGTTCCCCGCCGCCGCCCGCGCCTTCAGCACGGCGATCGAGGAGATGACCCGTGCGCCACTGCGTCCCGAGGTCCACTGGACCTCGATCCCCGCTCCCGGCCGGATGGCCCCGCACACGTGGGCGGCCAACGGCGAGGTGATCCTGCACGACGAGGAGGTCGCCAGCGGCCGCCTGGTCGTCCTGCACGATCCCGCGGGCGAGGAGGCGTGGAAGGGCGAGTACCGGATGGTGGTCCTCGTCCAGGCCCAGCTCGAGCCCGAGTTCGCGATCGAGGCGATGCTCGGCGACGTGGCCTGGTCGTGGGTCACCGAGTCCCTCGAGCTGTTCGACGCCGAGTCCCGCGAGCTCGGGTGCACCGCCACCCGCGTGGTGTCCCAGAGCTACGGCGCGCTCGCCGGGCGCCCCTCGACCGTCGACGTCGAGATGCGCGTGTCCTGGACCCCGACGAGCTCCGACCTGGCCCCGCACTTCGCCGCCTGGACGGCCATGCTCGCGGCGGCCGGCGGCCTGCCTCCCGCTCCCGCCCAGGTGGCGCCGCTCGTCCCCTCCCACCGCGCCCGCCCCCGGCAGGGCTCGGCGAACGAGGAGGACTGACCCCATGAGGACCCGCAACCGCTCCGCCGCCCGCGCCCGACGCACCGAGGACGGCGCACCCGCGGACAGCGCGACCACGGCGCGCACCGCGCCGACGACCGCCACCGGCACGACCGACACGGGCAGGACCGGCGACGACCTCGGCGCCGACTCCCCCGCGATCGAGCCGACCCCTCTGGGCGCCCCGCGCGACGGGCTGGTCCCCGTGATCGATCGCATCCAGCCGCTGCTGGAGTGGTGCGAGCGCGCCGCGAGCGCGCCCGAGGAACCGATCGCGGTCGACGCCGAGCGGGCCTCCTCCTACCGCTACAGCGCCAAGGCCTATCTCGTGCAGATCCGCACCGAGGCGGCGGGCACGGCCCTCATCGACCCCACGGCCTTCACCCTGCCCACCTCGTTCGTGGAGCTCATGAACTCCCGCGAGTGGGTGCTGCACGCCGCCACCCAGGACCTGCCGAGCCTGGGCGAGCTGGGCCTGCACCCCGCGTCGCTGTTCGACACGGAGCTCGCCGCGAGGCTGCTGGGCATGCCCCGTGTGGGCCTGGGCGCGGTCGTCGAGGACACGGTGCACCTGCGCCTGGCCAAGGAGCACTCCGCCGCGGACTGGTCCAAGCGCCCGCTGCCCGAGCCATGGCTCGTGTACGCGGCCCTGGACGTCGAGGTCCTCGTCGAGGTGCGCGACATCCTCGCCGCCCGTCTCGAGGAGTCGGACAAGACCCGCTGGGCGCGCGAGGAGTTCGCGCACGAGGTCGCCCATCCCCTGCCCGCCGCGCGCGCGGAGCCCTGGCGGAAGCTGCACGGCCTGGGCGCCCTGCGCACGCCGCGCCAGCTCGCGGCCGCCCGCGCCATGTGGGAGCGGCGCGACCAGATCGCCCGTGAGCAGGACCTCTCCCCTCACCGCGTGATCAAGGACCGCGCGATCGTCGACGCCGCGAAGGTCTCGACCGCCTCGCACACGGCCTTCCTCGCCGCCCTGCCCAAGCCGATGCACGGCAAGGAGACCTGGTGGCAGGCGGCGCGCGCGGGCGTGAACCTCCCCGAGGCGCACCTGCCCTCGCGCTCGGAGCCCAGCTACCCGCCGCCCCACAAGCTCTGGTCCAAGAAGTGGCCCGAGGTGTGGGAGCGCTACCTGCCGATCCGCGAGGCGGTGGCGGAGCGCGCGGAGCAGCTGCACGTGCCCTCGGAGAACCTGCTCACCCCGGGTCTGCTGCGCCAGTGGGTCTGGGAGCACGAGACGCCCGGCGACGCGGGGGAGATCCGCGCCGAGCTCTCGGGGCTCGGCGCCCGCGACTGGCAGGCGGAGATCGTCGCCCCCGTCCTCGCCGCTGCGCCCGTCGCATCGGACGCGCCCACCGAGTAGGACCCCGGGGCCGCAGCCCAGCGCGCGCGACCGCGACGGGCCGGCCGGTCTCAGGCCCCGAAGGCCGCGACGGTGAGCACCGCGGCCACGAGGGTCGCATTCGTCAGGCGACCCTCGCGGATCGCATCGAGCACCTCGCCCAGGCGCGCCCAGCGCAGCTCGATCTCCGACTCCTCGTCCTCGCGCACGAAGTCCGTGGCGGCCTCGCCGATGCCGGTCGCGAGGAAGATCCGGATGCGTTCGCTCGAGCTGCCGGCCGAGGGATGGATGTCCAGCAGGTGCCGGAGGTGCTCGGCCCGGTGGCCGGTCTCCTCGGTGAGCTCGCGCCCCGCGGCCTGCATCGGGTCCTCGCCCTCGTGGTCGAGCAGGCCCGCGGGCAGCTCCCAGAAGGTGCGCCCCGCAGGATGGCGGTACTGGCGGATGAGCAGCACGCGCGCATCGCGCACGTCGCGCGCGCCCTCGTCGTCGAGCGCGAGCACGGCGGCGGCGCCGGTGTGGGCGATGTACTCGCGGGTGAAGCGGACGCCGGGAGCGAAGTCGACCTCGTCGCGCACCACGTCCCAGATCGCGCCGCGGTACGCGGTGCTCCGGGAGAGGACCGGACGTGCGCCGTCCTCGTCCCGGAGCAACCCTGTCACTCCCCGGCCTCGTCGGCCCCGTCGGACGGCACGGCGGGGTCCGCGCCGGATCCCGCCTCGCCGGACTCCTCGGCCCCGCGCTCGGCGGGGACCTCGAGCAGACGGGTGGCCTTCTGCAGGTCGACGGCGGCGCCGATCAGGCCCGCGAACAGCGGGTGCGGCCGGGTGGGGCGCGACTTCAGCTCGGGGTGCGCCTGGGTGCCGATGTAGTACGGGTGCACCTCGGAGGGCAGCTCGACGAACTCGACGAGGGACCGGTCCGCGGAGACGCCGGAGATCACCAGGCCCGCCGTCTCGAGGTCCTTGCGGTAGGCGTTGTTCACCTCGTAGCGGTGGCGGTGGCGCTCGGAGACCTTCGTGGTCCCGTAGGTGCGGGCGGCGAGGCTGCCGGGGGTGAGCTCGTGGTCGTAGGCGCCCAGGCGCATGGTGCCGCCCAGGTCGCCCTCGCCCGAGACGATGTCGGCCTGCTCGGTCATGGTCGCGATCACGGGGTGCGCCGTGTCGGCCTCGAACTCGGTGGACTGCGCATCGGCCCAGCCCAGCTCGGTGCGGGCGTACTCGATGACCATGCACTGCATGCCCAGGCACAGGCCGAGGGCGGGGATGCCCTTCTCGCGGGCGAAGCGGAGTGCGCCGACCTTGCCGTCGACGCCGCGGATGCCGAAGCCGCCGGGCACCACGATCGCGTCGAGGTCCTTGAGGGCCGCCTGGGCGCCCTCGGGGGTGGAGCAGGCATCGGACTCGACCCAGGAGATCTTCACGCGGGCGTCGTGGTGGAAGCCTCCGGCGCGCAGCGCCTCGGTGACCGAGAGGTAGGCGTCCGGCAGGTCGATGTACTTGCCCACGAGGCCCACGGCGACCTCGTACTCGGGGTGGTGGACCCGCTCGAGGAGCCCGTCCCACAGCGACCAGTCGACGTCGTGGCTGAGGAGGTCGAGGCGGCGGATCGCGTAGGCGTCCAGGCCCTCGTCGTGCAGCACGTGCGGGATGTCGTAGATCGAGGGCGCGTCCGGGCAGGTGACGACGGCGTCGAGGTCCACGTCGCACATGGAGGCGATCTTCGCCTTCACCGAGGCGGGCAGTGCACGGTCGGCGCGCAGCACGATGGCGTCGGGCTGGATGCCGATCGAGCGCAGGGCCGCGATCGAATGCTGCGTGGGCTTGGTCTTCAGCTCCTGGCTGGGGCCGATGAAGGGCACCAGGGAGACGTGCACGAAGAAGACGTTGTCGCGACCGACGTCCTGGCGGACCTGCCGGGCGGCCTCGAGGAACGGCTGGGACTCGATGTCGCCGACGGTGCCGCCGATCTCGGTGATGACCACGTCGACCTCGTCGCTCGCCTGAGCGCGCATCGACTCCTTGATGGCGTTCGTGATGTGCGGGATGACCTGGACGGTGTCGCCGAGGTACTCGCCGCGGCGCTCCTTGGCGATGACGCCGGAGTACACCTGGCCGGTGGTCACGTTGGAGTCGGCCGAGAGGTTCTCGTCGAGGAACCGCTCGTAATGGCCGATGTCGAGGTCCGTCTCGGCGCCGTCCTCGGTCACGAAGACCTCGCCGTGCTGGAACGGGTTCATGGTGCCCGGGTCCACGTTGAGGTACGGGTCCAGCTTCTGCATGGTCACCCGCAGGCCGCGGTTCTTCAGGAGCATCCCGAGCGAGGAGGCGGTAAGCCCCTTGCCGAGGCTCGAGACGACGCCGCCGGTGACGAAGATGTGCTTGGTGGTGCCGGGATTCCGGAAGGGCTTCGCTGCCGGGCCGGAGCCGGGGCGGGCGGTCGATGCGGACGGGGTTCGCGGGGGGTTCACGCTGCTGTCTGCCACGGAGTCTCAACCTAGCATCGAACGGCCCCTCGGCGCTCCCGACACCCGCGGATGTGCGAGGTGTTCCATGCGGATGGGGCGCCGTCGGGCCACGGACGGCCGCGTCAGCGCAGGGAGATCCTCAGGACCTGCGTGAGCTGCGCGAGCAGGTCGTCGGGTCCGCTCAGCTCGTGGGAGCGCTCGCGGGAGGCCCGCTCGGCGCTCCGCCGCGCCTCCTCCTCGCGCAGGGACGTGATCGCGCGGGCGAGGGCGGCCGGGTCCCCGACGGGGACGAGGTGCGCCGTCCGTCCCGTGACCAGGCGGGTGCCGCCGGCGTCGGTCGCGACGATCGCGCGGCCGGCGCGCAGGGCCTCCTGCAGGAACACCGGCTGTCCCTCCCACAGCGCCGAGGAGACCACGAGGTCGCAGTCGGCGAGCAGATCGGGAACGTCCTCGCGCCTGCCGAGCAGCTCGACGGGAAGGTGCTCGGCGCGGATGCGCCCGCTGAGATGGGACGCGAGGGGCCCGTCCCCCGCGATCCGCACGCGGAGCCCGGGAGCGGCCGGGACGGCCTCGGCGACGAGCAGGCCCAGGGCGTCCAGAAGGTCGTCGAGCCCCTTCTGCGGGGCGAGCCGGGCGACGACGAGCACGTCGAGCACGCCGGGCTCGTCGGGTTCAACGGGTTCAACGGGTTCGCCGGGCTCGTCCCGGTCGGGATCCGCCGACGCGTCGGGTGCGGTCACCCGCGCGGCGGCGTGCGCCTCGGGCCCGGGCAGCGCGGGGATGAGAGCGTGCTCGACCTCCGGGACGCCCCGCACGAGCGGGTCGAGGTCCGGGGACACGGTGAGGACCGCGTCGGCCCGGGAGCGGACGACCCGCAGCAGCAGGCGCCCCATGGCGCGCACCGCGCGCGGTCCGACGACGCGGTTGTGCAGCGTCACCACGAGGCGGGGTCCGCGGCCGCGCGGCCCGCGGGCGAGCGCGGCGAGCGCCCCGGCGCGCAGCCCATGGGCATGGACCGCGTCGACCGTGGCACGAACGCCGGACGCGCGCATGCGCTCGCGCAGGGTGCGCACGGTGCGGACGTCCGCCGGCGCGGGGCGCGAGGAGATCCGCACGCCTGCCTCGGGCAGCTCGACACCGGCCTGCGCGAGCACGGCGCGCTCCATCCGCACGTGCGCCGCCAGCCCCCCGCTCGCGGCGGGCTCGACGATCAGCACGCGGGGCGTGCGGTCGGCGGACGGCCGCTCCCCCTCCTGCGTGCGCCTCACGCCTGCTCCGTGCGCCCGCGGCGCAGACGCGCCAGCAGCGAGGCCGCGGTGCGGCGGTCGGCGAGGGTCATGGCGACGAGGGCGAGGACCATGCCGATGCCGCCGGTGAGCACCCCGATCAGCACGCACAGCAGCTCGGACGTGCCCTGGGTGACCATCGCTCGTCCCAGGAGCAGTCCCGGGATCGCCGCGGCCACGGAGACCACGGCCCCGATCGGCACGACGCGCACCAGGGGCGCACCGCCCTCGACGCCCTCGAGGAGATCGGCGACCCGCGCGAGGCCGGTGATGCCCGAGACCCACATGCCCGCGCTCAGGGCGAAGGCGAAGGCGGTCGCGGCCACGGCCGAGCTGCCGGAGTTCGAGAGCACCGCCACGACCACGATGAGGATCCCGCCCACCACCCAGCCGACGGAGCCCACGAGCAACGCGTCCCGCGCCCGCATCGCGGCGGACAGCACCCGGGTGCACTGCATGGTGATCGCGTACGGCATCAGCCCCACGGAGAGGGCGGCGACGACCGCGCCGACGCCGACCGCGCCCGCGCGGTCGATGTGGTGGAAGAAGGCCTCGAGGGCCGGGCCGGCGGCGAACAGCGTCGCCGCGCCCACGGTCCCGATCACGACGACCGAGCGCAGGGACGCGCGGGCGGTGACGGCGAAGCCCCGCAGGTCCCCGACCAGGCGCTGCTCAGACAGGTGCGGGAACACGCTCGTGATCAGCGGGACCACGAGCACGGCGTAGGGCAGCAGGTAGATCGCCTGTCCGTACTGGAACACGGGCAGGGTGCCGGTGCCGCCCGTGCGCATCGCCAGCAGCAGCACGAGCGCGAGGGCGAGCTGCTGTGCGCCGACCGCGCCGAGCCCGGCTCCCGCGAGGCGCAGAGCCCTGCTGCCCATCCCGGCGGGCATCCGCAGGGTGGGGCGCAGGCGAAGCCCGGCGCGTGCGGCCGGCACGAGCACCGACAGCGCCATCACGACGACCCCGGCCGTCGTGCCCCAGGCGAGCACTCCGTGCGCGAACGGGGAGATCGTCGAGGCCGTCGCCACGGCGGGCACCGCGGCAGCGTACACGCGGTAGGAGATGATCACGACGAGCGAGGACAGCAGCGGCACCAGGGCGGGCCACAGGAACCGCTTGCGGGCCTGGAGGTACGCGCCCAGCACCACCGTCACCCCGTACATCGGCAGCTGCAGCGCGAAGATCCGCAGCATCGACGCACCGAGCTCGACGACCGACTCGTCGGAGTCGCCGCTGGTGAGGACGAGCGAGGCGATCGGCCCGGCGAGCAGGCCGACGAGGAGGGCGAGCGGGATCGTGAGCAGGAGCATCCAGCTCAGCATCGCGGAGATGATGCCGTCGGCCCGTCGCCTGCCCTCCCCGGTCTCGTCGTTCTCGACCAGTCCCGCCACGAGCGGGACCACGCTCGCGGCGAGCGCGCCGCCGGCAGCGACCTCGAACAGCAGGTTCGGGACGAGGTTCGCGCTCGAGTACGCGGTGCCGACGTCACCGGCGCCCACGCTCGCGCCGAAGACGAGGTAGCGCAGGAAGCCGACGATGCGTGCGACGAGGGTGACCACGAGGATCATGGTCGCGCCGCGCACGATGACCCGTGCGGTCGAGGACGGGGCGCTCATGCGGGAGTGCTCCCCTCGTCCTCGGATCCCGCGGGATCGGATGCGCGGCGGCCCCAGCGGTCGAGGCGGCGCAGCGCGGGCGTCGCGTCGATGACGGCGCTGAAGCTCACGCGCTCGCTCGCGAGGGTGAGGGCCCCGAGACCGCCGAGCACGAGGAGGCGGGGTCCCGCGGGGAGCCGGCGCGCGGCCGCCGCGCCCACCAGGGCGCCGAGGGCGTTGGCGCCGGTGTCGCCGAGCATGCCGCGCTCGGCGAGGTCGCCGGGCAGGGCCGCGAGCCCGGCGACGGCGGCGATCGCGGCGAGGGTCCTGCCCTCCCGTGCGCGCGGACTGCGGGCGGGAGGGAGGGCGAGCACGAGCGCGCAGGCCGTGGTGGCCTTGAGCGCGCGCCCGGGGCGCAGGTCCAGGAGGTTCGCGAGGTTCGCGGCGCCCGCGGCGATTCCCGCGTCGACCAGGGCGCCGGCCCCGGCACCGGCTCCTGCGGGGAGGGCGCGCGCAGCCGTCGGCGCGCCGGCGTCCGGACCGAGGGTCCTCGCCGTGCGGACACGGGCCACGGCGGCGTCGAGCAGGCAGACCACGGGGATCCCCAGGGCCTTCGCGGCGCCCGTGGTCAGGCGTCCGCGCCGCAGGGCGCCGAGGTGGCCGCGCAGTCCCTTGGTCGGGGTGATCCCGCGGGAGCGCAGCCAGGGCTCGAGGACGTCGTCGGCGAGACCCAGTCCGCCGACGGCGGCGACGGCGAGCGCATCGCCGCGCAGGCCGCGCGCGGCGAGAGCGGCCACCGCTCCGCCGGCCACGGCGACGCCCTCCGCGAGGGTCACGCTGCGACCGGCGTGGTTCGTACGGCGCAGGGCGCCGGAGATCCCACCGGTCATCCCTCGCCTCCGTCGCTCGCGCCGGATCCCGACCCGGAGCCCGAGGAGTCCCCGGACCCGCCGGGCACCTCCGGCACGCGGTCCTGGGCGTCGGCGGCGGTCCCGTAGCTCCCCTGCTCGCCGCGCACCTGCTCGGCGAGGGCCAGCACGGCGATCGTCGGCCCGTCGGGCTCCTGCAGGCGGTCGCCGCTGGAGAGGTCGGTGAAGCGCGAGTCCCCGCGCACCGTGCGCAGCAGGCCCGCGCTGTCGTCGTTCGAGGGGGTCGAGCCCGAGACCACCGTGGGGATCTTCGCGCCGACCATGCGCTCGAGCAGCCCGGTCTGGGCCTCGAGCAGCATCTGGGCGCGCTCGGCCGCGGTCGAGGCGTCGTCCCCGCCCACGGTGAGGTCCGTGGGCGCGGCGCTCGCGAAGATCATCGAGTCCACGGGGGCGTCGGTGCTGCCGTCGACGTCGACGAGGCGGGCGTCCGTCAGCACGGCCCACAGCTTCTGGCGCTGCTCGTCGCCGATCGAGGTGTCCACGAGCAGGTGGCCGATGATCGTGGAGAGAGCACCGGAGCTGGAATCGGTGTCGGACTCGGCCGCCGTGACGAGCGCGCTGTCCGCCTCCCGGAGGGAGTCGAGGGCCGTGGTGCGGGTGTCCTCCTGCTCGGGGTCCCACAGGGAGCTGTCCAGGCGCACGCTCAGCGGCGTGCCCGCACCCGCCTCGTCCAGCAGGGAGTCGAGAGTGCTGACCTGGTTGCGCACCGAGTCGTCGTCGTAGACCACGGCGGTGCTGCGTCCGCTCAGGGTGCCCGCGACGAGCTCGGGCGAGGTCTGCGAGATGAACGCGCTGAGCTCGTCGTTCTGCGAGGTCAGAGAGTCGTTGGAGGTGCGCAGGTCGTCCTTCTCCGTGCGCAGCTGCTCGACCTGGCCGGTGAGCTGGGAGCCCAGGTTCTCGCGCAGCGGTCCGGCCCCGAGCACGATCCCCACCGCGAGGGCGAGGAACACGGAGATCAGGGAGACCAGGTGGTAGCGGAAGTCGATCACGGACCGAGGCTCCTAGGTTCCGGTGGCGGGTCGGGTGGCGAACAGGGAGGTGAACCATGAGATGGCGTCGTCCCATCGTGCACCGAGGATCTGGAAGAGCGCCTGTCCGCCGGGCGTGGCCCACATGGCCACGGAGAGGGCGAGCAGGCCGGCGACGGCCAGCAGCACGAGCTGCAGGGTGGAGATCCGCTGGCGATAGAGCCGGGAGACGCCCTTGGCGTCCACGAGCTTGGAGCCCACGCGCAGCCGGGTGAGGAAGGTCGAGCTCATGCCGGCGCGGCCCTTGTCGAGGAACTCCTCGAGGGTGCCGTGGGTGCCGACGGCCACGATCACGCTCGCGCCCTTCTCGTCGGCCAGGAGCATCGCGATGTCCTCGCTGGTGCCGGCGGCGGGGAACACCACGGCGTCCTCGGCGAGATCGAGCTCCGCCAGGCGCTCCATGCCCGGGGCGCGGCCGTCGCGATAGGCGTGCACGACGAGCTCGGCGCCCGATGCCAGCGCCCTGTCGGAGACGGAGTCCATGTCCCCGATGATCATGTCGGGCTTCCAGCCGGCCTCGAGGACCGCGTCGGCGCCGCCGTCGACGCCGATCACCACGGGTCGGTTCTCGCGCAGGAACGGACCGAGCGTCGCGAGGTCCTCCTTGTAGTGGTAGCCGCGCACGACGATCAGGACGGGGCGGCGGTCCATGACGGTGCGCACCTCGGGCGCGCCCACGCCGTCCAGCAGCAGGTCCTTCTCCAGGAGCATGTACTCCAGGGTGTTGCGGGCGAACAGCTCGAGCTGCTCGGAGAGGCCCTCGCGGGAGGCCTCGAGGGAGGCGGCGATCGTGGCGGGGTCCTGGCGGGTCCCGCGCGCGAGCGTGCTCCCGCCCTCGCGGACGACGCCGTCGGCGACGGTGAGGCGGGCGCCCTCGCGGACCTTCTCGAACAGCTCGGGGCCGCAGTCGTCGACGAGCGCGATGCCGTGGTCCACGAGGATCTGCGGCCCGGCGTTCGGGTACCGGCCGGAGGTGGAGCGGGCGGCGTTGAGGACGGCAGCGGGCGCCTTCTCGACGAGCGCCTCGGCGGCGACGCGGTCGATGTCCTCGTGGTCGATGACCGCGATGTCGCCGGGCTCGAGGCGCTTGGTGAGGTCCTTCGTGCGCCGGCCGATGCGCGCGGTCCCCAGCACGGTGCCGACGGTCGTGCTCATCGCTCCTCCCTCGGCGCCTGCCCCTGTGCCGGCTCCTGCGCCGACGGGTCCGCCGAGTCGTCGAGCAGCTCCCGGGCGTGGGCGAGGGCGAGCTCGCTGGTCTCCCCGGAGAGCATGCGGGCGAGCTCGCCGATGCGCCCCTCGCGGTCCAGTCTCTGCACGGTGGAGCTCGTGCCGCCGTCCTCGCTGTGCTTGACGATCTGCAGGTGGATGGAGGCGTGGGAGGCGACCTGCGGGAGGTGCGTGACGACGATGACCTGCGCGTTCTCGGCGAGTCGCTGGAGGCGCTGGCCGACGGCGAGGGCTGCGCGGCCGCCGATGCCCGCGTCGATCTCGTCGAAGACGAACACGGGGGCGGCGGTGCGGTCGTCGCGGGAGGAGCCGAGCGCGACCTCGAGGGCGAGCATGACGCGCGAGAGCTCGCCGCCGCTCGCGGCGGTCGCGACGGGCAGGTGGTCGGCGCCCGGGTGGGGCGCGAGGAGGAACGCCACGCGATCGCGGCCGTGCGGACGGGGCGAGTGCGGGGCGACCTCGACCTCGAGGCTCGCCTGCGGCATCTCGAGGTGGACGAGCTCGGACTCGACGGCGCGCGCGAGGCGAGAGGCGGCGTCGCGCCGGGCCCCGGTGAGCGCCTCCGCGGCCTCGTCGAGGGCGGTCTCGAGGCCCGTCATCTCCTCGCGGGCGGCGGACAGCTCGGTCTCGGCGCCCTCGAAGCGGTCGAGGTCGGCGGCGGCGGTGCGGGAGCTCTCGAGCAGCTCGCCGATGGTCGCGGCGCCGCCGAGGACGGGCCCGAGGTCCCGCACCAGCGTGGTCACCTCGTGCAGGCGCTCGTTGGCCTGCTCGACGCTCCCGGGAGAGGCGTCGATGCCGTCCGCGTAGCGGGAGAGGTCGGCTGCGGCGTCGGAGAGCTCGAGGCGCAGGCCCTCGAGCCTGCCGAGGGTGCCCTCGAGCTCGGGGTCCGTGCCGGATGCGGTGCGCACCTGGTCGATCGCGAGGTCGAGGAGGGAGCCGGCCGCGGGGCCGTCGTCCTGTCCGAGCAGCAGCGTGGACGCCTGCTCGGCGGCGGCTCGGAGGTCCACGGCGTGGTTGAGCTTCTCGAGCCGGGCGCGCAGGCTCTCGTCCTCGCCGTCCTGCGGGTCGACCTCCTCGATGCGCTCGAGGGCCGTGCGCAGCTCGTCCCCTCGGCGGTCGCGCTCGGCGACGAGGCTCTCGAGCTCCTCGATGCGACCGCGCAGCTCCTGCTGGCGGTCCCAGAGCTCGCGGTGGCGCTGCAGCAGGGGGCCGACGGTCTCGCCGGCGAAGCGGTCGAGGGCCTCGCGCTGCTGGTCGGCCTCGCGCAGGCGGGCCTGGTCGGCCTGGCCGTGGACGGTGACCGCGGAGCCGACGAGCCGGGCCAGCGTCCCGATCGGCACGGGCACCCCGCCGATCTGGGCCCGGGAGCGGCCGTCCTTGGTGACGCGGCGGACGACGAGCACCTCGCCGTCCTCGTCCTCGGCGCCGAGCTCGTCCAGGGCCGACTCGAGCTCGTCGTGGCCGGTGAGCACGAGCGTGCCGTCGACGGTCCCGGCGGTACCCGCACGGCCGCGGTCCAGCCGCGCGCCCAGGAGCATCGAGAGCCCGGTGACGATCATGGTCTTGCCAGCGCCGGTCTCGCCGGTCAGCGCGGTGAAGCCGGGACCGAACTCGAGGGTGGCGTCGTCGATCACGCCGATGCGGCGGATGCGGAGGGTGGAGAGCACGGCGGCTCCCGCTCAGACGTCGCGGCCGACGCGTCCGCGCCAGCCCACGACCGGCAGCTGGAACTTCTCCACGAGGCGATCGGCGAAAGGTGTGGTGGTCAGACGCACGAGCCGCACGGAGCGCGGAGAGAGCCGGCCCTCGACCCGCATGCCGGGGGTGATGTCGATGGTGCGGCGGCCGTCGAGGGTGAGCACTCCCTCGTCGCGGTTCTCGACGGTGAGCTCGATCGCCGCCTCGGAGGAGCGCCCCAGCACGAGGGGGCGCGAGAACAGGGCGTGGGCGGCGAGCGGGACGACGAGGAAGGCGTCCACCTCAGGCCAGATGATGGGGCCGCCGGCGCTGAAGCCGTAGGCGGTCGAGCCGGTGGGGCTGGTCAGCAGCACGCCGTCGCAGCCGAAGGAGGAGACGGGGCGGCCGTCGATCTCGATGACCACGTAGATCATCTTCTGGCGGTCGGCCTTCTCGAGGCTCGCATCGTTCAGCGCCCAGTCGGTGTGGAGGATCTGGTCCTTGGGGCCGCGGATGACGATGTCGATGGTCGACCGCTCCTCGATGTCGTAGTCGCCGTCCAGGAGGCGCCGCACCGTCGTCGAGAGCTCCTCGACCTCGCTCTCGGCGAGGAAGCCCACGTGACCGAGGTTCACGCCGTGCACGGGGATCTCGGCCTCGCGCACCACCTCGAGGGCGCGCAGGATGGTGCCGTCGCCTCCGAGCACGATGCCGAGCTCGACGAGGTCCGCCGCGGAGACGGCGTCGACGACGTCGACCTCCTCGGAGTCCAGGATGTCCAGGAGCCCCTCGGGCAGGCTCGCCGGCGGCGACATGCGGATCTGGTCGTACTGCTCGTCGGTGATGACGGCGCGCACTCCGCGGTTGCCGAGCTCGGCCAGGACTCTCATCAGCGCCTCGAGGGCGGCGGCGCGCCCCGAGTGCGCGTACAGCAGGAAGCGCCTCATGCTCGGCGGTCCCCTTCCCTCGTCCTCAGCTCGGTCCTGTGCCCATCGGCCCGGCGCGGGCCCTGGTCATGCTCCGTGACGTGCTCCGTGACCTGCGCGCGCCGACGTCCGGCGCGGGAGCCTGCGCGCGTACGCGGGAGCACCTGCTCGATCATGTCATAGGCAGCGCGCGGGATCCTGCGCGCCGCTCCGGCGGGTCGCGGATCCTCTGCGTGCGTGTCCTCTGCGGGTGAGGGGACGTCGCGACGATGCAGATGCAGGAAGTACTCGTGGTTCCCGTCCTGTCCCGGCAGGGGGCTCTCGGCGACGCCGCGCAGGTCGAGCCCGCGGGCATCGGCCTCCTCGACGACGCCGAGCACGGCCTCGCGGCGCAGTGCGGGGTCCGCGACCACGCCCGAGCGCGGGAGCCTGCGGCGCCCGACCTCGAACTGGGGCTTGACCATGAGCAGCAGGTCGCCGCCGGGCGCGGTGAGCGCGGCGAGGTCCGCCATGAGGGTGACGAGCGAGATGAAGGAGAGGTCGCCGACGACGAGCTGCGCCGGCCCGCCGACGTCCGCGGGGTCCAGTCCCCGGATCGAGGTGCCCTCGTGCACCGCGACGCGCGGGTCCTCGCGCAGGCGCGGGTGCAGCTGGTCGTGGCCGATGTCCACCGCGCGCACCTCGCGCGCCCCGCGACGCAGCAGGACGTCGGTGAACCCGCCGGTGGACGCGCCCGCGTCCAGGCAGACGAGATCGCGCGGGTCCAGCCCCGCCGCGTCGAGCGCGCCCAGGAGCTTGTGGGCGGCCCGGGAGGCGTACTCCCCTCCCTCGGGGACGCCGGTGACCTCGAGGAGGGCGTCCGCGGCGACGGTCGCGGACGGCTTGTGGGCGGGCCGGCCGTCGACGAGGGCCCTGCCCTCCTCGACGATCCGACGGGCGTGGGTGCGGGAGGACGCGAGGCCCGCGGCGGCCAGTGCCACGTCGAGCCGCCGGGCTCCGCCGCCCGCGGTCACGAGTCCTGGGTGCGCACCGCGCCGGACAGGGCGCTCTCGGGCAGACGCTCCGCGAGCAGCCCGAGGGCCGCGGTGAGGGCCTGCGGGGTCCCCGTGCGTCCGGAGAGGACGAGGTCCTCGCCCTCGAGCCCGGCGGAGGCGGCTCCGCAGCGCGCCGTCGCGCCGTCGACGACGGCCTCGGGCGCGGGGTCGGTGAGCGAGGAGAGGTCGGGCAGGATCCACGTCGGCCGACGGACGGGCTCGGCGCGCAGCGCGGTCTCGATGCTGTCGACGCCCGTGAGGACGAGAAGCGTGTCGATGCCGGCGCGGTTGCCGCCCTCGATGTCGGTGTCGAGGCGATCGCCGACGGCGAGGGGGCGGCGGGCTCCCAGCGCCTTCGCGGCGAGGGAGAACATGGCCGGCTCGGGCTTGCCCGCCACCAGCGGCGTGCGACCGGTGGCGTGCACGAGCGCCTGCACGAGCGCGCCGTTGCCCGGCGCGATGCCCCGTTCGGTGGGCAGGGTCGCATCGGTGTTGGTCGCGATCCAGGGGATGCCCCGGCGCAGTGCGTAGCCGCCCTCTGCGAGCTGCGCCCAGCCGAGGTCCGGGGAGAACCCCTGGACGACGGCCGCGACCTCGTCGCCGTCCTCGCGCACGGGGGTGAACCCTGCGGAGGCGACGGCCTCCATCAGGCCGTCGGCGCCGAGCACGAGGATCGTGGAGCCGGCCGGCGCGTGCTCCGCGAGGAGCTGCACCGCGATCTGCGGGGAGGAGGCGATCTCCTCGGGCGCCGCCTCGACGTCGACCGTGGCGAGGTGCGCCACGGCCTGCTCGGGGGTGCGGGAGGCGTTGTTGGTGATGAAGCCGATCTTCAGGCCCCGATCCCGCGCGGTGCGCACGGCCTCCGCGGCGTGAGGGATGGGATGCGTGCCGTGCATGAGGGTGCCGTCGAGGTCGAGGAGGAGGGCGTCGTACCGCTCGAGCATGCTGAGGTCGTGTCCGCGGGCGCTCATGCCTGCGGCTCCTGCTGACGATCCGCCTGTTCGGTCACCGCAGTCTCGTCACGGGGCTCCCCCGCCTCGTCCTGCGCGTCCTCCTCGGGCTTCTGCTCGTCGGCCTCGGGCTCGTCGCGCTCGTGCTCCTCGTCCTCGAGCTCGTTGCGCTCGTGCTCGCGCTCCTGCCCGCCGTCATCCTCGGCACCATCCACGGGCTCCCGAGTCCGATCGGTGTCGGGATTGACCTCCGACGACGTGGCGGCATCCGCCTCGGACGGATCGTCCTCACCGGGCGCGTCGCTCTCGGAGGCGCCGTCCTCCTGCTCCTCGGAGTCGTCGGATTCTTCGACGTCCTCGGAGTCGTCGAAGGCGTCGAGGACGCTGAGCTCCTCGGAGTCGTCCCAGGGCAGATCCTCGACCTCGGGCTCCGGCACGGGGCGGCCCAGGCGCTCGGCGGCGTCCGTCTCGTGGTCGGTGTCGGCATCGGCGGCCAGCGTGAGCCAGCGGTGCGCCTCGTCGCTGCGTCCGGCGCGCTCGAGGAGGTCGGCGTAGGCGACCCACAGTCGTACCTGCCAGCGACCGTCGACCTTGCTGCGCAGAGCGGGGATGTCGAGCGTCCCGAGGGCGGTCTCGATGTCGCCGGTGTCGGCGTAGGCGCCGGCCACGACGATCATCAGCTCGATCGTCCCGGAGACGTCGAGAGTGGAGGCGTCGTCCGAGGCGGCGATCTCCAGCGCGCGTTCCGGACGGCCGATGCCCCGCTCGCAATCGGCGAGCATCGGCAGCAGGTCCACGCGGCCGGAGATGCGCATCGCGGTGCGGAACTCCCGGGCTGCGGTGCGGAACTCCTCGCTGCGGTAGGCGGCGATGCCGTAGATCTCCCGGGTGATCCCGACGCGTCCGCCGATGCTCGCGGCGAACTGGGCGTGAGCCAGCGCGAGAGGCAGGTCGTCCTCGTCGAGCGCCGCGATGGCGGCGACGAGGTGGCGGCTCGTGCGCTCCGCGGTCTCCTTGCGCAGTGAGCGGAGCTCGTCGGAGATGTCCCGGTCGAGCTCACGACCCGTGATGGCCTCGTCCAGAGCGGGCTCCGGCGGCCGGGTGCTGCGACGCGCCTCGCCCGGCCTCTGCGAGGAGGAGTCCCTCGGGCCGCCGAACCGCCCGCCGCCGCGCTGGTCGCGATCGTGGCGAGGGCCTCGCCGGTCGTCGTCCCTGCGAGGGCCTCGTCGGTCGTCGTCCCTGTGAGAACCGCGCCAATCGTCATCGCGACGCACGCGACGGTCGCCGTCAGGGCGACCATCGCGGCGGCTGTCGTCGCGCCGGAAGCTGCGCTTGTCGTCATCGCGGCGAGGGCTCCGGCGGTCGTCCTCCCGACGGGGGCCGCGCCTGTCGTCGTCTCGACGTGAGTCGCGCGAGGGGCCATCCCGGCGAGGGCCCCGCCGGTCGTCGTCACGGGCATAGCTCCGGCGATCGCCGTCCCTGCGCTGTCCGGAACCTTCCCCCTCACGACGGAACGGCCGCTGGCCGCCGTCCCCTCGAGGTCCGCGCCGATCATCGCCGCTCCGGGAGGAACCACCCTGACGGCTACCTCCCTGACCGCGGTATCCACCGCGACGGTCGGAATCCCGACCAGGGCCCCGACGGTCCTCCTGCCTTCGCTGACCGGAGCGATCGTTCGGGCGCTGCGACCGCTGCGCGTCGCCCTGGCCGCCTTGGCGGGGACGGTCGGCTCCGCGGGGCGGACGACCGTGATGCTGGGCGCGACCGGAGTGTCCACGGTCCTCGTGCGAGCCGCCCGATCGGCTCCCTGTGCTCTCGTCCGCCACGTTCTCCACCCTCGAAAGTCTCTATGAGTACTGCCTAGGGCTCACAGGTTAGGTGACTGCGGCACCAGCACCGAGGGTTCTCCCGGTCGCGGTGACTGACTCCACGGGGCGGGGAGTCCGCGGCGTGGCGCACGTCGCCTCAAACGCTCACGCGCCATCCGCAACGCCGGCCCACCGCGCGGCGCGCCGAGTCATGGACGACGAGCACCTCCCGACCCGAGTAACGTCGGAACACCGTCGAGTGGAGAAGCCCGGTCCACGCAGTGCTGCATGCTCATCGCCTAACGTGTGACTGCGCGTGCACGCAATCCCTGGCCGCCTCAGTTCAAACACCGCAGCGGCGAGAAAAAATGCACATGGACGCGGAAAAGGGTTGTGGCTCGTCACCGCGCTCCACCCGAACCCGATCAAACGAGCCCGAGGAGCAGCTGGCAACGAGCCACAACCCTCTCCACAAAAAACGTCCGGCG
>NZ_JBHTSV010000044.1:0-29575 GCF_042794925.1 Brachybacterium sp. NPDC056505
GGTGGCTTCGTTTTTGTTTTAACCCCCCGGGGGGGCCCCGCCCGCCCGGCGGCCGCGGGGCCCCTCCGGCCCCGCGATGCGGGTCCGCATCGGGCCCGAGCGCCCGGGTGCTCTCAGGCCTGCGCCGAGATGATCTCGCGCATGAGGTCGGCCGTCTCGGTCGGGGTCTTGCCGACCTTCACGCCCGCGGCCTCGAGGGCCTCCTTCTTCGCCTGCGCGGTGCCGGCGGAGCCGGACACGATCGCGCCCGCGTGGCCCATGGTCTTGCCCTCGGGGGCCGTGAAGCCCGCGACGTAGCCGACCACCGGCTTGGACATGTTGCCCTTGATGTACGCGGCCGCACGCTCCTCGGCGTCGCCGCCGATCTCGCCGATCATCACCACGCCCACGGTGTCGGGGTCGTTCTCGAACGCCTCGAGTGCGTCGATGTGGGTGGTGCCGATGACCGGGTCGCCGCCGATGCCGATGCACGTGGTGAAGCCGAGGTCGGCCAGCTCGTACATCATCTGGTAGGTCAGCGTGCCCGACTTCGAGACCAGGCCCAGCTTGCCGGGACCGGTGATGTTCGCCGGGGTGATGCCCGCGTTGGACTTCCCGGGGCTGATCAGGCCCGGGCAGTTCGGGCCGATGATCCGGGTGGTGCCCTTGTCCTTCGCGTAGTTGAAGAACTCCGCGGAGTCCTTCACCGGGATGCCCTCGGTGATGACCACGAGCAGCGGCATCGCGGCGTCGATGGCCTCGATCGCGGCCGACTTGGCGAACTTCGGCGGCACGAAGACCACCGAGACGTTCGCGCCGGTGGCCTCCATGGCCTCCGCGACGGATCCGAAGACGGGGACCTCGTGGCCGCCCTCGAAGGACACGGTCTGACCGGCCTTGCGAGGGTTCACGCCGCCGACGACGTTCGTGCCGGAGTCGAGCATGCGCTGGGAGTGCTTCATGCCCTCCGAGCCCGTCATGCCCTGAACGATGACCTTGCTGTTCTCATCGAGGAAGATCGACATGACGGTCCCTCACTTTCCTGCGGCGAGCTCGGCGACCTTGGCCGCTCCGCCGTCCATGGTGTCGGCCTGGGTGACGAGCGGGTGCGCGAAGTCCGCGAGGATCTTCCGCCCCTCCTCGACGTTGTTGCCGTCGAGGCGGACCACGAGCGGCTTCGTCGCGGCGTCGCCCAGCTTCTGCAGGGCGCCGACGATGCCGTTGGCCACCGCGTCGCACGCGGTGATGCCGCCGAACACGTTGACGAAGACCGCGGAGACCTGCTGGTCGCCGAGGATGACGTCCAGACCGTTGGCCATGACCTCGGCGCTCGCGCCGCCGCCGATGTCCAGGAAGTTCGCGGGCTTCACGCCGTGCGACTCGCCCGCGTAGGCGACGACGTCCAGCGTCGACATGACCAGGCCCGCGCCGTTGCCGATGATGCCGACCTCGCCGTCGAGCTTGACGTAGTTGAGGTCGAGGGCCTTGGCCTTCGCCTCGAGCGGGTCCTCGGAGGCCGTGTCCACGAGGCCCGCGTGCTCCTCGTGGCGGAACTGCGCGTTGTCGTCGAGGGTGACCTTGCCGTCCAGGGCGACGATCTCGCCGGAGCCCGTCTGCACGAGCGGGTTCACCTCGACGAGGGTCGCGTCCTCGGCGCTGTAGACGTCCCAGAGCTTCTGCAGCACCGGGACGACCTTGGCGCCGGTCTCCGCGTCGAAGCCCGCGGCCTCGACGATCTCCTTCGCCTTCGCCTCGTCGATCCCGGTGTTGGGGTCGACGGCCACCCGCGCGAGCGCGTCGGGGCGCTCGACGGCCAGCTGCTCGATCTCCATGCCGCCCTCGACCGAGCACATGGCCAGGTAGTTGCGGTTGGCGCGATCCAGCAGCAGGGAGAAGTAGTACTCGGAGGCGATGTCCGCGCCGCCCGCGATCATCACGCGGTGCACGGTGTGGCCCTTGATGTCCATGCCGAGGATCTCGGAGGCCTTCTGCTCCGCCTCCTCGGGGGACTTCGCGATCTTCACGCCGCCGGCCTTGCCGCGGCCTCCGACCTTCACCTGGGCCTTGACGACCACGACCGGGGTGCCGATGGTCTCAGCGGCGGCCTTGGCGGCCTGTGGGTCCTCCGCGACGATTCCGGGCAGCACGGGGACGCCGTGCTTCTCGAAGAGATCGCGGGCCTGGTACTCGAACAGGTCCACGGATGTTCGTCCTTCCGTTGTCGTAGGCGGGCGGCGGGCCCTCGTCGGCCCTCGAACCGCCCCTCGAACATCTCCACCATATCGCCGCCGACGCCCGTCCCAGCACCGCACGACTAGGCTGTGACCGTGGCCCCACGATCCCGCAGTCTCACCCGCCGGATCCGCGACCAGATCGGCTTCAGCCTCGTCGCGGTCCTGGTGCTGTTCATGCTGCTGCGCGTGTTCGGCGTCCGCTCGAGCGTCGCGGGCCTCGTGCTCTCGATCGTGCTGACCCTCGCGCTGAACGTGGGCCTCTCCTACATCGGCGAGCAGCGTGCGCGCAGCGCCCGGCGGCGTGCGGGGGACGGTTCCCGTGACCCTCGCCGGTACGACCCCCGCGACGATCTCGACACCGGCGGGCGCGGCGGGGCCCGCGAGGGCCGGCGTCGGCCGACCGGCGGGGGCGACATCCGCTGGCGCGACGACGGCCGCTGAGGGAGGACCCATGAGCAGCTGGAAGACCTACGCGAAGGCGGCGCGCAACACCGCCCGTCGGCAGGCGCCCGACCTCGCCCGCCAGGCGCGCGACTCCACCCGCCGCGGCACGGAGCGGGCGGGCGCCTACGCGCGTGCGGCGTCGAAGGCGGCCGACGCGGGCACGCGGGAGTCCCGCGAGCACATGCGCGAGCGCGGCCGCCGCTACCGCCGTGACGCCGCCGTCTACACCGAGGCCACGCGGCGCCACCTCAAGCGCGCGCGGATCGGTCAGCGCCTGCTCTCGGCCCTGCGCGACGCGGTGATCATGGGCGCCTCGCTGGGCGTGATCTGGTTCGTGGTCACCCGCACCGGCGTGCAGATCCCCTTCACCGCGGTGCTCGCGATCGTGCTGGTGCTCATGGTGGTCCGCTTCGGCTGGGCGCTGTGGGTCGGGTTCGGGCTCGCGGACGACGAGGACGAGCTGGACGAGGACGAGGACGAGGCCCATCCGGACGAGAACGGGCGGTCCGACGAGCGCAGCTTCGACACGCGCCGCCCGGAGCACCGGGACCCCGAGCCAGTGCGCGAGCGCACCCGACGGCGATGAGCCCGCGGAACCGGCGATCGACGAGGCTCGCCGGCCTGCACGCGGAGGCGGATCCCCGTCGGCCCGCTGCCCTCCCCCTCCTCACGGCACTGCTGTGCCTCGCGCTCGTGATCGCGATCGTCGGCCTCGTGGAGCATCGGCGCGGCGCGACCACCGGCGACGGCGATCTGCTGGGCGGGTCGTCCGGCGGCCCCTCCGATCCCGCGGAGGGCGTGCCGACCGCGACCGCGCGCGTCCTGGACGGACCGTCGTCCGGGACCCGGATGAGCGACCGGCAGCGGATCACCGGGGACATCACCCCGAAGTCCGTGGTGGCCAGCGGCCACGGGCACGTGCTCGCCAACAACATGCTCTACAGCCATTCCGTCACGCTCTACGACGCGGCCGATCGCAGCCTCGCCGCGACCGTCCCGGACACCGTGGACATGTCCGCCCTCGGATTCCCCCAGTACCCGGGGACCAGCACGGGCGCACCGGTCGAGGCCGCCTGGACCGCCGACGGCCGCTATGCCTACGTCTCGCAGTACCAGATGACGGGCGAGGGGCACGGCGCCTCGGGCAACGACGACTGCCGCCACGGGGACGCGACCGGCGCGAGCGCACTACTGCGCCTGGACGTGGCGACCATGAGCTGGGACCAGGCGATCGAGGTGGGGCGGGTGCCGAAGTTCGTGGCCCTCTCCCCCGACGGGTCCCTCGCCCTGGTCTCCAACTGGTGCGACCGCACCGTCTCCGTCGTCGACCTCGAGACCGCCGAGGTCACCGCGGAGATACCCGTGGACTCCGCACCGCGCGGCATCGTGGTGCTCCCGGACAACGAGACCGCCTACGTCACCGCGATGTACGCCGACGAGCTGTTCCGTCTGGACATCCCCACCGGCACGAGCGAGCTCGTGCGCGAGACGGGGCGCAAGCCCCGCCACCTGGTCCTGTCCCCCGACGCCACCCGCATGTACCTCACGGAGGCGGGCTCGGACCGGCTCCTCGAGCTCGACACCGCGAGCGGCGAGGTGCTGCGCGAGGCGCCGACGGGACGCGAGCCCCGCTCGATGGACATCTCCCCGGACGGCACCGCGCTCTACGTCGTGAACTACTACGAGGACTCGGTCTCGAAGTTCGACGTCGACACCCTCACCGAGGTCGAGCGCGAGAGCGTGGGCCGCAACCCGGTGGGCGTCGCCTATGAGCCGACGACCGCGAGCGTCTGGGTCGCGAACTACGCGGGAAGCATCGACGTCTTCGACGACTCGGGGCAAAGGTGAGGGCGCCCCGCGCTCACAGCTTCGTCAGCGGGGCGTAGCGCAGCAGCAGGCGCTTGGTGCCGTGGGGCGCCTTGAACTGGACCTCGACCTGGGTCTTCTCGTCCTGTCCGGTGACCTCGCTGACGGTGCCCATGCCGAAGGTGTCGTGGGTGACGCGGTCGCCGACGACGAGGGAGGGCATGTCCGCCGCGGACCTCGCGCTGCGGCCGGAGCCGAACGACGGGCGCGTGACGTCCCGTCGGCCGCCGCCCGCACCGCCGCTGAAGGACGGTCCGCGCGAGGAGCCGCCGCGACCGCCTCCGTAGCCGCCTCCCCCGAAGCCTCCGCTCCCGTAGCCGCCGGATCCCGCGTACCCCATGCCCGAGAGCGAGGAGCCGGCGCGCGCGACGTCGAGCACCGCCTCGGGGATCTCGTCGAGGAAGCGGCTGCCGGGGAAGAACTGCGGGGCGCCCCAGGTCGCGCGCATCTGGGCGCGCGTGAGGTAGAGCTTCTCGCGGGCGCGGGTGATGCCCACGTACGCCAGGCGCCGCTCCTCCTCGAGCTGATCGGGGTCGGCGAGGGTGCGCTGGTGCGGGAAGGTGCCGTCCTCGAGCCCGGTGAGGAAGACGACCGGGAACTCGAGGCCCTTGGCGGTGTGCAGCGTCATCAGGGTGACGAACTGGTCCTCCTGCCCGGGGATCTGATCGGCGTCGGCCACCAGGGAGACCTTCTCGAGGAACTGGTCCAGCAGCGGCGCCTCGGGGTCGTCGGTCGCCGGCAGGGCCGAGCCGTCGGAGCCGTCGCCGGGCGCGTCGGAGGCGGTGCCGCCGCCCTCCGAGCCGTCGGCCGCCGCGCCGTCGCCCACCGTGCCGTCGACGGAGTCGTCCGCGTCGTCCTCGAACTCGCTCGCGGCGGCCGCGGCGGCCTCCATCTGGGCCTCGAACTCACTGGCCACGCCCACGAGCTCGGCGAGGTTCTCCAGGCGCGACTCGTCCTGCGGATCGTCGCTGTTCTGCAGCTCGGCGTAATAGCCCGAGCGCTGGAGGACCTGTTCGACGAGCTCCGCCGGACCGGTCCCGCTCGCATACAGCTCCCGCAGGTCGTCGAGCATCGAGACGAAGGTGCGCACCGAGTTCAGGGAGCGGGTGGCGATGCCGGGGGCCTCCTCGGCCCGGCGCAGGGCGTCGCCGAAGCTGATGCGGTCCTGCTCGGCGAGCAGGGCGATCGCGGCCTCGGCCCGGTCGCCGATGCCGCGCTTGGGGACGTTGAGGATGCGGCGCAGGTTGATCTCGTCGTCGGGGTTGGCGAGCACCTGCAGATAGGCGATCGCGTCCTTGATCTCGCGCCGCTCGTAGAAGCGGGTGCCGCCGACCACCTTGTAGGGCAGGCCCACGCGGATCAGCTGGTCCTCGAGGGCACGGGACTGCGCGTTGGCGCGGTAGAAGATCGCGATGTCGCTCGCGCGGCGGCCGCCGTCCACGAGGGCGTCGATCTGGCGGCCGATGTAGCGGGCCTCGGCCTGCTCGTCGTCGGCGACGTAGAGGGTGATCTGCTCGCCCTCGCCCTGGTCGGTCCACAGGTTCTTCTTGCGCCGGCCCTGGTTCTCCTCGATCACCGCGTTCGCGGCGCTCAGGACGTTCTGGGTGGAACGGTAGTTCTGCTCGAGCACGATCGTGCGTGCCGAGGGGAAGTCCTGCTCGAACTCGACGATGTTGCGGATGGTCGCCCCGCGGAAGGCGTAGATCGACTGGTCGGAGTCGCCCACCACGGTGAGGTCCGCGCGCGGGTCGTCCCCCACGAGCTCGCGCACCAGGGAGTACTGCGCATGGTTGGTGTCCTGGTACTCGTCCACGAGCACGTGGCGGAAGCGCCGACGGTAGGTCTCGCGCACGGCGGGGTTCTCGCGCAGCACCTCGACGGTGAGGCCGATGAGGTCGTCGAAGTCCACCGCGTTGGCCTGGCGCAGGCGCTCGGTGTAGGCGGTGAACACCTGGGCGATGGATTTCTCGAACGGGTTCTTCGCGCTCTCCGCCTGATCGGCATAGTCGATGGGGTCGACGAGCTCGTTCTTGAGCGAGCTGATCTTCGAGGCGATCCCGCGGGGCGGGTTCTTCTTCGTGTCCAGCCCGAAGTCCTTGGCGATGTTCGTGATCAGCCGCAGCGAATCCGCCGAGTCGTAGATCGTGAAGGAGCTCTTGAGCCCGGCGGCCGCATGCTCGCGGCGCAGGATCCTCACGCAGGCGGAGTGGAAGGTCGAGACCCACATGCCGCGGCCGGCGGGGCCGACGAGCTCCTCGACCCTCTCCCGCATCTCGGCGGCGGCCTTGTTCGTGAAGGTGATCGCGAGGATCTCGCCGGGCAGCGCCTCTCCCGTGCGCAGCAGATGGGCGATCCGGCGCGTGAGCACGCGGGTCTTGCCCGAGCCGGCGCCCGCGACGATCAGCAGCGGACTGCCGCGGTGCTCGACGGCCTCGCGCTGGGGAGGGTTGAGGCCCTCGACGAGATCGGAGACATCGGGGAGGGGGCCGCGCGGAGCGGCCGACGGCGCCGCGGGCTCGGCGGCGGCGGGGACCCAGGGCCCGTCGGGCTCGCCCTCGTCCTCGGGCGGCGGGGCGTCGTCCTCCGGGGGCGGGGGCAGCTCCTCGTCCGACGGCGGGGCGTCGGGCGCGTCGGGGTCCACCCGCACCCCGCTCAGGCGGCGGAAGGACTCGGGCAGGGACATGTCGTCGAACAGAGAGCTCATGGCCCGACCAGGATAGGCGGGCCGGCCGACATCCCGCGCACCGCGGGCCGTTGCTGTGGACGACCTCGCGCCCTCCCCGCATGGGAGAATCCCGGGCATGGCGCCCGATGACCCCGCTGACCACCCCGGGGACCCGTCGACCCCGCCTCCTCCGCCCTCGGGCGCGTCCTCCACGTCGGCGTCGGCCGGGGCCGACGGCCTGCTCGCGAGCCTGCTGGGCCTCACGCGCTCCGATCGTCCCTCCCCGGTCCGCCTGGTGCTCGCCGCGTGCTCGCTCGCGCTGCTGGTGGTGCTGCTCGTCTGGCTGCTGCCGCGCGCCCTGCACCTCGACCCGGCGCAGATCCTCGATGCGCTCGCCGCAGTGCCGACGCCCGTGCTCCTCGCTGCGCTCGTGCTCGGCGTGCTCGCGGTGCTCCTCGAGGCCCTCGGGGCGCGCGCGGCGCTGCCCGGTGCGCCGGTCGGCGCGGTGGTGAGCGCGCAGGCGGCCGCCGGGGCCACCGCGCTCGCGGTGCCGGGCGGATCCCTGCTGGGGATCGCGCTCACGGGCGCGGTGCTGCGCCGGCGCGGCACGCCGATGCGCACGATCGTCACGGGGATCGCCGCGTTCTCCGCGGCGGACCTCCTGCTGGGCGGCATCGTCATCCCGCTCGCGGCGCTCGCCTCCTACGCCGCGCTGGGCGTGCGCCACGACCTCCCGGGCACGCTCGGGGCAACGATCGTCGCGGCTCTGGGCGTCGTGCTCACCGTGACCGTGCTCGCGGTCCTCGCACATCGGCCGACGACCGTGCGGATCCTCGACGCCCTCGCCCCGACGATCCGCACCGTGCTCGCGCTCGCGGGGCGCGGCGGGGACGCGCAGGATGAGGCGCAGGCGACGGCCGAGGAGCACCCTGCCGCGCTCGCGCTGGAGGCGCGGGACCGCATCGCGCGGATCCTGCGGCGGCGCTGGGCGGGGATCCTCGTCCCGATGCTCGCGGCGCGCGCGGCGCAGTGCGCCGTGCTGTGGATCGCTGCCGACGCCCTCACGAGCGGGATCGGCCCACTCCCGCTGCTCGGGGTCTTCCTCATCGGTCGGGCCCTCTCGCTCGTGCCCGTCACGCCCGGCGGGGGCGGCGTCACGGAGACGGCCGTCGCCCTGCTGCTCACTGCGCTCGGCGCCGCGCCCGCGGCATCCGGCGCGATCGCCCTCGTGCTCGGGGGCGCGACCTGGGCCGTCCCCCTCGTCCTCGGCGGTGCGCTCGGTGCCCGGGAGCTCGTGCGCCGACGCGGATGAGCGCACAGCACGACGGCCCACGATCCTTGCGGATCGCGGGCCGTCGTGACTGGCACGCCACTGGTGGGGCGTCGGCTCAGAGGTCAGCGGGCCTCTTCACCCGTGCTCTCGGTCAGGAGCCTCTCGACCTCTTCGCGCCGGTAGCGGCGGTGGCCGCCGAGCGTGCGCAGAGGTGAGAGCTTGCCCGACTGCGCCCAACGCGTCACCGTCTTCGGGTCGACCCGGAAGAGCCGGGCGACCTCAGCGGGGGTGAGAAGTGCCGTGTAGGACGACGAGCTCTCCATCGAGTGCTGTTCAATCGTTGCAGCCATTGGGGGGGTCCCCTTTCTCTGGGTGTGTGGGGCCAAGGTTGCGCTTCCATCTTAGCGACTCGGACAGAGCCGACGACACGGACGAAAGTTCCAATACCGACTGGAAACTTTCGCGCTCCAGCGCCGGGCAGGGCCACGACCGGCACCAAAGGACGAAATTCGGACATTCATCCGGCTTTCTCACGTGCCATCCGCTATGCGCCGCTCGCGCCCGCGACAGGACGCGCGCGGGCAGGCCGCAGGCCGATCGCTCACCGCCGTGAGGATCCGGACACGTCCGCGCCCCGGAGGGCGGCGTCGACGGCGTCCGGCCGACCGCCATCCCCCGCCCCACCAGCGCCCGGATCGGGGCCCGCCGCACGCTCGCGCGCCGGGTTCGGCGTTGCTCACACCTGCCCCGCCGGCTGGCTGGTGCACATGGTTCCGATGTAGGATCAGGTTCCGAAACATTGCCATCGTCCGGGCTCGCGCGCCCGCCAGCCGACGCACAGGGGGTCAGATCCATGGGTCGTGGCCGACAGAAAGCCAAGCAGACCAAGGTGGCACGGGACCTCAAGTACTACAGCCCGCCGACGGACCTCTCCGCCCTCCAGCGCGAGCTCCAGTCCCATCGTTCGGCCGACACCGAGTACGAGGCGCCCGAGAGCGACACCGACGACGCCGATTGGGCGGAGGACGGACCGGCCTCCACGGCCTCCCGCCGCCGCTGAGCCCCGCTCGGCAGATGCATACCCTGTGAAGAGGGCGACCCCGATGGGGTCGCCCTCTTCACGTGCACGGGAGTTCGTCCGCTCGGGATCGGTCGTTCAGGCGGATCGACCGCTCAGGACCAGCCCTCGTGCATGCCGGTCAGCAGCACGCCTCCCCCGTCGACGCCCTTCGCGCCGGAGACGAGGACGTCCTGGCCCGTCGGCCGCGGAGCCTCCTCGCCCGCGACGACCTCCCCGATCACGCGGGAGGGCAGACCCCGGGACTCGAGGAGGCCGATGGCGGCGTCGGCCTTCTCGGGCGCGACGGCCGCGACCATGCCGATGCCCATGTTCAGCGTGGCCTCGAGATCGTGCAGGGGAACTCCGCCCCAGGTGCTCACGCGCTCGAAGATCGCTGCGGGCCGCCAGGCTCCGCGGTCCACGACGGCGGTCATGCCCTCGGGCAGCACGCGCGCGAGGTTCGCGGCGAGCCCGCCGCCGGTGACGTGGCTGAGCGCGTGCACACCCGCGCCGGCCGCGTCGTCGAGGAGCGCCAGCAGGTCCCCGGTGTAGATGCGGGTGGGCTCGAGCAGCTCCGCGCCGAGCGTGCGGCCGAGCTCGGGGATCTCGGCGTCGAGTCCCAGCCCCGCGGCCTCGATGACCGCGCGCACGAGCGAGTAGCCGTTGGAGTGCAGGCCCGAGGAGTCCATGCCGATGATCCGGTCGCCGAGGCGCACGCGGTGCGCACCGAGCATCGCCGACGCCTCGACGACGCCCACGGCGGCACCCGCCACGTCGTAGTCCTCGGGAGCCATCAGGCCGGGGTGCTCGGCGGTCTCCCCGCCCACGAGCGCGCAGCCGGCCAGGCGGCAGCCCTCGGCGATGCCGCGGACGATGTCGGCGATCCGCTCGGGCACGACCTTCCCGCAGGCGATGTAGTCGGTCATGGCCAGGGGCCTCGCCCCGACCACGACGATGTCGTCGACGACCATGCCCACGAGGTCCTGGCCGATGGTGTCGTGCACGTCGAGGGCCCTGGCGATCGCGATCTTCGTGCCCACGCCGTCGGTGGACGACGCGAGCAGCGGACGCTCGTAGGCCTTGAGGGCGCTGACGTCGACGAGACCGGCGAAGGCGCCCACGCCTCCGAGGACCTCGGAGCCGTGGGTCGCGGAGACGGCGGCCTTCATGAGCTCGACGGCCTTGTCCCCCGCGGCGGTGTCGACGCCCGCCTCGGCGTAGGTGAGCGCGGGGGTTTCGGGAGTGGTCGTCATGCGGATGCGGTCTCCTGGGAGGTGGCGGCCGGGACGGGTCGATCGGCCGGGGTGGTGGCTGCGTGGGGCGCAGGGGCTGCGGATGCGGGGACGGGCGTCGGGGCGGGAGCGGCCGACGAGCCCGCTCGCCCGCCGCGCTGCTCGCTGCGGCGCGCCTCGAGCACGCTCTTGCCGAGCGCCGAGGGGTCGGGGAGCGGCACCGGGTACTGGCCGCTGAAGCACGCGGTGCACAGGGCCGATCGGGGCTGCTCGGTCGCGGCGATCATGCCGTCCTCGGAGATGAAGCCGAGGGAGTCGGCGCCCAGGGAGCGGGCGATCTCGGGGACGTCGAGCCCGTTGGCGACGAGCTCGGCGCGGGTCGCGAAGTCGATCCCGTAGTAGCAGGGCCACTGCACGGGCGGCGAGGAGATGCGCACGTGCACCTCGGCCGCACCGGCCTCCCGCAGCATCCGCACGACCTGGCGCTGGGTGTTGCCGCGCACGATCGAGTCGTCGATCACCACCAGGCGCTTGCCGGCGATGACCTCCTTCAGCGGGTTGAGCTTGAGGCGGATGCCGAGCTGGCGGATGGTCTGGCTGGGCTGGATGAAGGTGCGGCCGACGTACGAGTTCTTCACCATCCCCTGCCCGTAGGGGATGCCGGACTCCTGGGCGTACCCGATCGCGGCCGGTGTGCCCGACTCCGGGGTGGGGATCACGAGGTCCGCCTCGACCGGATGCTCGCGGGCGAGCCGGCGCCCCATCTCCACGCGCGAGGCGTTGACGCTGCGGCCCGCGATCTCGGTGTCGGGGCGCGCGAGGTAGACGTACTCGAAGACGCAGCCCTTGGGGTGGGGCTCGAGCACCTGCTCGGTGCGCAGGCCCTGCGCGTCGATGGTGATCATCTCGCCGGGGGCGACCTCCCGCACGAAACTCGCCCCGCAGATGTCCAGGGCGGCGGTCTCGGAGGCCACCACCCAGCCGCGCTCGAGACGGCCCAGCACCAGCGGCCGGATGCCCTGCGGGTCGCGCGCCGCGTACAGCGTGGTCTCGTCCATGAGGGTGAAGCAGTAGGCGCCGCGCAGGTGCGGCATCAGGTCCCTCAGCGCCTCGCCGAGCGGGGCGTCGGTGTCCAGCAGGGCCGTGACCAGCGCCGTGTCGGTCGTGTTGCCGCGCGAGATCTCGCCCTTGCCCGGCCCGGCGTCCCCGTGGCGCTCGCGGAGCATCTCCACGAGCTCACCGGTGTTCACGAGGTTGCCGTTGTGGGCGAGGGCTACGGTGCCGTCGGGCCGCGGGCCGAGGGTGGGCTGGGCGTTGGACCAGATCGAGCCGCCGGTCGTCGAGTAGCGGGCGTGCCCGATGGCGATGTGCCCGGTCAGCGAGCTCAGCGCGGACTCGTCGAAGACCTGGGAGACCAGGCCCATGTCCTTGTAGACGAGGATCTGCTCCCCGTCGCTCGCAGCGATGCCCGCGGCCTCCTGCCCTCGGTGCTGCAGGGCGTAGAGACCGTAGTAGGTCAGTTTGGCGACCTCCTCGCCGGGGGCGAAGACGCCGAAGACGCCGCAGGAGTCCTGGGGCCCCTTCTCACCGGGGAGCAGATCGTGCGAGAGCATTCCGTCGCCGCGTGCCACGGGCCCATCATCGCATATGCGTCGGGCCCGACCGTCGGCCGTCCGGGAGCGTCCACCGGGCCGCTCCCCCGCCCGCTCAGCGGGGCCGACGACGCTCCGAGCGGTGGGCCACGGCGTCGACGATCGCGGCGATGAGCGCGAGCGGGAGGCCCACGAACACACCGCCGGTGACGGCGAAGTAGAGGATGCCGCCGACGTCGCTCACACCGGTGACGAACGCGGTGACCGCGCCGGCCACGAGGCCCACGAGGATCCCGAGGGTCACCCAGAAGGCCAGCGTGGGCACGCGGCGCCGCCGCACGTAGACGGCCGTGGTCTCGGGCGCTCGCGCTGGATCTGGCGCCGGCGCGGGCTCCGTCGCCGACGTGGGGGCGTCCTCGGACGACGGGTGCTGGGGCATGGTCGGCTCGGGGGCGGGCGCCGGCTCGTCGTGGTGCTCGGGCGAGGACTCGGGCTCGCGGCGGCGCTCGGGGGCGGAGTCGGGCGTGGGCTGGGAGGTCACAGTTCTCCTGCGGCGTCGACCGCGGCCTGGACGACCGCGGGATCGGTGATGGTGCGTCCGTCGTCCGCGGGGCGGCGGGCGGAGAGGTGGATGTCGGGCACTGCGGCCCGGGAGGCGAGCTCGGGGATGTCGATCGGGCGGATGCCCGCGCCGGCGCACACGTCCAGGAGCCCGTCGGCCGCTCGGACCATCCGGGCCAGGCACGCCGTGCCCTGCGGGGCGCTCGCGGCCCCTCCGGAGCTCAGCACGCGGTGGAAGCCGAGCCCCAGGAGCGTGAGCACCGCCTCTTCGCGCGCGTCGTCGTCCACGAGGGCGTCGACGGCGCGATGGCAGGTGAGGACCACGCCGCGCAGCGCCTGGGACCCCGCGCGCAGGGCGCCGTCCCGCAGGGCCTCGAGGGCGGGGACGTCGAGCGTGCGCTGCGGTGTGAGGGCGCCGAGGACGACGCCGTCCGCGCCGGCGGCGACAGCGTCCGCGGCCTGCCGGGCCATTCGCGCGGTCTCGTCCTGGTCGAAGACGAACTCGTCGGGAGCCGTGCGCAGGTCGCCCTCGCCGGCCCGGCAGCGCACCAGCACGTGCACGCCGAAGTGGGGCTTGGCGTCGCGCGCCTCGCGCAGCCGTGCGGCCTCGGCGACGCAGGCCTCCACGAGGGAGAGGTCCGGGGTGAGGCCTCCGCGCGAGAGGTCCTCGCAGAGCTCCACGCGGTCCGCGCCGGCGAGCGCGGCGGTCCGCAGACCCTCGAGGTCCTGGACGGCGATCTCGACGGCGAGGCTCATCGTTCCTCCTCCGTCCGCGCGTCGTCCGTCCGCCCCTCGGCCATCGGGCCTCGGTCCGACGTCCCGTCGGCCGATCCGCTGTCCGGCGTCCCTGCGGGCTCGGCCGCTGCGTGCGCCTCCCGTGCGCGGCGCGCGACACGGCGCGGGCCGGGCAGCGGCAGCAGATCGGTGAGGTCCGAGCGTTCGCCGCTCGCGCTCACGCTCCCGCTCGCCAGTGCTTCCTCCCAGGCGAGGTCGCCGACGGCGAGGGACAGCCAGGTCGCGGCGTCGGTCTCGACGATCGCCGGGGGCGTGCCGCGGGTATGGCGCACCCCGGCGATCGCCTGGACGGCGCCGAAGGGCGGGACGCGCAGCTCCACAGAGTTGCCGGGCTGCTCCTCGGCGACCAGCTCGAGGGTGTGGCGCACGGCGGGCGCGAGGGTCGTCCGGGTCGCGGCGCCGGGGTCGAGGGCCCACGCGGCCAGGGCGCGGTCGCCGGCCGCGGGATCGGTGCGTCGGCGGATCGTCATGGGCGTGCGGTCATGCTCGGGCGCCTCAGCTGCTCGGGAGCAGATCGTGCACGGTGATGGTGTCCTCGCGGTCCGGGCCCACGCCGATGGCGCTGATCCGGCAGCCGGCGAGCTCCTCGAGGCGGGCGACGTAAGCGCGCGCGTTCTCCGGGAGCTCCTCGAGGGTGCGGCATCCCGAGATGTCCTCGGTCCACCCGGGCAGCGTCTCGTAGACGGGCACCGCGTGGTGGAAGTCGGTCTGGGTCATCGGCATCTCGCGGTGGATCACGCCGTCCACGTCGTAGGCGGTGCAGATCGGCACCTCCTCGATGCCGGTGAGCACGTCGAGCTTGGTGAGCACGATGTCGGTGAAGCCGTTGATGCGCTGGGCGTGACGGATCATGAGCGCGTCGTACCAGCCGCAGCGCCGGGGGCGACCGGTGTTCACGCCGACCTCGCCGCCGGTGGTCTGGAGGTACTCGCCCCACTTGTCCTCGAGCTCCGTCGGGAAGGGGCCCGCGCCGACGCGCGTCGTGTAGGCCTTCACGATCCCGATCACGCGGTCGATGCGGGTGGGGCCGATGCCGGCGCCGATGCAGGCGCCTCCCGCGGTCGGGTTCGAGCTGGTGACGAACGGGTAGGTGCCGTGGTCGACGTCCAGGTACGTGGCCTGGCCGCCCTCCATGAGCACGACCTCGTCGCGATCCAGGGCGGTGTTCAGCAGCTCGACGGTGTCCACGACCATCGGACGCAGACGCTCCGCGTAGGAGAGCAGCCCCTCGACGATCTCGTCGACCTCGACGGCGCGGCGGTTGTAGAGCTTCACGAGCAGCTCGTTCTTCTGCCGCAGGGCGCCCTCGACCTTCTGGCGCAGGATGGACTCGTCGAAGAGGTCCTGGACGCGGATCCCCAGACGCCCCACCTTGTCCATGTAGGCCGGGCCGATCCCGCGGCCCGTGGTGCCGATCGCACGCTTGCCCAGGAAGCGCTCGGTGACCTTGTCGAGCGTCTGGTGGTACGGGGCGACGACGTGCGCGTTCGCGCTGATGCGCAGACGGGCCGTGTCCACGCCGCGGCTGTCGAGCGTCGCGATCTCCTCGAAGAGCGCCTCGAGGTTCACCACCACGCCGTTGCCGATCACGGGCGTCACCTGCGGGGAGAGGATGCCGGCGGGAAGGAGCTTGAGCTCGAACTTCTCGCCGTGGACGACCACGGTGTGCCCGGCGTTGTTGCCGCCGTTGGGCTTGACCACGTAATCGACGCGCTCACCGAGCAGGTCGGTGGCCTTCCCCTTCCCCTCGTCCCCCCATTGGGCTCCGACGATCACGACGGCCGGCATGGCAGCTCCTGCAGCGGGTGGGACGGTGGATGGACCTCGGAGAGTCTAGCAATCGGCGCCTGGGTCCCCGGGCCCACCGGGGACTCAGCCCAGCAGGCTCGGATCGGCGTCCTGGACGAAGTCGCGGATGCGCTCGGCCTCCTCGCGCTCGCCGATGCGGCCGGCGGACTCGCCGAGCAGCGCGAGCGCCTTGAGGAATCCGCGGTTCGGGGCGTGGGAGGCGGGGATCGGCCCCTGGCCCTTCCAGCCGGCGCGGCGCAGGGCGTCCAGCCCGCGGTGGTACCCGGTGCGGGCGTAGGCGTAGGCGGCGACCGGGTCCTCGGACTCGAGCGCCTCCTGGGCGAGCTCGGCCCAGGCGAGCGACGAGGCGGGGTAGCGGGCGGCGAGCTCGCGGGCGTCGGCCCCGTCGGCGAGCGCGGACGCGACGGCGGTGTCCGGGTGGTCCTCGGGCAGGTAGGTCGGGGGGATGCCCAGCAGGTTCTCGGCCCCGATCGGGCGGGAGGTCTCGTTCATGGATCCATCGTATGCGGGAGGGACCGGCCGACGGGCGCTGCCGGGAGGCCGCGCATGGGGCCAGACGGGCCCGGAGGGGCCCCGGACGGCCGCGAACCTCTCACAGGAGTGTGTGCTCGCGCACGGCACCTGGTAGAAACAGGGTCATGGATCGAACATCCGACGGGTCCGAGCTGCTCACGGGACCCGGCGCCGGAGGCCTGCTGCGCTCGGCAGTGGGCAATGCCGGCGGCGTGCTGCGCACGTGGGAGCTCGATCACGTCGACCACCGGCCCGGCCGCTCGACGAAGGCCCTCTACCGCACCACGGTCTCCTGGCCGGAGATCGACGGTGCGCAGGCGCCCGCGCGCGAGGAGCTGTTCGGCGCGAGCGCCCACGTGGGCGAGCAGGAGAAGGACCTCCTGGACGCCGAGAACTCCATGGTGATGACCGACGGCGACATCAACGTGCGCGTCTGGCGCTACCCCCACGACCCGTGGCTGCCGATGCTCCCGAAGGTCTGCTACCCGGACGTCGTGGGCCGCACCCTCGTGGACATGGGCGTGCCGCTGATGCCGGGCACCGCCGAGCACGTCCCGATCGAGGTCATCTCGTACCGCCCGGGCCGACGCGCCGTGCTGCGCGCGCAGCTGCCCGATCGCGGCCTGTACCTCAAGGTCATGCAGCCGCGCCGCTCCGGCGAGATCGTCGAGCGCCACCGCCATCTGCTCGCCGCGGGCGTGCCCGTGCCGCGCGTGATCGCGCATCGCGAGGGTCTTGTCGTGCTCGAGGAGCTGCCGGGCATGCCGCTCTCGCGGGCCATCCTCGACCAGGGCGTCGACGCCTGCCGCGCCGAGGACCTGGTGGCGATGCTCGACCGCCTCCCCGCCTCTCTCTTCCCACTGCCCATGCGGCCGCCGTGGACGGATTCGATCGAGTTCTACGCCGGGATCGTGAGCTCCTCGCTGCCGTCGCTGGGCCCGCGCGTCGACGCCCTCGTGCGCGAGATCCGCGAGGGCCTCGCGGCCGTCGGCCGACGTCAGGACCTCTCCGCCCACGACGTCGTCCACGGCGACTTCTACGAGGCGCAGGTGTTCGTCGACGGCGGCGAGGTGGTGGGCGTCCTGGACATCGACACGGTGGGCCCGGGACGCCGGGCCGACGACCTCGCGTGCCTGCTCGCCCACCTCAGCGTCCTCGCCGACGAGGGCAGCACCCGGCGTATCGACCCCGCCGTGCAGCAGCGCGTGCTCACGGCGATCGACGCCTGGCAGAAGGTGTTCACGCGCCGCGTGGATCCCACCGAGCTGGCCCTGCGCAGCGCGGGCGTCGTGCTCTCCCTCGCCACGGGCCCGCACCGGCAGCAGGAGGCCGCCTGGCAGGCCGCGACCGAGGCGATCGTGCGGATCGCGGAGCGCTGGGTCGAGGCCGCCCGCACCGCCGAGTCCGAGCGCATCGCCGCGCAGCAGGCGGAGCCGACCGGCTCGGGCGCGCCTGGAGCGCCGGCTCCGGCGCCCACACAGGGAGGGCACCCCTCACCGCGCACTCCCCCGCAGCAGACCCCGCCGCCCCAGACACCCCCGACGCAGGCCGCGTCGCCGTCGGGCACCCCGGACGGCTCGCCACCGGCGCCGCAGGGCGGGGCGGCTCCGCAGGCCCCGTTCCCCGGCGACGACTCCCCCACCCTCGAGCGGCGCATCCCCCCGGGTCTGGACGGCTGAGGCGGCGGGGCCGCACGGAGGTGCGGTGCACCGGCTTCGACGTCGAACCCACGGCCCGCGCCGCCTACGTCGGGCCCGATACCCTCGCAGCATGCGAGCAGTGCTGCAGAGGGTCGACGGCGCGAGCGTCGAGGTGGAGGGTCCCGAGGGACGCGAGACGACGGGTGCCGTCGTGGGCGAGGGGCTGCTCGCCCTGGTCGGCGTCACCCACGGGGACGGGCCCGAGCAGGTCGCCGTGCTCGCCCGGAAGATCTGCGAGCTGCGGATCCTCGACGGCGAGCGCTCGGTGCTCGACGCGGGCGCACAGGTGCTCGTGGTCTCCCAGTTCACGCTCTACGGCGACGCTCGCAAGGGACGCCGGCCGTCCTGGTCGAAGGCCGCTCCCGGCGAGGTCGCCGAGCCTCTCGTCGACGACCTCGCGGCGGAGATCCGCGTGCGCGGCATCGAGGTCTCGACCGGCCGCTTCGGTGCGCACATGCGGGTCTCGCTCACGAACGACGGTCCCTTCACGGTCCTCCTCGAGGCCTGAGAGCCGGCCCGTCGGCCGGGCGGGGACGGCGTCGTCGGTCGCGCGGAAGGCGGCGTCGGCCCAGGGTCAGCGCACCATCGGCGGCGCCGGCTCCCCGGCCACGGACTCCTGCGTCTCGCCGGCCTCGCCCGCACCGAGCGGAGCGATCGCCGAGAGGCCGTCGTTCTCGTGGCTGAGCTGCAGGAACGCCAGGTGCGCCTCGTAGCAGTCGAGGACATCGCCGATCACCTGCTGCTCGCTCATGCCCATGAGGTCGTAGCCCGCGGAGCCGGTCTGGGAGAACACCTCGAGCCGCCAGTAGCGCTGCTCGCCGCGGGAGGCCTTCGACCCGATCTGCGGCACCGGGGCCTGCACCGAGGCGGCACGGTAGAGGAAGTCGCGCTCCTGGCCCATCGGGACCGTGAGCACGAACTCGTCGACCCCGGTGAGGGGCTCCTCGGTGCGCGAGACCTCCGCCTCGGTGCCGGAGGAGCGGAACTCGGCCGCGACCTCCTCGAGGGCGGGGCCGACGACCGCGTCCGCGAAGGCCGCGACCTGGTCCCTGCCGGGATAGGTGCGGATCGACGCCATCCGCTGTCGCCACGAACGACCGGAGCCCGAACGGCGCTGGCCGGCCGAGCGCAGACGCGCCCAGCCCGCGCGCTCGGCGGCCTCCATGCGCAGCACCTTGGTGAAGGAGAACATCACCAGGTAGGCGATGATCGTCACCGGCAGCGCGAAGATCAGCGTCGCGTACTCCATCGTGGTGACGCCGCCGGCGATGAGCATCGCGACCGTGAGCACCGCCGTGAGCACCGCCCAGTAGATGCGCAGCCACTTCGGCCCGTCCTCGCCGGGATCACGGATGCTCGAGGAGAAGTTCGACATGACCATCGCCCCCGAGTTCGCGCTGGTCAGGTAGAACAGCAGGCCGGAGAGGGTCGCGAGCCCGATGAGGAAGGCGGCGCCGGGGAACATCTCCAGCAGGGCGTACCAGCCCTCCTCGGGGCTCGACATCGCGAGCTTCCCGAAGGCGTCGTTGCCGGCGAGCACCTCGGCCATCGCGGAGTTGCCGAACACCGAGACGATGAGGAGGTCGCACAGCACCGGGGCGGTGATCGCGGCGATCACGAACTCGCGCAGGGTCCTACCGCGCGAGATGCGCGCGAGGAACAGGCCCACGAACGGCCCCCACGCGAGCCAGAACGCCCAGAAGAACAGGGTCCATCCGGCCATCCAGTCCGAACCGCCGGGCTCGTAGGCCATGGTCTCCATGGTGCGGCCCGGCAGGCTGGTGACGAAGCGGCCGATGTTCTCGACGATCGCGGAGAGCAGGAACGCGGTGCGGCCGGTGACGATGATGTAGAGCAGCATCGCGCCGGCGATCCAGATGTTCAGCTCCGAGATCAGGCGGATGCCCTTGTCCACGCCCGAGGTGCAGGCGGCGATCGTCATCACCACGGCGATCGCGACGAGCGCGATCTGGACGGCGAGCCCGGAGGGCAGGCCCAGCAGGTGCTCGAGGCCGATGTTCAGCAGGACCACGCCGATGCCCATCGAGGTGGCGACCCCGAAGACGGTGCCCACGAGGGTGACGATGTCGATCACGTGGCCGGTGGCGCCGCGCACGCGCTTGCCGAAGAGCGGGTAGAGGACCGCGCGGATGCTCAGCGGCATCCCCCACCGGTAGGCGAAGTAGCCCATCGCCATGCCCAGGAGGGAGTACATCGACCAGCCGGCGACGCCGTAGTGGAAGATCGTCCAGACCACCGCGTCGCGGGCGGCCTCGGCGCTCTCGGCCTCGAGGGTCGGCGGCGCGTAGTACTGGGTGACCGGGCCGGTCACCGAGAAGAACAGCATGTCGATGCCGACGCCCGCGGCGAACAGCATCGCGACCCACGTGAACAGGCTGTACTGCGGGCGCGAGTGGTCGGGGCCGAGCCGCACGGTCCCCTGCTTCGACAGCGCCACCCAGATCACGAAGCCGATCACGACCGTCACGGTGAGCACGTAGAACCAGCCCAGGTTCGTCGAGATCCAGCCGACGGCCCCCTCGAGCGCGCTCTGGGCGCCGCCCGGCCTGACGATCGCCCACAGGGAGAAGGCGAGGATGACGGCGGAGGAGACGCCGAGGACGATCCGGTTCACGCGGATCCCGCCGGAGGGCTCGAGGTCCGACTGACCGCGGTGCATCTCCTCGCTCGTCGAGGGCGGGCGCCTCTCCTGGCGCGCGGCCTCGGCTGCCCGCCGCGCGGAAGCCCGCCGCTCGGCGGAGGCCCGGGTCGGGGCACCGGGTTCGAGATGCTGGTCGTCGGCTTCGTGCACGCGGTCCTCCGCTTCGTCGGGTGTCCTGGGCGGGCACCCGGTGTGCGGTCGGCGCGGTGGGGCCGGTCGGGCACGGCGGACGTGCGCGACGCGGCCGACGCGGTCGGCACCGTCGGAGCGCGGCACGGCGGTCTCGCCGTGGCATCGCGCGCGGAGCAGGCAGGGCGGCGGATGGTGCTCGCGGCCCGTGCGGCGCTGCGGTCGGCATCGTCCGGGCGCCCGGTGCTTCCATGCTAGGGACCTGGGATGGTCCTGCAAAATTCCGGAGAGCAAGCAGACACGGCGCCCGTCACCGCGCGCGCAGTCCACGCCCGGGCCGCGCCAGACCGCCGTCGGGGCCGTGGATTAGTCTGGTCGCATGACCTACACACTCGTGCTGCTCCGCCACGGCGAGAGCGAATGGAACGCGAAGAACCTGTTCACCGGCTGGGTCGACGTGCCGCTGTCGGAGTCCGGGAAGGCCGAGGCGACCGCCGGCGGCGAGCTGCTGGCCCGCGAGGGCGTGCTGCCCGACGTCGTCCACACCTCGCTGCTGCGTCGCGCGATCATGACCGCGAACCTGTCGCTGGACGCGGCCGACCGCCACTGGATCCCGGTGCGCCGCGACTGGCGGCTGAACGAGCGCCACTACGGCGCGCTGCAGGGTCTGGACAAGGCGGAGATCCGCGAGAAGTACGGCGAGGAGCAGTTCATGGCATGGCGCCGCTCCTACGACGTGCCACCCCCCGAGATCGAGTTCGGCACCGAGTTCAGCCAGGACCAGGACCCCCGTTACGCGGACCTGGGCGACCAGCTCCCCCACACCGAGTGCCTCAAGGATGTCGTCGAGCGCTTCCTGCCGTACTGGGAGGAGGGCATCAAGCCCGATCTGCGCGACGGGAGGACGGTCCTGGTGGCCGCCCACGGCAACTCGCTGCGCGCCCTGGTGAAGCACCTCGACGGCATCAGCGACGAGGAGATCGCGGGGCTGAACATCCCCACCGGTCAGCCGCTGGTCTACGAGCTCGACGAGAGCTTCCGGCCCGTCGAGAAGGGCGGACGCTACCTCGACCCGGTCGCCGCGAAGGCCGCCGCCGAGGCCGTCGCCAACCAGGGCAAGAAGTGAGCGGTCTGCCCGACATCTCGCGCTGAGCACGCGCGGAGCGCGGCCCGGTCGCACGCGGCGCCCATGGGGAGTTCTCCCCATGGGCGCCGCGGCGCATCCGGCCTAGCGTGGGTGTGCGCCACGTCATACCGAGGCGCGCATCCCACCCCTCGAAGGAGACTCCGATGCTCGATCGACGAACCCTTCTGCGCCGCGCCGGGCTCAGCGCCCTCGCCCTCTCCGGCATCGCCGCCGCAGCTCCCGCCGCCTCCGCCGCCACCCCGAAGAACCTGCCCACGACCTGGCAGCAGCAGGAGACGGTCTACTGGTGCGGGCCGACGGCCGTGGCCATCGCCCTGAGCGCTCTCGGGGACGCGCCCTCCCCCGCCGCCCTCGCCGACGAGCTCGGCACCACGCAGGCGGGCACGAACTTCGGCGCGGTCTCCCCGGTCCTGACCGCGCACTCCCCCGGCGCCGCCTACCGCGACCAGTGGATGGAGTCCACCACCGCCAGCGAGGCCGATGCCGATCTGCTGTGGGAGCGCGCGACCGCGAACGTCGACGACGGCTTCGCGACCGTGCTCAACTGGTGGGTGATGCCCGGCGAGTACCCCGATTGGGGCGGGAACACCGGCGAGATCTTCCACTTCGTCGCCGTCGACGGCTACGACCCCGACGAGCGCACCCTGAGGATCGCCGACCCCGCGGGCACGACCCTCTCCTCCGACCTTCCGCAGCACCACCAGCTGCCCGTGCAGCAGGTCGCGACCTATTGCGCGGGCAGGGGCTACTTCTGGTGATCCGCGCCTGGAGTCCGGCTCGTCCGCCTCGGCTCAGCGCCGGCGGCGGGTCCCGAACAGCGACCGCGTGATCTCGCGGCCGAGCACCGTCCCGGCCGAGCGGATGAAGGACTTCACCGCGGGGTTGCCCATGAAGCCCTCGTCCTTCTTCCCTCTCTGCTTCCCGTCGTGCTTCCCGTCCTTCGACCGCTTCTCCGCCGTCGTCCCCTGCCCCGCGGGGGCCGCCTGCTCGTCGCGCCTGCCGAGGATCTCGTAGGCCGACTCGCGGTCGACGACCTCGGTGTAGGGCGCGAGCGGGGAGGCGGCGACGATCTTCTCGAGCTCCTCCTTCGGCGCCGGATCCATCGAGGACTCGGGCGCGCGCACCGCGGTGACGGCCACCGGCGTCGGCGCGCCGTCCTCGCTCATCACGGTCACCACGGCCTCGCCTGTCCTCAGCGAGGGGATGACCTCGACGAGGTCGTAGTCGCTGGTCGGGAAGGTGGAGGCCGTCGCCTTGAGGGCCTTCGCATCGTCCGGCGTATAGGCGCGCAGGGCGTGCTGGACGCGGTTGCCGAGCTGCGCGAGGACGTCCCCGGGCACGTCCTTCGGGGTCTGGGTGATGAAGAAGATGCCCACGCCCTTGGAGCGGATGAGGCGGACGGTCTGGACGACCTGCTCGAGGAAGGCCTTCGAGGCGTCCTTGAACAGCAGGTGCGCCTCGTCGAAGAAGAACACGAGCTTGGGCTTGTCCGCGTCCCCGACCTCGGGGAGATCCTGGTAGAGGTCCGCGAGCAGCCACATCATGAACGTCGAGAACAGGGTGGGGCGGGTGGCCACGTCGGGCAGCTCGAGGCAGGAGATGATGCCGGTGCCGTCGGAGGCGGTGCGCAGCAGGTCCTGGGTGTCGAAGGCGGGCTCGCCGAAGAAGACGTCGGCCCCGGAGTTCTCGAACTCGGTGAGCTCGCGCAGGATCACCCCGGCCGTCGCGGCGGAGACGCCGCCGATGCCCTTGAGCTCCTGCTTGCCCTCGTCGTCGGCCGTGAGGAACTGGATGAGCGCGCGCAGGTCCTTGAGGTCCAGCAGGCCCAGGCCCTTGGTGTCCGCGTAGTGGAAGATGAGCCCGAGCGAGGACTCCTGGGTGTCGTTCAGGCCCAGGGTCTTGGACATCAGCACGGGCCCGAAGTCGCTCACGGTGGTGCGGATGGGGATGCCCGTCCCCTGCCCGCCGAGGGTGAGGATCTCCGAGGTCCCCGCGCGGGAGGTCCACTCCTGGCCGCGGGCGGCGGCGCGCGCGCTGAGCTTCTCTCTCGCCGCGCCCGGGACCGCGATGCCCGAGAGGTCGCCCTTCATGTCCGCGACGAACACCGGGGTGCCCGCGGCGGCGATCTGCTCGGCGATGACCTGCAGGGTCTTGGTCTTGCCGGTGCCGGTCGCGCCCGCGATGAGGCCGTGACGGTTGAGCATGTCCAGCGCGAGGTTCACGGGCACCTGCGGATCGGGCTCGCCTTCCCTCACGAGAACGCCCAGGTGAATCTGCGTGCCCTCGAAGTCGTAGGCGTCGCGCACAGCGGTCGCCTTCCCGTCGAGCGCAGCGGCCGGCGCGTCCGACGCGGCTGCGGGATCGGGGGCGGGGGTGGTCGCGGACTCGTCGGTCATGGATCCTCCTCGAAGCGTCATGATCGCCACGATCGTAGCCGGAGGGCACGTAGGCTTCCTGCGTGACCCGCACCGATGCGCACCCCTCCGTCCCCGGCCGCTCCGAGCCCCACGCCGAGCGCGGAGCCCTGCCCGAGGGATACCTGCCGACGGGCGTCGCCGCGACCGGCGCACTCACCGAGGACGAGGTCGCCCGTGCACTCACCGCGGACGACCGTGACGCCCTGCTCGAGCGCCTGGGCATCACCGACCAGGACCACGAGGAGCTCTCGGCGCTGATCCCCCGCGCCCTCGCGGTGCCCGAGGTCCTCGCCGCGATCACCCGCACCGCGAACCTGCTGCGCGCGTCGGCCGGTCTCGACGCGCCCGCCGCACCGCTCGCGGACCTCGCCGAGGCGCACAGCGCCCTGCAGCAGCAGATCGCCCCCGGCGAGGGGCTCATCGCGATCCTCGCCCATGTGGTCTCCACGGACACGGTGCGCACCTGGCACGCCCAGCGCAGGCTCTCGGAGGCGCAGTCCTGGCACGTGCTCTCCGACCTCGGCCAGCAGATGCGCGTGCACCGCGCCAGCAGCCACGGTCGACTGGGCCTGCATCAGGTCTCCTGGACCGCGATGAACTGGTGCGGTCGGCTCGTCCATCTCGGGCGCCTGCAGTTCGATCTGCATCGCTCGGCGGCCGACCGCCGATGGATCATCGGCGTGCACATCCCGGCGACCGGTCCCCTGAACCCCGCCGACGTCGAGGCGAGCTTCGAGGCCGCGAGCGCGTACTTCCCGGAGGCCTATCCCGATCTCGTCGCCGCCGCGCCCGCGGGCGCCGCCGCCTTCGGCCGCGAGTTCGAATGCCATTCGTGGCTCATGAACCGGGTGCTCGTGGACTCCCTGGGCACGGACTCGAACATCGGCGCCTTCGTGGACCGCTTCGAGATCCTCGAGAACAGCCGCGACGACGACGGCGCCGCGTTCTTCGTGTTCAGCGCGCGCCCTCCGTACGATCCCGCGGCGCTGCCGCGACGGAGCCGGCTCGAGCGCGAGGTCGGCGGGCGTCTGGGCGACGGACGAGGCTGGGAGTCGGGGCGCGGACACCTGGTCCGCTGAACCTGCTGGATCGGCGGAGTCCGCTCGATCGGCTGAGTCCGCCGGATCGGCTGCGTCCGCTGAGCGGCGACCCGCTCAGCTCGTGATGCGGCGGGTCCCCACCACGTGCGAGACGTGGTCGAACTCCTCGAGGACCGTCGTGCCCCGCGCCATCGACAGGGAGAACGCGCTGCGGGAGACGGCGAATCCGAGCTGCACCGCGATGACCGCGCGCTCGTAGAGCTGCGGGTCCTCCGCGGCCCCGCCCGCGAAGGTCTCCACGTCCTCGCCGATGAGCTCCTCCGCCTGCTCCTGCGTGAGCGGGCCGACGCGCACGCGGCGCTCGAAGGCGGCGATCAGCGCCGACTGCATGTGCGCCGTGCGCCCCGCGCTCACCGCATGGAGACTCGGTTCGCGGTGCAGCACGCGCTTCTTCAGCTCGCGCAGACCGAGGTCCGCATCGGCCGTGCGGATGATCTGGCGCAGCACCTCGCGCAGCGCCTGCTCCGGCGTCGCCCCGGGGCTCACCGTCAGCAGGGCGCGCCACGACTCGTCAGGGCCGAGCACCGGAAGACCCAGCACCGCGGACTCCTTCGACGCCCAGTGGTTGAAGAAGGTGCGGGGGGAGATCCCCGCGCGCTCGGCGATCATCTCGACGGTGACGCTGTCCAGACCGTGCTCGGCGACGAGCTCGAGGGCGGCGCGGTGCATGTCGGCGCGCGCCTGGCGCTTCTTGCGCTCGCGCAGCCCGCATTCGGGGGCGAGCTCCGGGCTTCGCTGCAGGTCTCCGGAGGGGATGGAGCCGGTGCTGGTGCCCGGCTCGGTGTCTGGCGCGCTGCTCACGGAGCGACCGTAGCCCACCTCACGAGAAAAGTGCAGTGACTGCAATTGTGCAGTGACTGCAATCGCAGTAGTGTTGACCGGTCGAAGCTCGATGGAGCGCTCCGGCCACTCCGCGTGCGCTCTCCCCGCGCACCCGCCGTCACCGATCGCCCCTTCTGGACTCAGGAGAATTCTTGACCTCCACCACGTCATCCGCGCCCAGCACCCGCAGCGGGCCCCGCGGCGGGAACGAGCAGGCCTTCACCGGGCTCGACCGGGCCGGCAAGCTCGTCTTCGCCGGTCTCATGCTCGGCATGTTCGTCGCCTCGCTCTCGCAGACCATCGTCGGCCCCGCGATGCCGCGCATCGTCGCCGAGCTCGGCGGCCTCGCGCACTACAACTGGATCGCGACCGCCGCGATGCTCGTCTCCGCCGTCGCCGTCCCGATCGTCGGCAAGCTCTCCGACCTCTACGGCCGCCGCTGGTTCTACCTCGCGGGCCTCGCGATCTTCATGGTCGGCTCGATCCTCGCGGGCATGTCCACGAACTTCTGGTTCCTGGTCTTCGCCCGCGCCGTGCAGGGCCTGGGCATGGGCACCCTGATGCCGCTGTCGCAGACCATCATCGGCGACATCATCCCGCCCCGTCAGCGCGGCAAGTACCAGGGCCTGATGGGCGCCGTGTTCGGCGTCTCCTCGGTGGTGGGCCCGCTGATCGGCGGCTCGATCACCGACAGCTTCGGCTGGCGCTGGCTGTTCTACCTGACCCTGCCCATCGGCATCCTGGCCTTCATCTTCATCTTCAAGTTCCTGCACCTCGAGCACACCGCCAAGAGCGGCAAGGTCGACATGCTGGGCATGATCACGCTGACCCCAGCGCTGGTGGTGGGTCTGCTGGCGACCACCTGGGGCGGCACCTCCTACGAGTGGTCCTCCCCCGTGATCATCGGGATGTACGCGGTCACGGCCGTGCTGCTCGTGGTGTTCGTGATCATCGAGAACAAGGTCGCCGAGCCGCTGCTGCCGATGCACATGCTGGCCCGCCCGATCATCGCGCTCTCGGTCGCCGCGTCCTTCGCGATCGCCGTGGCGATGTTCGGCGCGATCATCTACATCCCCGTCTACGCGCAGGGCGTCCTGGGGGTCTCCGCCACGAACTCGGGTGCGATCCTCATCCCGCTCTCCGTCGCCATGATCCTCACCTCGATCGTGGTCGGCATCCTGATCTCGAAGCTCGGCAACTACAAGATCTTCCTGGTCGCCGGCGGGATCGTGCTGGTGGTCGGCTACTACCTGCTGCAGAACATGCAGTACGGCGACTCGCAGTGGCACCTCACGCTCGCGATGGTCGTGATCGGCCTGGGCCTGGGACTGTGCATGCAGGTGTACACCCTCGTGGTCCAGAACGCCGTCGCGCAGCACGAGCTGGGCGTCGCCACCTCGGCAGTGCAGTTCTTCCGCAACATGGGCTCCACCATCGGCACGGCGGTGCTGGGCACCGTGATGAGCGCGCAGATGGCCACCGCCATCCAGGACAAGATCTCCGCGCTTCCGAAGCAGGATCTCGCTCAGCTCGCGAAGATGCAGGCCAGCGGCGGCGGCATCGACTCCTCGGACCTCGAGAGCTCCGTGCTGGACCCCTCGAAGCTCGAGAAGCTGCCCGGCTTCCTCGCCGACGCGATCCGCAGCGGCATGGGCGATGCGATGCACGACGTGTTCCTCACCGCCGTGCCCTTCGTGATCGCTGCGCTGCTGCTCTCGCTGTTCATCAAGCAGATGCCGCTGCGCGACACCCTCCATGTGGCCGACGAGCCGGGCACCACGACCGGCCAGTTCGCCGCGGTGGGCGGCTCGGGTCCGCTCGCGGAGTCCTCGGTCCACGACGAGGAGGAGCCGGCGTTCGCGTCCGACGCCCCGTCGACCCAGGGCGCCGAGGCCGCGCAAGCGGGGTCCGAGCCTGCCTCCGGGTCCGCGCAGACCGGGTCCGCGCAGGCTGGTGAGGGGTCCGCCGAGGGCGCACCCACGGCCGCGGAGTCCGAGCCCGCGCATCACCAGACGCACCGCGCCGACGGTCCCCCGCAGCACGGTCGTCACGCCGAGCGCTGATCCCGCCACCGGCGCCGGCACGCCGCGCACCCGATGAGGCCCCGCACCACGAGATGGTGCGGGCCTCGTCGCTGTCCGGTCCCCCCGGGCTCCGGAGGGCTCCTGTGTCCCCGGTGTCTCCGGTGGCTCCGGTGGCTCCGTGGCCGACGCGCCCCGCGGCGCGGGGTCGGGCCGCCGCGAGCCGGCACCCGACCTCGAGCCCGCACGGCACGTGGGACCATGGACGGGTGCTGCTGAGCGACCACGTCCCGCCCCGTCTGCCCGAGATCCCCGGCCACCGCCTCTCCTCGCGCGTGCCCATGGAGCCCGACGTCGAGCCCGTCGCCGCTCTCCTCGGCGCGGCCCAGGACGCCGTGGACCCCGATGCCGCGCCCATCGACATCGACCACCTGCGCTCGCAGATGGTGGGGCTGCGCTCCTGGTCCCGGCGGCAGGTCGTGATCGTGCCGGCGGAGCCCGACGGCACGATCCGCGCCGACGCCCTGCCGATCGCCTGGATCGCCCTCGAGGACCGGGCGCAGGGCCGCACGGACCTGCAGACCGTGATCGCTGCGGACGCGCCCGCCCGGGACGAGCTCAGCGCCGCGCTGATCGCCTGGGCCGTCGAGGTGGCCGGCTCCTTCGCCCGCCACCGCGGGGTCGACTCCACGCAGCTGAGCGTCGACATCGACGAGCGCGACGCCGATCGCGCCGCCCAGCTCGCCGCCGGGGGCCTCGAGAAGGTGCGCACCTGGCTGCACATGCGCCGCGGCGTGCTCGCCCAGGAGGCCGACTCCCTGCCGGGCCCCCGCCCCGGGGTCCGCGTGCGCCCCGTGCACCTGCACCCCTCGGGGCTGCCCGTCGCCCAGGACGTGCGCAGCGTGCACCGCATGCTCGAGGAGTCCTTCGCCGACCACTTCAGCTCGTACCGCGAGTCCTTCGCCGAGTTCTCGCAGCGGCTCGTGGAGTCCCCCGAGGAGGCCGACTGGGACCTGTGGTGGATCGCGGAGATCGACCACGACGGGGACGGCGCCTGGCTGCCCGCCGGCGGGCTCGTCGCCTCGACGCGTCCCGCGCACGAGACCGGCCACGGCCGCGTCGGCGAGGGCACCTACCTCGACTACCTGGGGGTGCACCGCTCCGCCCGTGGGCACGGCGTCGCCAAGGCGCTGCTGCGCGCGGCGATCGCCGATGCGGCGCGCCGCGGCCGCGACCACGTGGACCTCGAGGTGGACGCGGACTCCCCCACCAGCGCCGACGGCCTCTACAGGTCCATGGGCTGGGAGACGTTCGAGCGCACGCAGTCCTGGCACCGGGACGTGCCGCCCCACCCCTCCCGGCTCCTGGAGCCCGAGACCGAGGACGACGACGCCTGACATCTGCCCGACGACGCGCACCCGGGACCCGGCGGCGCGCGCCACGGGTGCGCCGGGGTGCGCGCCGGGGTGCGCGCCGCGAGGGCGAGGGCCCCTGGCCTCGGGCGGATGACGGCAACGGGCCTCTGGTGAGGAGCCACGGCATATATGCCGTGGC
>NZ_JBHTSV010000045.1:0-29519 GCF_042794925.1 Brachybacterium sp. NPDC056505
GCGAGGCCGCCGTGGGAGTGCTGGCGCATGATGCCCGGGGTGGGCATGCCGGGACGGGGAGCGCCGGAGCGCGCGCCGCCCTCACGGGGCGGGCGCGAGCCCTGGTCCCCGCCGGAACCGGCGCCGGCGCCGCCGCGGCCCTGCGGGCGCGGCCCGCCGGGACGGGGCATGCCCTGCGCGGTCGCGAAGGGGTTGTTGCCGGGACGCGGGCCGCCGGGGCGGTTGCCGCCGCCGCCATCGCGCTGCGGGCGCGGACGGCCGGGACGCGGCATCCCCTGGGAGGTCGCGAACGGGTTGTTGCCGGGGCGGGCGCCGCCGGGCTTGGGTGCGGCGCCGGGCTTGGGCGCGGCCGAGCCGGACGACTCCTGGCCGTCCGCGTCGTCCGCGTGGGACTGCTCGCTCTGCGCGGCGCTCTCGGCGGCGTCCTCCTGCTTCGCCGCGGCGGTGCGGGGCGTCGGCGCGGAGGGCTTGGAGGGAGCGCTCGAGGGCTTCGCCGCGGGCGCCTCGGCGCTCTCCGACTCCGCCTGCGAGGGCTTCGGGGCCGGCGTGGGCTTCTCGGCCGACGGGGCCGAAGGGGCCGGCGCGGCGGCATCGTCCTTGGCGGCGGCCTTCGGGGAGGCGCCGGGCTTGGCGGGAGCCGGCTTGGCGGCGCCGGGCTTCGCGGCCGGCTTCTTCTTCTCGCTGCCGGCCTCGGAGGCCGGGAACGCCTCGCGCAGCCTGCGCGCGACGGGTGCTTCGATGGTCGAGGAGGCGGAACGGACGAATTCGCCCATGTCCTGCAGCTTCTGCAGAACGACCTTGCTCGGCTGTCCGAGCTCCTTGGCGAGCTCGTGGACGCGGACCTTAGCCACAATTCTCCTGTCTCGGTCCGGCCGACAGAAGGGCGCGGACCATTAGTTCCTGTGGGTGCTCATGACCGAGTACTCATCGGATGTCCATTGGTTCTTCTACCTGTTCCCCTGGAAGGCGAGTGGGTAAGAGGCCTCGAGATCCCGGGCGAGGAGCCCGGTGTCGACCGCGCCGCGGAAGGACCGGGCGAAGCCGCCCCGCTTCAGGGCGAGGTCGAGGCATGATGCGTCGGCGTGGAGCCACGCTCCCCGACCCGGTGCGGATCCCGAGGGATCCGCACGCACTCGGGGGGCGACCCCCTCGGGGGCCTGCTCCATGACGAGGCGCACCAGCTGGTCGCGCGGGGCCACCGTGCGGCAGCCCACGCACGTGCGCTCGGGCCGATGGCTCGTGGAACGGTTCTCCACAGGGCCTCCAGTTCGCGCGCACACAGCCTGACCAGTGTAGCCGACCTGCTCGCGGAGCCCGGCATCCGCGAGGCGTGCGTTACAGCTGCGAGGATTCCTCGCCCGGCGCGGACTCGGCGGCGGACCCCCCGGCGGCAGCGGGATCGTCCGATGCGGCGGACTCCGATGGCGCCTCGTCCGAGGGGGCGGCCTGCGCGACGACGGGCTGCTCCGGGGCGGCGTCCGAGCGGATGTCGATCTTCCAGCCGGTGAGCTTCGCGGCGAGCCGGGCGTTCTGCCCCTCCTTGCCGATGGCCAGGGAGAACTGGCCGTCGGGCACGATCGCGCGGACGGCGCGGCCCACCTCGTCGGTGACGGCGACCGAGGTGACGCGCGAGGGCGAGAGCGCATGGGCGACGAAGACGGTGGGGTCCTCGTCGAAGTCGACGATGTCGATCTTCTCGCCGTTCAGCTCGTTCATCACCGAGCGGACGCGCGCGCCCATCGGGCCGATGCACGCACCCTTGGGGTTCACCCCGGGCACGGTCGCGCGCACGGCCATCTTGGTGCGGTGGCCCGCCTCGCGGGCGAGTCCCACGATCTCGACGGTGCCGTCGGCGACCTCCGGGACCTCGAGCGCGAACAGGCGCCGCACGAAGTTCGGATGCGAGCGCGAGAGCGTGATCTGCGGCCCCTTGGGACCGCGGCGGGTCTCCACGACGTAGGCGCGGATGCGGCGGCCGTGCGAGTAGTCCTCGCCGGGCACGCGCTCGTGCGGGGGCAGCACAGCCTCGACGGTGCCGAGGTCGACCATCACCATGCGCGGGTCGCGGCCCTGCTGGACGATCCCCGAGACGATGTCCTCGGTGCGGTCGGCGTACTCGCCCAGCACCGCGTCGTCCTCGAGCTGACGGATGCGCTGGAAGATCACCTGGCGCGCGGTCGAGGCGGCGACACGGCCGAAGTTCTCGGGGGTGTCGTCCCACTCCTCGACGAGCTCGCCCTCGGCGTCGCGCTCGCGGGCGAGCACGGCGACAGCCCCGGTGCGCTCGTCGATCGTGACCTCGGAGTCCTTCACCGGGTGGTCGGTGTGCAGGTAGGCGGCGTGCAGCGCCTGGCGGATCGCGTCCAGGAGCACGTCCACGGGGATCTCCCGCTCGCGCTCCAGGGCCCGCAGGGCTCCCATGTCGATGTCCATGTCAGCGCTCCGAATCGTCAGCGGCGGATGAGGGGCGGGTGGTGCCGCCCTCGGGGGCGGCGTGGTCGGCCTGCCGAGCGGGCACGGCCGCGGCGGCGCGGGCGGCGAGCTCGTCCAGCTGCGCCTGGTCCGGCGGCGGGGTGAACTCGACCTCGACGCGCGCCGAGACGACGTCCGAGAGGGGCACGGCGAGGAACTCCGGGGTTCCCGCCGGGAGCTTCCGGGGGCGTCCGCGATCGTCGACGCCGGGCTCGGGATGCAGCGTGAGCGTCCCGTCCTCGGCGACGGCGAGCAGCCGGGCGCGCAGGCTCTTCTCGCCCGCCCCGGCGGCGCCCGCCAGCGTGGTCGTGAGCAGACGGCCGCGGGAGCGGCGGAAGTGGCGGGGCTGCGTGAGCGTGCGCTCGGCGCCTGGAGTGGTGACCTCGAGGAGGCTCGGGCCGGGGCCGAGGATCGACTCGTCCTCGTCCAGCAGCTCGGAGATCTCGCGGGACGCCTCCGCGACCGCGTCGAGGTCCGCGCTTCCGGTGCGGTCCTCGGGGAGATCGACGACGAGCGTGACCTCGGTGGTCCCCTGGCGCTCCTGGACGGCGGCGTCCTCGAGCACGAGGCCGTGGCGGGAGAGGATCTGCGATGCGGCGTCCTGGACACGTCCGATGGTCTGCTCGGAGGTCATGGCTCCCACCTCTTCTCCTGTGTTCTGCTGTGCGTCCTGCGGGGACACCACTCTAGTCCGCGCACGCGGGTCGCGCCCGCGAGGGAGGTCCCGGACCGCGCGCACGTGGCGAGGCGCACGCCCGAGCGGCGGTGTGCTCGCGCGGGATGCCGCGCGACGGTCGCGGCAGCACGACCGCGGCGGAGCGGCGCGACGGCGGAGGAGCCGCGCGATGGCGGAGGAGCCGCCCGGTGATGGCAGAATCGGGCTCATGCGTGCCGAGCTCCCCCGTCCCCGGCCCCGCCGTCGTGCGGTCCTGCTGGGCGGGCTCTCGCTCGGCGCGCTCGCCCTGTCCGGCTGCGACGGCGTGAGGGTCGGTCAGCCCGCCGTGTACACCCCGCCCCCGGAGGGCATCGACGACCTCTACCGCCGCGACCTGCTGGCCCTGCTCGAGACGGGCCTCGGCGCGCGGATCGGGGCCGACGAGCGCTCGCGCGACCTCGTGAGCGGCGTGCAGGAGGCCCTCGGGCAGCAGCGCGAGGCCATGCTCACCGGGGCCGAGGCGGAGGACGAGAGCTCCGCGTCGAGCGACGGGGGCGGCGACGACGGAGACGGCGGCAGCGACGGAGGCGCGGACGACGGCGGTGGCGGCGATGCCGCTCCGACCGACCTGCAGGGGCTCTCGGACCTGCTCGTGGCGATCCGCGATCTCACCACCGACGCGGCCCGGCAGGTCTCCGGCTCCCTCGCGCGCCCCATGCTCGCGACCGGCGTCTTCGCGGCCTGGGCGGCGCAGAGGCTCGCGCGGATCGCGGGCACCGAGGAGCCCACCGCTCCCCCGTCGGCCGAGAAGATCGAGCCCGCGCGCGACGTGCCGGAGTCCGACCCGCCGTCGATCGGAGCGGAGGTCGACTACCACTCCTCGCTCGAGCGGGCGCAGGAGGACGAGTGGTACGCGGGATACGTGCGCGAGGTGCTCGCGGCCGCCGAGAGCGGGAAGAAGCGCTCGGCCCTCATCGCCCTGAGCGATGCGGACCGCGAGCGCGCCGAGCAGCTCGGCGCCTTCGCCCGCGAGGACGGTGCGAAGGAGGTGCTGCGCGCGGCCGTGTACCCGCTGCCGGGCGGCGGCGTCACGCAGGAGCTGCGGAAGGACGAGCCCGAGGCGCTCGCCCTCACCCTCGTCGAGGACCACGTGATCCTCACCGGTGCCGCGCCCTTCGAGCGCCGATCGCTCTCGATCGCGGCCGCCCTGGACCAGGCGGTGCTGCTGGCGTCACTGCGCTCGTCCCTCTCGGCGCTGCCGACCCTCGATCCGGAGGGCTGAACGGCGGCGTCCGCCTCCCCCGAGGACCGGGCGCCCCGGCCCGGAAGACCGGACGCCCCGCCCCTCGCGGCGAGGGGCGGGGCGTCGGGTCGAAGGACCGCTCGCGCGGTTCAGGCGCGGACGGCGCGGACCACGAGATCCACGACCTCCTGCGGGGAGACCTCGGCGACCTCGCCGCTCGCGCGATCGCGGATCTCGACCTTGCCCTCGGCGAGCCCGCGCCCGACGACGACCGTGGTGGGCAGGCCCAGCAGCTCCGAGTCCTTGAACTTCACGCCCGGCGAGACCTTCGGGCGATCGTCGTAGAGCACCTCGAGGCCCTGGGCCTCGAGATCGCGCGCGATCCGGTCGGCCTCGTCGAAGACGCTCTGGTCCTTGCCGGTCGCGAGCACGTGGACGTCGGCCGGGGCGACGGCGCGCGGCCAGGTCAGGCCCTTCTCGTCGTGGTGCAGCTCGGCGATCGCGGCGACCGCGCGCGTGACGCCGATGCCGTAGGAGCCCATGGTCACCACGGCCGACTTGCCGTTCTCGTCGAGCACGCGCAGGTCGAGCGCCTCGGCGTACTTCCGTCCCAGCTGGAAGATGTGCCCCATCTCCATGCCGCGGGTCAGGCGCATCGGGCCCGAGCCGTCGGGCGCCGGGTCGCCGTCGCGGACCTCCGCGGCCTCGATCGTGCCGTCGGCCGTGAAATCGCGGCCGAAGACGAGGTCGTAGACGTGCTTGTCCTTCGCGCCGGCCCCGGCGACCCAGCGGGTGCCCGGGACGACGCGGGGGTCGACGACATAGCGGATCTTGGACGGCGCCTCGAGGCCCAGACCCTCGGGGCCGATGTACCCCTTCTTGAGCACGGGGTGCTTCGCGAAGTCCTCCTCGGTGAAGGCCGTCGCGATCGCGGGGGCCACGGCCACCTCGAGGCGCTTGTCGTCGACCTCGCGATCGCCGGGCAGGGCGATCACGAGCGGCTCCGTCGTGCCGTCGGGGTGGGTGAGCAGGTAGACGAGGTGCTTGAGCATCTCGAAGCGGGTCCACTCCCCCGACTCCGTGACGTACCCCTTGCCGGGGAAGGCCTCGTTGGAGAAGTCCGTGAGCTTCGCGATGGTCGAGGCGCCCGGGGTGTCTTCGACGTGCGCGGCGGGCAGCTGCGCGATCCGGTCCTCGGGCAGCGCCTCGGGGACGACGGTCGTGACGGCCTCGACGTTCGCGGCATAGCCGCCCTCGGAGACCACGAAGGTGTCCTCGCCGATCGGCGTGGGGTGCAGGAACTCCTCGGAGCGGGAGCCGCCCATGGCGCCGGCGTCGGCCTGGCAGATCACCGTGGGCAGGCCCAGGCGCTCGAAGGTGCGCTGGTAGGCGCCGCGCTGCTTGAAGTAGGAGGCGTCCAGGCCGGCGTCGTCGATGTCGAAGGAGTAGGCGTCCTTCATGATGAACTCGCGCACGCGCAGCAGGCCGGCGCGCGGACGCGCCTCGTCGCGGTACTTGGTCTGGATCTGGTACAGCATGACCGGGAGGTCCTTGTACGAGTTGAACAGATCCTTCACCGCGAGGGTGAACATCTCCTCGTGGGTGGGCGCGAGCAGGTAGTCGGCCTGCTTGCGGTCCTTCAGCCGGAACAGGGTGGGCCCGTACTCCTCCCAGCGGCCGGTCGCCTCGTAGGGCTCGCGGGGCTGCAGCGCGGAGAACAGCAGCTCGTTGCCGCCGATCGCGTCCTGCTCCTCGCGCACGATCTGCTCGACCTTCCGCATCACCCGCAGGCCCAGCGGCAGCCAGGTGTACACGCCCGGCGCGCTGCGGCGGATGTACCCGGCGCGCACCAGCAGCTTGTGGCTCGCGACCTCGGCGTCCGACGGGTCCTCGCGCAGGGTGCGGACGAACGAGGAGGACATGCGGATCATGGAGGGCCTTTCGAACGGAGGTGTGGGCGCCCCACGGCGGCGTGAGGAACCCCCCCACCATGGTAGAGGAGCCGCACCCGTGCCAGGTGCACGTCCGGGGCCCGGCGCTCGTCTCAGTTCTGCTGGAGCAGCGCCATGCCGACGCCGGAGACGAGCACGATGCCCACGAGCACGATCCAGCCGAGCAGCGCGACCAGGTTCAGCGCGATCCCCCAGCCGGCCCGCCCACGGGCCAGCGGCTCACGACCGCGCGAGGAGATGCCCAGCCACAGGCCGATGATGGGGCCGATGAGGATCCAGCCGGCCAGCAGGGAGCAGACGCCGATGACGAGGCTCGCCGTGCCCCGCCCGGTCTCGTCGCCGGTGCGGACGCTCATGGAGGTGTGGGCCATCTTTCTCTCCTTCGTCGAGGTTCTGCGGGCCGGGCGGCGGCCGGTGCTCGTGCTCGTCGGCCCGCCGCTCCGACCGGGATGTCCCCATCCTCGCGCCGCGCCGCCCTCATCGCATCGGCCTCCGGGGTCGTCCTCGCCATCGGGGCTACGACCTGGGGTGGAACCGGGGCGAGGGGTGGCACGACCTGCGGAGGGGTGCAGCGGCCGGGTACGGCGCGATCCGGGTTGACATGACGCACCCGCCGCCCTCTACCATCGAGTAATCGATTTCCGACGATGATGTCCGGACGGTGCGTGTGCGATGACGGATCCGCAGAGGGCTTCCGACCCCGAGGGCGAGCTGCTGCTCGAGGTCCGGGGAGCCGTGAAGACGTTCCCCGGCGTGCGTGCGCTCTCCGACATGCGTCTCGACCTGCACGCGGGAGAGGTGCTCGCCCTGGTCGGGGAGAACGGCGCCGGGAAGTCCACACTCATGAAGGTGCTCACGGGCGTGCATCGCCCCGACGCCGGCGAGTTCCGCTACCTGGGGCGCCTCCTGCGCGTGAGCGGTCCCCTGGACGCGGCCCGGCAGGGGCTCGCGATCATCCACCAGGAGCTGAACCTGATCCCCGCGCTCACCGTGGCGCAGAACATCTTCCTGCGCCGCGAGCATCCCGCCGCGGGCCTGTTCACCCGTCCCCGCGACCTCGAGGCGCGCACCCGGGACCTGCTGGACCGGCTCGGCATGGACCTCGACCCGTCGGCCCGCGCCGAGGACCTCACCGTCGCCCAGCAGCAGATGGTCGAGATCGCGAAGGCGCTCAGCTTCGACGCCCGTGTTCTGGTCATGGACGAGCCCACGGCCGCGCTCAACGAGACCGAGGCCGCCGCCCTCCACGCCCTCATCCGCGACTTCGTCACCCCGCGCACCGGCGTCGTCTTCATCTCCCACCGCATGGAGGAGCTGCGCGGTCTCGCCGACCGCGTCCAGGTGATCCGCGACGGCGAGTACGTGGACGACTTCCCGATGGCCGGCGCGACCATCGACGAGGTCGTCACGAAGATGGTCGGCCGCCCCGTCGACACCTCCGGGCGCGCGCACGCGCCGCGCGACGCGCCGCCCGAGGGCGAGGACCGCCCGGTCCTCCTCGCCGTCGAGCACCTGCGCAGCGAGCCGCTCGTCCACGACGTCTCCTTCGAGCTGCGCGAGGGCGAGATCCTGGGCTTCGCGGGACTGATGGGCGCCGGACGCACAGAGACGGCGCGCGCGCTGATCGGATCCCTCCCCCGCCAGGGCGGCGAGGTCCGTCTGCGCGGGCGGCCCGTCGCCTTCCGCTCCCCCGCCCAGGCGGCCCGCGCCGGCATCGGCTACCTGCCCGAGGACCGCAAGCGTCTGGGTCTCATGCTCGAGAGCTCCGTGCTGGCGAACATGGAGCTCTCAGCGCTCGGCTCCCGCTTCCAGCGCGCGGGCCTCGTGCGCCGCGCCGACGCGCGCCGGGCGGCCGAGGAGCAGGCGAGCGCCCTGCGCATCCGCACCCCGCACCTCGAGCAGCCGATCAAGAACCTCTCGGGAGGCAATCAGCAGAAGGCCGTCATCGGCCGCTGGCTGATGCGGGAGAGCGACGTGCTGTTCTTCGACGAGCCCACCCGCGGCATCGACGTCGGCGCGAAGGAGGAGATCCACGCACTGCTCGAGGACCTCGCCGCGCAGGGCCGCTCCCTGATCGTCATCTCCTCCGAGCTTCCCGAGGTGCTGCGCCTGGCCCACCGCGTCGTCGTCATGGCCGAGGGCCGCGTCGCGGGGGTGCTCGACGCGGCCGACGCCGACCCCGAGTCCGTCATGCGCCTCGCCGCCGTCGAGGAGGCCCCCGCGAACCCCCGCACCGCCGATCCCGACCCCGCCCCCGAGCGCGGACGCACCGACGCGTCCGCCACCACGGAAGGACACCGATGAGCACGCTCGCCGCCTCCCAGGCCCGCGAGGAGGCGGGCACCGGCCGCCCCCGCGGACCGCGCCGCGTCCGCCTCCAGCAGCTGCTGGCCGCCGGTACCCTCGTCCTGATCTTCCTCGCCTTCTCCATCGCGAGCCCCACGATCTTCCCGACCTGGGGGAACATCGTCACGATCCTGTACTCGACCGTGGTGATCGGCCTGCTCGCCCTCGGCGCGACCTTCGTGATCACCACCGCAGGCATCGACCTGTCGGTGGGCACGGGGATGGCGCTGTGCGCGGTGATGAGCGGCATGTTCATCGTGAACTGGGGGATCCCGGTCCCGCTCGGCATCGTGCTCGCGATCCTCTTCGGCGGCCTCATCGGCCTGATCAACGGGGTGAGCGTCGCGATCCTCGACCTGCCGCCGTTCATCGCGACCCTGGCGATGATGATGGTCGCCTCCGGGCTCGCGCTGGTGATCTCCGGCGCGGCCCCGATCTACTTCGAGGCCCCCTCCTACATGGGCTTCTCGACCGGGACGATCATCCCGTCGGTCCCCAACGCCGTGCTCGTGCTGGCCCTCGCCGCCGTGATCTCGGCAATGCTCATGTCCCGCACGCTGCTGGGGCGCTACGCGACCGCGATCGGCTCCAACAAGGAGGCCGCGGAGCTCGCGGGCGTGGCCGTGAAGAAGTGGCTGATGATCGTCTACGTCGTGGGCGGTCTGTTCACGGGGCTCGCGGGCGTCATGATCTCGGCCCGGCTCGGCTCCGCGCAGCCCGCGACCGGCATGGGCTACGAGCTCGACGCGATCGCCGCCGTCGTCATCGGCGGGACCTCGCTGTCCGGCGGGCGCGGGACGATCGTCGGCACGATGATCGGCGCGCTCATCATCTCCGTGCTCACCAACGGTCTGCAGATCCTCTCGATCCCGCAGGAATGGCAGGACGTCCTGCTGGGCGCGGTGATCCTGGTGGCCGTGTTCATCGACCGCCTGCGCCGCCGCGCGGAGCGCACGGCATGACCGGGAGCGAGGACGGGACGGTCGGCGGGTCGCGTGCCGGTCGGCGCGCGCCGAGCCGTCGCGCGCTGCTCGCCCTCGGCGGCGTGGGCCTGCTGCTGCCGGCGGCGGGCTGCGGCCGCTCGCGCGAGGACGTCACGCACATCGCCCTGGTCTCCAAGGGCTTCCAGCACCAGTTCTGGCAGGCCGTGCGTCGCGGCGCCCGCGCGGAGGCCGACGAGAACGGCGTGGTCCTCACCTTCGAGGGCCCGCCCGCGGAGACCGACGTCGAGGCCCAGATCACGATGCTGCAGAACGCCGTGACGAGGAACCCCGACGCGCTGGGCCTCGCGGCCCTGGACTCCCGCGCGGCGGCGCTGGCACTCGACGAGGCGCACTCCAAGGGGATCCCGGTGATCGCCTTCGACTCGGGTGTGGACTCCGACATCCCGCTCGCGACGGTCGCCACCGACAACGCCGCGGCCGCGAAGGAGGCCGCCAAGCACATGTGCGAGCTGATCGACGGCAAGGGGCAGGTGGGCATCGTCGCCCACGACCAGGTGTCCCTCTCCGGCACGGACCGCCGCGACGGCTTCCTGGCCGGGCTGGAGGATTACGGCCCCGGGGTGGAGGCGCTCGAGGTGCAGTACGGCGAGGGCGACCAGGCGAAGTCGGCCGACATCGCGCGCTCCATGGTCACCGCGCACCCCGACCTGAAGGGGCTGTTCGGCACCAACGAGGGCTCGGCGATCGGCGTCCTCAAGGGGGTCGAGGAGTCCGGGCGCACCGACCTGGCCGTGATCGGCTTCGACTCCGGGCGCGCGCAGGTCGAGGCGATCCGCTCCGGCGAGATGGCGGGCGCCGTCACCCAGGACCCGATGCAGATGGGTCGCCTCACCGTGCGCACCGCGATCGAGGCCCTCGCGGGGAAGAAGGTCGAGAAGATGATCGACACCGGATTCCTCTGGTACGACGCGGACAACATCGACAGCGGCGACGTGCAGCGGGCCGTGTACCTCTGAGCGTGCCGCGCGAAAACCCCTCGGCTCGTGCGACCCCCGCCCGCTACCGTCGGACCATGGAACCCCGTGCACAGCACTTCGCCGACAACCGCGCCAACTGGGACGACCGCTCGGCGCTTCACGAGGCCTCGGGCTACGGCATCGAGGAGCTCGTCGACGACCCGTCGGCGATCAGTCCCGCGCTGGCCCAGGACCGCGAGCGCCTCGGGGACCTCGCGGGGCTCGACGTCATCCACCTCCAGTGCCACCTGGGCACCGACACGGTCGGGCTCGCACGCCTCGGCGCCCGCCGGGTCGTCGGCCTGGATCTCTCACCCGCCTCCCTCGCCCGGGCCGCACGGATCGCCGAGCGCTGCCGCGCCGATCTCGAGCTCGTCGAGGCCAACGTGTACGACGCGCGCGCGGCGGTGACCGGGGACTTCGACCTCGTGTACACCTCGATCGGGGTGCTGTGCTGGCTGCCCGACGTGCGCGCCTGGGCGCGCGTGATCGCCTCCCTGCTGCGCCCCGGCGGCAGATTCCTCGTCCGCGACGACCACCCGATGTTCATGGCCATCGGCGAGGACGTGAGCGACGGGCTGCGCATCGAGCAGCCCTATTTCGAGCGCGAGCAGCCCATGACCTGGGACGAGGAGTTCAGCTACGTCGAGGCTCCGCCCGACGCCCCCGCGATCGCGCACAGCCGCAGCCACCAGTGGAACCACTCCCTCGCACAGATCGTGAACGCCCTGCTGGAGACCGGCCTGGTGCTCGACTCGCTCGAGGAGACGCCGTACTCGGCCTGGTGCCCGTGGCCCGAGCTCATGGTGCGCGAGGGGGACCGCTGGCGTCTGCAGGAGGACCCCGACCGGATCGCCCTGCAGTTCGTCGCGACCGCCCACCGGCCGGCGATCGACGCCGATGGTGAAGGATGAGCGCATGACGCACCCCTGGGATCCCGCATCCGTCCCCGCACCCTCGACGTCCACCGATCCCTCCGCCCCCGCAGGTGCCACGGCGCCCCGCGGCGACGGCTCCGCCGGGGACGCCGACTACTCGACGATCGGCGCGGGCTACCGCACCTACCGTCGGCCGGACCCGCGGATCGCGGAGGCGATCGAGGACTCGCTGGGGACCGCGCGCACCCTGGTGAACGTGGGCGCGGGCGCCGGTTCCTACGAGCCGACGGACCGCGAGGTCACGCCCGTCGAGCCGAGCGCCACCATGCGCGCGCAGCGGCCGTCGGACCTCGCCCCCGCGATCGAGGCGGGCGCCGAGGACCTCCCGTTCGCCGACGGCGCCTTCGACGCGGCGCTCGCCTCCTTCACCGTCCATCAGTGGGGCGACCTCGAGAAGGGGCTGCGCGAGCTTCGGCGCGTGACCGCCGGGCCCGTCGTCGTGCTGAGCTGCGATCCGGCGGCGCTCGACAGGTTCTGGCTGGCCGAGTACGCGCCGGAGGTGATCGCGACCGAGGCCTCCCGCTACCCGGCTCCAGCGCGCATCGCCGAGATCCTGGGCGGCGACGTCGAGGTGCGGGAGCTGCCGATCCCGCGCGGCTGCACCGACGGCTTCGGCGAGGCCTACTTCGGCCGGCCCGAGGCCCTGCTGGATGCGGGCGCCCGCACGGCGAACTCGGCGTGGAGCTTCGTGGGCCCGGAGGTCTCCGAGCGCTTCGTGCGCGAGCTGGGCGCGGACCTCGAGTCCGGGGCGTGGGATGCGCGGCACGGGCATCTGCGCGAGGCGGAGGCGTTCGACGGCTCCCTGCGCCTGATCATCGCGCGGCCCTGAGCGCGCTCAGAAGAGGATCGTGGTGAGCTCGCCGCGCTGGGTGAAGCCGGCGGCGGCGTACGCGCGGCGCGCGGGCTCGTTGAAGTCGTTGACGTAGAGGGAGACCCGCGGGGCGTGGTCCCGGGCGACCAGGCCGACGAGGTCGTGCATGGCGGCGCGGCCCACCCCCTCCCCGCGGCGCGCGGGGTCCACCCAGACGCCGTGGATCTGGGCGACGGGACCCAGCACCGCGCCCACGTCGGCCTTGAACAGCACCCGCCCGTCGCGCACGACCACGTACGTGCGGCCCAGGGTGATGAGGTCGCGCACGCGCGCCCGGTAGCCGCGACCGCCGTCGTGCGCGAGCGGATCGGTGCCGACCTCCTCGCGGAACATGGAGACCGCGGCGGGGAAGACGATCTCCTCCTCGCCGCGCACGGCCCGGCGCAGACCCGAGGGCGGCAGGGGCCGCGACGGCGCCGCGGTCGCCTCGAGCAGCGGCTGGGACCAGCGCTGCTCGCGGATCTGCCGTCCCCAGACGGGGGCCAGCTGCGCCCACAGCGACGCGACCGCCGAGCGCTCACCGACGATAGAGCTGCAGCGGCGGGGACGCGCGGCGAGATGCTCGGCGAACAGGCCGATCGAGCGGGGGCTCGCGCTCACCGGGGACACGTTCACGCCGTGCCAGAGGAGGCCTTCGGTGTGCCGCTCCTCCCCCGCGATGCTGAACTCCTGACCGATGCTCAGGCTGTGGCGGAGGTCGACGAGCCGCGCGCCCGGAAGGGCGTTGACCAGGGGGTCCGCGAGGACGTGGTCGATCGCGCCCTGCACGCCGGTGGGCCTCAGGGCTCGCAGCCGAGGACCGCGGGAGAACATGGATCCGAGCCTCTCACGGGAACAGGGTGATGGGGTCCACGATGTCCGCATACAGCAGCATGACGGTCATCGCGAGGAAGAGCAGCGCGACCACGTTGGTCAGCGGCAGCAGCCGCGACATGTCCACCGGGCCCGGGTCGGGCCTCCCGCGCCAGCGCGCGATCCGCCGTCGGACCCCTTCGACGAGGGCGCCGGCGACGTGACCGCCGTCCAGGGGCATGAGCGGGATCAGGTTGAACACGAACAGGGCCATGTTCAGCGAGGCGAGCATCGAGATCAGCGTGGAGACCTTCGCCGTGAGGTCGAAGCGGGGCTGGTCTGCGCTCGCGACCTCCCCCGCGAGCCTGCTCACGCCGACCACGCCGATGGGACCATCGGGATCCCGCTCGCCGTCCCCGAAGGCGGCCTTCCCGACGTCGATCAGCCGCATGGGCAGCGTGACGACGATCCGAGCGGTCCCCTCGAAGGTCTGCAGGACCATGCCCGGCACCTCGAGCGGCGACTGCCGGCGGAGCTCCTGGCCGGGGCCGACGCCCAGGAAGCCGACCTCCTCGGTGACCACGTCCCCGTGCGCATCGGTCTTCGCGCTGCCGTCCTCGGCGATCACGGGGCGCTCGTCGAGGATCGGTGTCGCGTGCAGGGTGATCCGCTCCCCGTCGCGCTCGACGACCACGTCGATCTCGCGGTCGCCGGCGCCGCGCACGGCGCTCGTGACGTCGGCCCACTGATCGATCGCGTGCCCGTCGATCTCCAGCAGCCGATCGCCGGGCTCGATCCCCGCGGCGAGGGCGGGGGCCTCGGGATGCCCCGTGCAGGAGGTGCCCCCCGGGGCGTCGGCCGGGAGCACGCATCGGGAGACGGTCTCGACGGTCGTCGAGGACGCCGGCAGGCCGATCCCGCACACGAGGACCCCGAGCAGCACCGCGCTGATCAGGAGGTTCATGGTGGGCCCGCCGAGCATGACGACGAGCTTGCGCGGCACGGTCAGCGCGGAGAACGTGCGGTGGGACTCTGCCGGGTCGTACTGCTCGGCCTCCCACTCGCGGGCGTCCTGCGCCATCTGCTGGAACAGTCCCGTGGAGTCCTCGCGGATCGTCCCCGGGGCGTCGTCGCGGCGCGGCGGGTACATGCCGATCATGCGGATGTACCCGCCCAGCGGGATCGCCTTGACGCCGTACTCGGTCTCGCCGCGGCGACGGGAGAGGATGGTCGGCCCGAAGCCGATCATGTACTGGGTGACGCGCACCCCGAACGCCTTGGCGGGGATCAGGTGCCCCAGCTCGTGCAGCGCGATCGAGACCGCGATGCCCAGGGCGACGGCCAGCACCCCGAGCGCGTACAGGAGGACGGTCATGGGCGGGGGCGCCCGCTGGGGGCGGGCTCGATCCGGAGGGCCCCGAAGGCGGCCGACGGGGTCCGGACGGGCAGGATCACGGCACGGAGGCCATGAGGTCGGCGACGTGGTCGAGGTACACGTCCACGACGGCCTCCTGGTAGCCGTCCTGGCCCTTGCGGCGGCGGAAGGCCGCCCGGCGCACGTCGTCCACGCTCATCGGCAGACCCTCGGTGAAGTAGGCGATGAGCTGATCGCACAGGGCGTCGACGTCCGTGCGGTCGTAGGAGCGCTCACCGTGGGCGGCCGGGGCGAAGCGCTCCCCGGCGGGACGCTCGAGGCGGTCCTTGAGGGTCTCGGCGCGCTCGGTGAGGCGGGAGATCCACTGGTCCTCGCCCTGGCGGGCGATGGCGTCGTCGCGCTGCTGGAGGGCGAAGGCGTCCGAGAGCCGATCCAGGGCCTCGTCGACGGTGCGCATGTCGTAGCCGCCGCGGATGGTGCCGAAGCTCGCCGAGGTGACGTCGGCGCTGTCGAAGCCGGAGCCGCCGTGCTCATAGGCGGTGCGGGCGCGCGCGAGGAAGTCGTCCACCTCATGCGGGTCGTAGCCGACGCTGAAGCGGGAGACGCGCTCGAACGATGTGCTCACGTGGCAGTTCCTTCCAGGGGTCGATGCCGCTCCCCCACTGTACCGAGCGGGCGGGGCGGGGAGCTGGTGCCGCGCCGGGCGGATCCCGGCGCTCAGCCGATGGTCTCGGGCGCTTCCTCGAGCACGTTCCCCTCGTCGTCCTCGGGACGGGAGGCGATGGCCTCGACGCGCGCGACGCGCGCCTCGCGGTCGGCGCGATGGGTGTCGGACTCGATGACGGTCGCCGCGAGCTGGCCGCACGCGCCGTCGATGTCGGAGCCGCGGGTGTCGCGGATCGTGGTGCGGATGCCGTTGTCCCGCAGGGTCTCCACGAAGCGCTTCTCCACCATCGGGTCCGAGGCGGTCCACTTCGAGCCCTTGACGGGGTTCAGGGGGATCGGATTCACGTGCACCCAGTGCCGCCCGCCCTTGTCGATCAGGCGGTCGGCGAGCAGCTGGGCACGATGCTCCTGGTCGTTGATGTCGCGGATCAGCGCGTACTCGATGCTCACACGACGGCCGGTGGCCTCGAAGTACTCGTGCGCGGCGCTGAGGATCTCGTCGACGTCGAAGCGGGTGTTGATCGGGACGAGCTCGTCGCGCAGGGCGTCGTCCGGAGCATGCAGGGAGACCGCGAGCGTCACCGGGATCTCCTCCTTGACGAGCTTGCGCACCGCGGGGGCGAGGCCCACGGTCGAGACGGTGATGTTGCGGGCGCTCATCCCGAAGCCCTCGGGGGCCGGGGCGTTCAGGCGCTTGCAGACGGTCGCGACCGGCCGGTAGTTCGCGAGCGGCTCGCCCATGCCCATGAACACGATGTTGCTCACGCGGCCGGTGCCGCCGGGGACGTCGCCCGCGGCGAGCTTCCCGTTGGCGATCCGCACCTGCTCGAGGATCTCGGCGGTCGAGAGGTTGCGGCTCAGCCCCATCTGCCCGGTCGCGCAGAATGGGCAGTTCATGCCGCAGCCGGCCTCCGAGGAGATGCACAGGGTGGTGCGGCCCGTGTAGCGCATGAGCACGGACTCCACGAGGGAGCCGTCGAACAGGCGCCAGAGCATCTTCTGGGTGGCGCCGTTGTCGGCGCTCTGCATCGAGACGAGCGTGAGCAGCTGCGGGAAGAAGCGCGCGACGAGCTCCTCGCGGCGGTCCTTGGGCAGGTCCGTCATCGCCTCGGGGTCGACGGTCGCGTGCTCGAAGTAGTGCACGGACAGCTGCTTGGCGCGGAAGCCGGGCAGGCCCATCTCCTCGACGGCCGCGATGCGCTCGTCCATCGTGAGGTCAGCGAGGTGGGCCGGCGGCTTGCCGCGCCGGGTGGGGCGCAGCTGCAGCTGGCCGGGGGCGAGGGCGATCTTCTCGCCCGGGACCGCCTCGCGGGAGAGGTCGGGCAGGCCCGCTCCGTCGGCCGACGTGGCCGCATCGCGGGCGCCGGGCGCGGGCACGGCGGGATCGGGAAGGTCGTGCGTCATACCAGCACCTCCAGGAGGATGAATGTGGCGGGGGCCGCCAGCAGGATCGAGTCGATGCGATCCAGGACGCCCCCGTGGCCGGGCAGCATGTGCCCCATGTCCTTGATGCCGAGGTCCCTCTTGAGCAGGGACTCGGCGAGATCGCCGCAGGTCGAGATGATCACCAGCACCGGGCCGATGACCAGGCCGGTCCACCACGGCGCGGTGTCCGCGAACACCAGGAAGACGACGGCCGCGGCGGTGCCCAGCACGAGGGATCCGAAGAATCCCTCCCAGCTCTTCTTGGGGCTGATCGACGGGGCCATCGGATGCCTGCCCATGAGCACCCCGGCGATGAACCCGCCGGTGTCGTTCGCGACGGGCACGAGGAACGCGAGCAGCACGAGCAGGGCCCCGTCGGGCCGATCGAAGAGCAGCAGCGAGAAGCAGCCCAGGAAGGGCACCCAGGCGATCGTGAACACGCCCGCGGCGACGTCGCGGAGCGCGACGGTGCCCATCGACTCGGTGACCCGCCAGAGGATCAGCACGCACACGGCCAGCGCCGTCGCGACCACCAGTCCGTCCAGGCGGAAGACCTCGGTGGTGACGACCATGCCGACCACGCCCACGAGCACGGGCATCACGGGCACGCGCATGCCCCCGGCGGAGAGCGCACGGGTCAGCTCGAGGACGGCGAGGACCAGCGCGAGCGCGATGAAGGCGGGGAAGACGACGGGGACGGCGAACAGGCACACCAGCAGCACGACCACGAGGCCGATGCCGACGGGGATCGCCGCGCGCAGGTCGCGGCCGGGTCCGCGCCGCTTCGCCGCCGGGGCGCCGGCAGCGGGCTCGGCGACGGGCGCACCCGGCACCGCCCCGTCCGGGAGGGACGGGGCGGTGCGATCGGGTGCTGCGGGGACCACGGCGCGGACGAGCGGGACGGTCGAGGGAGCGCGGGCGCTCAGACCGTGGCCAGCTCGGTCTCCTTGGCCGCGAGCGCCTCGTCGACCTGTTCGATGAACTTCTTGGTGAGCGCCTCGAGGTCCTTCTCGGCGCGCGACCCCTCGTCCTCGCCGACCTCCTTGTCCTTGACCAGCTTCTCGATGGCCTTCTTCGCGGTGCCGCGGCTGGCGCGCACGGCCACGCGGCCGTCCTCCGCCTTGGACTTGGCCTGCTTGATGTAGTCCTTGCGGCGCTCCTCGGTGAGGGCCGGCAGGACGATGCGCAGGTTGTCGCCGTTGTTCGTGGGGTTCACGCCCAGGTCGGAGGCGCGCAGAGCGCTCTCGACCGCGCCCGTGGAGGACTTGTCGTAGGGGGTGACGATGACCGTGCGGGCCTCGGGGAACTGCAGCGAGGCGAGCTGGTTCAGCGGGGTCGGGGCGCCGTAGTACTCCACGGTGATGCCCTGGAACATGGCGGCGTTCGCACGACCGGTGCGGATCGTGGAGAACTCCTCCTTGGTGACCTCGATCGTCTTGGTCATCTTGCTCTCGGCGTCCTTCAGGATGCCGGGGATGTCATCGCTCACGTCGCGCTCCTCGCTGCTCTTCTCGTGGCTCAGGTCGTGCCGGCTCCGGCTTCGTGCGCCGGGGCCGCTGTCCATTCTCCCCCATCGCTCCCCGTCGTGCGCGTCCGGCGGCGGCCGGGACGCCTGCGGAGGGGGCGTGAGGGCCGGGTCGGACGGCGTCCGCCCCGCCTCGCGGGCTCAGTCGCCGGTGACGAGGGTGCCGATGCGGTCGCCCACCATGGCACGGGTGATGCTGCCGGGGGTGTCCAGGCCGAACACCATCATCTGCTGGGCGTTGTCCATGCAGAGGCTGAAGGCCGTGGCGTCCACGACCTTGAGGCCGCGCTGCAGGGCGTCGTTGTAGGTGATCTGCTCGATCTTCTCGGCGGTCGGGTCCTCGTGCGGGTCGGCGGTGTAGACGCCGTCCACGCCGTTCTTGGCCATCAGGACCTCCTGGCAGCCGATCTCCAGGGCGCGCTGCACAGCGACCGTGTCGGTCGAGAAGTACGGCATGCCCGCGCCCGCGCCGAAGATGACCACGCGGCCCTTCTCGAGGTGGCGCACGGCGCGCAGCGGCAGGTAGGGCTCGGCGACCTGGCCCATCGCGATGGCCGTCTGCACGCGCGTGGAGACGCCCTTCTGCTCGAGGAAGTCCTGGAGGGCGAGGCTGTTCATGACGGTGCCGAGCATGCCCATGTAGTCGGCGCGGCGGCGGTCCATGCCGCGCTGGGAGAGCTCGGCGCCGCGGAAGAAGTTGCCCCCGCCCACGACGACGGCGCACTCGACGCCCTGCGCGACGCCCTCGGCGATCTCGCCGGCGATGCGGGAGACGACATCGGGGTCGACGCCCACGGTGCCGCCGCCGAAGGCTTCGCCCGAGAGCTTGAGGAGGACGCGGCGGCCGCCCTCCTTCTTCGGGAGAACCGGGATCTGGGAGGTGACGGACGCCTGGGTCATGGAAGGTCCTTCCGGTCGAGGTCTCGGGCGATGATACCGGCGCGCGGGGCGGCGGGCCCCATGGATCGGCGCGGACGTGATCACGTCCGCACCCGCGACGACGGAGGGCCCCGCATCCGTGGCGGATGCGGGGCCCTCCGGGAATCGGGCGCGACGCGGGCGCGGGGCCCGGGCGCTCGTCAGATGCGCGGGATCAGTTGCCGACGCGGAAGCGGACGAAGCCCGTGAGGGTGCCGCCGGCGCCCTCGAGGACCTTGCCCACGGTCTGCTTGGGATCCTTGGCGAACGCCTGGTCGAGCAGGACGTTCTCCTTGAAGTAGCCGTTGAGGCGTCCCTCGATGATCTTCGGGATGGCCTTCTCGGGCTTGTTCTCGTTCTTCGCGGTCTCCTCGGCGATGCGACGCTCGTCGGCGACGATCTCCGCGGGCACCTCGTCACGCGTGAGGTACGCGGGCGAGTAGGCGGCGATGTGCATCGCCACGTCGCGCGCGACCTCGGCGCCGGCCTCGTCGGTGGCGACGAGGACGCCGACCTGCGGGGGCAGGTCCTTGTTGGTGCGGTGCATGTACGAGGTGACGACCTCGCCCTTCACGCGGCCGATGCGGCGCACGACGATCTTCTCGCCCATGGTCGCGGCGGCGCTGGTGAGGGCCTCGCCGAAGGAGGTCTCGGCGAGCTGCTCGGGGTCGGTCGCGCCGGACTCGACGGCCGCGGCCACGGCCTCGTCGCCGAGGGCGACGAACTTGTCGTTCTTGGCGACGAAGTCGGTCTCGGAGTTGAGCTCCACGAGGGTGCCCTCCTGACCGCCGTCGGCGTCGCGGATGTCCGCGGCGATGAGGCCCTCGGAGGCGCTGCGGCCCTCGCGCTTGGCGATGCCCTTGAGACCCTTGACGCGGATCAGCTCGACGGCCTTGGCCTTGTCGCCCTCGGCCTCGTCGAGAGCCTTCTTGACGTCGAGCATCCCGGCGCCGGTGGACTCCCGGATCTCCTTGATGTCAGCAGCCGTGTAGTTCGCCATGTGTTCCTTCTTCCTGGTGGGAGAGGTCGTGCGGGGAGGTGGGGAGGTGCCCCCGGGCAGGGTGCGCCGCGGGGTGCGCACCCTGCCCGGGGAGCGCGCTCACTCGGAGGGCTCGGTCTGGACCTCGGTCTCGCCGGCGGACGCCTTGGCGTCCTCCTCGGCACCGAGGACCTCGGAGGCCTCGACGTCGGAGGCGTCGGCGGTGGGGACCTCGGGGGTCTCCTCGACGGCCTTCTCCTCGGCCGCGGCGGCCTTCTGCTCCTCGAGGTTCTTCTCGGCACCGGCGACGCCCTCGGCCTCGGCGGTGACGGACTCCTCGGCGGGAGCGCCGTCCTGCTGGACCTCGGACTGCTTGAGCAGCTCCTGCTCCCACTCGGCGAGCGGCTCCGCGTCGACCGCGGAAACGTTCTTCTCGCCCTTCTCCGACTTCGCGTGGCGATCCTGGAGGCCCGCGGCGACGGCGTCGGCCACGACGCGGGTCAGCAGGGCGACGGAGCGGATCGCGTCGTCGTTGCCCGGGATCGGGTAGGTGATCTCGTCGGGGTCGCAGTTGGTGTCGAGGATCGCGACGACCGGGATGTTGAGCTTCTGGGCCTCGTCGACGGCGAGGTGCTCCTTGTTGGTGTCCACGATCCAGACGGCGCTCGGGGTGCGGCCCATGTCGCGGATGCCGCCCAGGGTCTTCTCGAGCTTGTCCTTCTCGCGGCGCATCATCAGCAGCTCCTTCTTGGTGCGGCCGGAGGAGGCCACATCGTCGAAGTCGATCTGCTCGAGCTCCTTGAGGCGGTTCACGCGCTGCGAGACCGTCTGCAGGTTGGTGAGCATGCCGCCGAGCCAGCGCTGGTTCACGTAGGGCATGCCCACGCGGGTGGCCTGCTCGCGGATGGACTCCTGCGCCTGCTTCTTCGTGCCGACGAACAGGATGGTTCCGCCGTGGGCGACGGTCGCGCGGACGAACTCGTACGCCTTGTCGATGTAGGTGAGCGTCTGCATCAGGTCGACGATGTAGATGCCGTTGCGCTCGGCGAACACGAAGCGCTTCACCTTCGGGTTCCAGCGACGGGTCTGGTGTCCGAAGTGGACGCCGCTCTCGAGGAGCTGGCGCATGGTGACGACTGCCATGGTCTGTCTCTTTCCCGGCCCTGGGCTCGCGCGGCGCACCGTGGCGGCGTCCGCGGTCCTCGCGCAGGACCTGCATTCTCGGTTCTCCCCTGCCGCCGGACGGCGCAGGGCCTGGTGCCCGGCCCTCCGACCTCCCCGGATCCCTACCCCGCCGGGAGGCGGGGACGCGGATCGCGAGGACCGACGACCGGATGGACCATGCGGGCACGCGAAGTCGCCCGGACATGCCGGACGCTGTCGTCAGTCTAGCCGACCGCGCTCCCCGCAGGCACCCTCCGGGGAGCGCCGTGCATCACGCGCGGCGCGGCGTTCACCCCGCCGATCCTCCCCATCCCCCGGTTTTCCACCGCCGGGGCCCCGGGGCCGACGGGACGGCGCGCGCGGCGCGAGGATCCGGGCATGGCTCCTCACCCGGCCCACCGTCCCCGCCCCGTCCGTCCGATCCGATGCGCGCGGACCCCGCGTCCCGTGCGCACCGCGCTCCCCGCGCTCGGCCCGCCTCCCGTGCACCGGACCGCGCGCCGGCCCGACGGCCCACAGGGCTCCCACGCCCCACGCGGTGCGATGCGCCTCCTGGTCGCGCTGATGGGCATGGTGCTGGTCGCCGCGCTGCAGATGACGGTGCCCGCGCACGGCGATCCCGGGGCTGCCGGGGACCCCGCGGGAGGCGGCGGAGCCGGCACGGACGCCTCGGCGCAGGCCCGATGGGAGTGGCCGATGGCGTCCCCGCACCGGATCATCGCGCCGTTCGTCGCGCCCGAGCACCGCTATGGGCCGGGCCACCGGGGCGTGGACATCCTCGCGAGCGGCGCCGAGGTGCGAGCCGTCGAGGACGGGACGGTCCGCTTCGCCGGTTCCGTGGCCGGTCGGGGCGTGGTCTCGATCCTCCATGCCGACGGGCTGCTGTCGACCTACGAGCCGGTCACGGCGGACGTGCGGGCGGGCGATCGGGTGCGCGCCGGCCAGGTGATCGGCGAGCTCCAGGAGGGCGGGGACGGCGCGCCGGGCGACGGCGAGGGTGCGAGCCACTGCGCGCAGGCGTGCCTGCACCTCGGGGCTCGACGCGGAGGCGCGGACTACGTGGATCCCGAGCCGCTGCTGCGCGGCGCGGAGCCGAGCGTCCTGCTGCCCCTGGAGGCGGCGGGGACGGCGCTCGCGCTGCTCGGCCGGCACGCGGGCTGAGGACCGGCGGATCAGGCGCGCGGGTGCGCCTGATCCAGGGTGCTGCGCAGGCGCTCGGCGCTGACGTGGGTGTAGATCTGGGTGGTGCCCAGCGAGGAGTGGCCCAGGAAGTCCTGGACGCTGCGCAGGTCCGCGCCGCCCTCCACGAGGTGCGTGGCGGCGGTGTGCCGCAGCGTGTGCGGGCTGATGTGGCGGTGGATCCCCGCCTCCTGGGCGTGGCGGTCCACGAGGGTGCGCACCGCGCGGTCGCCGAGGCGCCCGCCGCGGGACCCGAGGAACAGCGCCTCCCCCGAGCGCGTGGAGGCGAGCACGGGGCGGCCCGCGCCGGTCCATTCCTCGATCGCGTGGATCGCGGGGAGGCCGACGGGCACGATGCGCTCCTTGGAGCCCTTGCCGACCACGCGGACCGTGCGCTCCGCGTGGTCGATCGCGCGCAGGTCGAGGGCGACGAGCTCGGAGACCCGGAGACCCGAGGAGTAGAGCAGCTCGAGCACGGCCGCGTCGCGCAGGCGCAGCGCCGCCTCGATCAGGCGCTGGGAGTCGTCGGCGCCCTGTCCATCGTGGCCCTTCCCGTCCGGGCTCGGTTTCCCCGTGCCCCGCCTTCTCGTCTCCTCGTCCTCCGTGCCGGGCGCACGGCCCGGCGGGCGGGGCGCTGCGGTCCCGTGCTCGGCCGCTTCGAGCAGCTCCTCGGTCTGGTCCTGGCTGAGCACGGCGGGCAGATGGCGGCCCCGCTTGGGGGCCTTGAGCCGCCCGCCGATGTCCTGCGGGATCCGTCCGGTGCGCGCGAGCCAGGTGGTGAAGGTGCGGGCGGCCGCGGCCGCCCGGGCGAGGGACGAGGACGCGAGGCCCGCCTCGGCGCGGGCGCCGAGCCAGGAGCGCAGGGCCGTCACGTCGAGATCCGCGAGCTCGATGCGCTCGACCTCGTGCAGATGCTCGAGCAGGCTGCGGGCCTCGCGGGAGTAGGCCACCACCGTGTGCTCGGAGCGTCCGCGCTCGAAGCGCAGGTGCTCGACGAAGGCGTCGAGCACGGCATCGTCCTCCTCGGCGCGCACCGCTCCCCCATCGCGCGCGGTGCTCCCGGTGGCCATGGGCCCAGTGTGGCACCGCGCCGTCGACGGGACCGGGCGGCGCGCCCCCGCGACGGCGCGCCGCCGAGCCGCACGATCGCTCAGCGCCTGCCCACCCTCTGCCCGGTGATGCTCACGTGCCCGAGGGCGTCGAGCCTCCCCAGGGCCGCCATCACCTCGCTCTCGCGACGGCCGACCTCGCTCGCGAGCCGGTCGATCGTGATCCGCGAGCGCGGCGGCACGGCGTCCAGCACGCGCCGGTCTGCGGGGTCGAGGAAGTCCAGCTCGTCCTGCTGGGCGAACGAGGAGTCGCCGGCCGGGGCGGACCCCGGCAGCAGCTCGCGGATCTCCTGCGCCTCGCTGACCAGGACGGCCTGTGCGTCGCGCACGAGCCGATGGCAGCCCGCGGAGGCGGCCGAGGTGATCGGCCCGGGCACCGCGGCGACGGTGCGCGGCGGCTCGAGCGTCCCGGCATGCCGCGCGGTGGACAGCGCGCCGGAGCGCCAGGCCGCCTCGACGACCACCACGACGCGCGCGAGCGCCGCGATCAGCCGGTTGCGGGCGAGGAACCTCCATCGCGTGGGCGCTGTCCCGGGCGGGGCCTCGCTGAGAAGCACGTGGCGCTCGCGGATCGCGCGCAGCAGCTGGTCGTTCCCCCGCGGGTACAGCCGGTCGAGGCCCCCGGCGAGGACGGCGATCGTGGGCCCGCCGGCGGCGAGCGCCCCGCGATGCGCCGCGGCGTCGATGCCGTAGGCCCCGCCCGAGAGCACCGTCGCCCCCTCCGCGGCGAGCTGTGCGGCCATCGACGAGGCGCAGTCCTCCCCGTACGGGGTCGAGGCGCGGGAGCCGACCATCGCGATCGCCCGGTCGTCGGCGAGCCGCCCCGGATCCCCGGGGCCGTGCGCCCACAGGCAGAACGGGGCCGCGGGCCCGAGATCGTCGAGGCCCGTGGGCCATTGGTCGTCCCCGGGCACGATCACGCGCATGCCCAGGCCGACGGCCCGATCCAGGGCGGCCTGCGCATCGATCCTCCCGTCGCGCTCCCTCCAGCGAGAGAGCGCGGCCGCGGCGGCGGCGCGGCGATCGGTGCGCTGGGCACGGGGCGCGCTGGGGTCGCGGACCGGCAGGACCCGCAGGGCGTGCTCGACCGCGTCGAGATCCCCGCGCGCGAGGATCTCCAGCCCCTCGCGCACGCCGTGGACCGTGCAGGTCGAGTGCGCGGCGTCGTCGGAGGGCTCCGCGAGCAGCGACCAGGTGATGCGGGCCGTGCGATCCGCCGGCGACGACGCGCCCGCCGCGCCTGCGCCGTCCGACGCGACGCGTGCGCCCGGCTGCTCGCGCCCTTCGCGCGCGGAGTCCCGCGGGCTCATGGAGGTCATCACAGGTCCTTCCCGCGCAGGGTGAGCGCGAGGCCCACATGGTCGGTGTCGGGACGCGCGCTGCCCTCGAGGTCGGCGAGGGTCCAGGCGACGCGCAGCACGCGGTCGTGGCCGCGCAGGGTCAGGCGGCCGTGGGAGAGGGCGCGCTGGAGCATGGCCGCGGCGCGGTCCTCGGCGCTGTAGGCGCGTCGCAGCTCGGGGCCGGGGATCTGGGAGTTCAGGTGCCAGGGCTCGTCGGCGAAGCGCGCCGCCTGGCTCTGGCGGGCGCGGGCGACGCGGCGGGCGATCTCCGCGCTGGACTCGGAGGATCCGGCGTCCCGTCGCATCGGGTCGACCGGTCCCACGTCCACGCGCATGTCGATCCGGTCCAGCACCGGACCGGAGATCTTCCGGAGATAGCTGCGGCGCTGCATGGGGGTGCACGTGCAGCGGGTGCCCTTCCCCCACGAGTGCCCGCAGGGGCATGGGTTGGCGGCGAGCACGAGCTGGAAGCGCGCGGGGTAGCGGGTGACGCTCAGCGCGCGGTGCAGGGTGATGTCGCCGGTCTCGAGGGGCTCGCGCAGCGCCTCGAGCACGCGGGAGTTGAACTCGGGCGCCTCGTCGAGGAAGAGCACGCCCGCGTGGGCGCGGGAGACCGCGCCGGGGCGGGCGATGCCGCTGCCGCCGCCGATCACGCTCGGGGCGCTCGCGGTGTGGTGCGGGCTCTCGAAGGGCGCGGTGCGGATCAGGCCGCCTCCGGCGTCGAAGGTGCGGTCCAGGGAGCGGATCGCGCTGAGGGCGATCGCGTCCTCGTCCTCGAGGGCGGGCAGGATCCCGGAGATCCGGGAGGCGATCATCGTCTTCCCCGTGCCCGGAGGCCCCTGCAGCATCAGGTGGTGCCCTCCGGCGGCGGCGACCTCGGCGGCACGTCGCGCCTGGGCCTGACCGATGACGTCGGCGAAGTCGAGCCCGGGGCGGCGCGCGCCGACGTCCGCCCCGGGCGCGGGCGGTCTGCGCGGCGTGAGGACCTTCTGGGCGGGACGGTTCAGGGGCGCCCGGCACCCGTGATGGCGCATGACCTGGCCCAGGTCCGCGGCGGAGAACACCTCGATGCCCTCCACGAGCCGCGCCTCGCGCGCGTTCCCCTCGGGGACCACGGCGCGGCGCACGCCCGCCGCCCGCGCGGCGATCAGCGCGGGCAGCACGCCGGGGACCGGGCGCAGCGTCGCGTCCAGACCGAGCTCGCCGAGGTGGACGACGTCCGCCACGGCCTCCGGGCTCAGCGTGCCCTGGGCGGCGAGGATCGCGACGGCGATGCCGAGGTCGAACCCCGAGCCCACCTTGTGGATGAAGGCGGGGCTCAGGTTCACGGTGATCCGGCGCTGGGCGAGCGGGGTGCCGATGGCCCCCGCCGCCGCGCGCACGCGCTCACGCGCCTGCAGGGTGGTCGAGTCCGGCAGCCCGACCAGGGAGAACGCCGGCAGCCCCTGGGCGACGTCGGCCTCGACCTCCACGAGTGTCCCGGTGACGCCGCGCAGCCCGACGGCGCCCGTCCTCGCGCCCCGGCATGTCGTCCCGGCGCTCATGACACGGACCGCAGGTGCTCGATCTCGCACCCTCCCGCACCCAGCACGTGCACGGCGACCACGTCGATCCGCACCTCGTGGTGCCGCGGGGCGTGCTCCATGAGGTACGCGCCGGCGAGCGCGCGCAGGCGTCGCACCTTGAGCGGGGTGACGGCTGCCTGCGGGACGCCGGTGACCAGGGTGCGGCGCGTCTTGACCTCGACGAACACGAGTGTGGTGCCCTCGAGGGCGACGATGTCGATCTCGCCGGCGCGGAAGCGGGCGTTGCGCTCCACGATCTGCCAGCCGGCCTCGGCGAGGTGGTCGGCGACGACCTGCTCGCCGATCCTCCCGAGCTCGAGGGCGCTGAGCCTGGCCAGAGGGACGGCGGCGGGGAACGGGATGGGGGCGGGTCGGCGTGTCATGCCCTCACCCTGGCGCTCGCGCACGCCTCGCGCGCGGCCGGGGCCGCCGTTGTGGATGACGGGGCACTGGGGAGGAACGGAGGGCGGGCCGTGCGTCGGCCCCCGGGATCAGGGAAGCGCGATGTCGGGCTTCGCGAGCTCCTCGATGTTGACGTCCTTGAAGGTCACCACGCGCACGGAGCGGACGAAGCGGCTCGAGCGGTAGATGTCCCAGACCCAGACGTCGGCCAGGGTGAGCTCGTAGAAGACCTCGCCGCCGGCGGTGCGGACCTGCATGTCGACCTGGTTGCACAGGTAGAAGCGGCGCTCGGTCTCGACGACGTAGGTGAACAGCCCCACCACGTCGCGGTACTCCCGGATGAGCTGCAGCTCCATGTCGGACTCGTAGCTCTCGAGGTCCTGCGTGCTCACGGCTGCGCCTCCTTCGGGATCCGGGGACGGGGCTGCTCGCCCGCGTCCGACCACAGTACGCCAGGGACACCCAGCGTCTCCTGGACGTTCGCGCCCCCGCTCACGGGGAGTCCCAGGTTCCAGGACCTGCGGTGCTGGGCGTGGGCTCCGCGGGTGCGCAGCGCCTCGCGGTGCGCCGCCGATCCGTACCCTTTGTTGCCCGCCCACCCGTAGTGGGGCGCGAGGGCGTCGAGCTCGACCATGTGCGCATCGCGCGCGACCTTCGCGAGCACGCTCGCCGCGGCGACGCTCATGCAGTCGCGGTCCGCCTTCACGCGCAGCTGCACGGAGGGAACGGTCCGCCCCTCGGTCCGCTCGCCCGCCGCATCGGGGGCCAGTTCGGCGAGAGCCGGGGTGATGACGTCGGCGTCTCCGTCCATGAGCACGATGTCCGCGGCGACGCCGAGCCCGGTGATCGCGCGGCCCGCGGCGAGGCTCAGCGCGGCCAGGATGCCGCGGGCGTCGATCTCCTCGGGGCTCGCCCACCCCAGGGCGTGCGCGTGCGCGACCTCCCGGAGGGGGCCGACGAGGGCTTCGCGGCGTCGGGCGGTGAGGACCTTGGAGTCGCGGACCCCCTCGGGCAGCGCGCGCTCCGGACCGTCGGATCCGATGAGGACGGCGAAGGCGCCGACGACCACCGGGCCGGCGAGCGCTCCGCGGCCCACCTCGTCGACGCCCGCGACGACGACGGGGCGCGCGGGGTCGGCGGAGTCGTCGCCGCGCGACGCGTCGGGCGCGGCGTCGGCGTGCGCGAGAGCGAGGGCGATCTCGGTGTCCCAGGTCGGTAGCACCGATCGGCGCCGACCCGCGGGCGAGGACGCGAGCGTGGTCACGGGCGCCCTCAGGAGGGGTCGGGGACGGAGGCGAAGGCGTCGCGCCCGTCGCCCAGCCCGGTCCAGCGGTTCACGGGCCAGAAGATCGCGACCGCGCGACCGGTGACGTCGTCCTCGTCGACGTAGGGCTCCTCGCCCTGCGAGTAGTGGTACGAGGAGTCCGCGGAGTCGAAGCGGTTGTCGCCCATGACCCAGAGCTTGTCCTTCGGGACCGTGACGTCGAAGGAGGTCTGGCAGGCGGGGGTCTGGGGATTGATGTAGGGCTCGTCGAGGGTCTCGCCGTTCACCGTGAGATCTCCGCCCTCGACGCACTCCACGTGGTCACCGGGCAGGCCGATCAGGCGCTTGACCAGGTGGTTCTGGGAGGGATCGGGGGCCAGGCCCACCCAGCTGAGCACCGTCAGCAGGCGATAGCGGGAGGACTGGTCAGCCCCTGTCTCGCTCTCCATCCAGTTCTGGGTGTCCTCGAAGACGACGACGTCGCCGCGATGGAGGTCGAAGACCCCGGGGCTCAGCTTCGAGACCAGGATCTTGTCGTTCTGGACCAGCGTCGGGTTCATCGAGTCCGAGGGGATGAAGAACGGCTGGATGAGGAAGGTCTTGACGAGCACGGCGATGATCAGGGCGACCAGCATGGTCACCGCGTAGTCGAGCCAGCTCCCGCGGTACCCGCGGCGCCGTGCGGCGCGCGCGCCGCCGCTCCCGCCGGGGCGGGGGCGCTCCCCCGTGCCGCCGGTGCTCGCGCCCTCCGACGACTGGTCGCGGACGGTCGCGTCCTCGGGATCGTGGTCCCCGGGGGTCGGCGCCTTCTCGTTCATCGCGCTGATCCTATCGGTCGAGTCGGCCGGCTCTTCCCAGGGGCCAGACAATGCGACTGGCCTCACCGATCACGCGATCGGTCGGGATCATGCCACCGCCGGGCGACCCGAGCAGGAAGCGGGAATCCGTGGAGTCCGCCCGGTTGTCGCCGAGGACGAACATGCGCCCCTCGGGGACCTCGAGGTCGAAGCGGACCGTGCTCGTGTCGGTGCCGGGTGCGAGGTAGGGCTCCTCGAGCCTCTCGCCGTTCAGCACGAGGTGTCCGCCGTCGTCGCAGCAGCGGATGCTGTCACCGCCCACGGCCACCACGCGCTTGACCCAGTAGCGCGAGATCGCGCCGTCCTTCGGGAAGTAGCCCGAGCCGTCGAAGACGACGAGCTCGCCGCGATGCACCGCCGCGGAGCCGGTGCGGTCGGCGAGGATCACGTCGCCCGAGCGCAGCGTCGGCTCCATCGAGCCGCTGGGCACGCGGAAGGGCGCGGCGACGAACTGGCGCACGCCGAACGCGACGACCAGCAGCAGGACCACGCACGCGGCGGCGGCCACGAGGAGTGGCCGCC
>NZ_JBHTSV010000046.1:0-25261 GCF_042794925.1 Brachybacterium sp. NPDC056505
CCTCTGCCACCGGTGGCAGAGGCGTCCGCCATGCACCGCTGGAGAACCACTGGAGGACACTGCCTGGAACTCACGACTCAGCCAGGGCGCCGATCACGCCTCTTCACCGGTCGTGACCGCCCTGGCCGTCGTGCCCCTCCCCTGGCGAACCGACTCCGGCGCACTCCACGACACAACCCCACAGACACCGGGAACGGGCCGCCCACCGGATCTCTCCGGCGGGCGGCCCGGTTCCCGGTGTCCCGGGGCGTCTCAGCGGACGCGGCCCGGGTGGGGTCCTGCGAGGATCACTTGTCCTCGGCGGACTCCTCGGACTTCTTGGCCGCCGTGGACTTGGCCGACGTCGCCTTGGATGCGGCGGGCTTCTTGGCGGCCGTGGACTTCGACGCGGTGGTCTTCGTCGAGGCGGACTTCGACGCGGTGGTCTTGGAGGCGGCCGTCTTCGAGGTCGTGGACTTCGCGGCGGTCGTCTTCTTGGCGGCGGTCGAGGTGGTCGACTTCGCGGCGGCGCTCTTCTTGGCCGGAGCCTTCTTCGCCGGGGTCTTCTCCTCGCCCTCGGCGTCCTCCGCCGCAGCGGTGGACTTCGAGGCGGTGGACTTCGCGGCCGGGGCCTTCTTGGCGGGAGCCTTCTTCGCGGGGGCCTTCTTGGCCGGCGCCTTCTTCGCGGGAGCCTCCTCGGCGTCCTCGGCCTCGGCGTCACCCTCGGCATCGGCATCGGCATCGGCATCGGCATCGGCGGAGTCGGCCTTGGCCAGCCCCAGGTCGAGCACGTCGCCGGCGGTGTTCTTCACCGTGATGTCGGCGAGGGCCACGTCGAGGGCCTTGGAGCGCTGGGCCTCGGCGAAGACCTGCTCGAGCTGGCCGGACTGCGCCAGCATCGAGATGAGCTGGTTGGGGTCGATGCCGTACTGGGCGCCGAGCTGGCTCAGGTAGGACATGAGGTCCTCCTGCTCCACCTGGACCTCGCGGGTCTCGTTGAGCGCGTCGAGCACGAACTGCGCGCGGATGCCGGAGATCGTGTCCTCGCGGATCTCCTCGGCGTGCGGGTCGCCGGACTCCTTGCCCTCGTTCTCGAGGTGCTGGGCGATCTCGTCCTCGACGAGCTGATCCGGGACGGGCAGGTCGAGGTCCGCGACGAGCTTGTCGAGGAAGGCGTTGCGGGCCAGGGCCACACGGTTGCCCTCGGCGTCCTTCACGGCCTGGTCCTTGAGGTCGGCCTTGAGCTCGTCGATGGTGTCGAACTCGGAGGCCATCTCGGCGAACTCGTCGTCGGCCTCGGGCAGCTCGCGCACCTTCACGCTCTGGGCGGTGACGGTGATGTCGGCGTCCTCGCCGGCGCGGTCGCCGCCGGCGAGCTTCGAGGTGAAGGTCGTGGTCTCGCCGCCCGAGAGGCCGATGAGCGCCTCGTCCAGGCCGTCGAGCATGTTGCCCTCGCCGATGTGGTACGACACGCCCTCGACGGACTCGACCTCCTCGTCACCGACCTTCGCGGTCATGTCGAGGGAGACGAAGTCGCCGTCCTGCGCGGGACGGTCGACGCCCACGAGGGTGCCGAAGCGCTCGCGCAGAGCGTCCAGGCGCACCTGCACGGCGTCGTCGTCGACCGTGGGCTCCTCGATCTCGACGACCACGTCGGAGAGCTCGGGGAGGGTGAACTCGGGGCGCACGTCCTGCTCGACGGTGAAGTTGAGGTCACCGGCGTCGGTGCCGTCCAGGCCCGGGATCTCGGTGACCTCGACCTCGGGACGGCCCAGCGGGCGGATCTCCGACTCGGTCGCGGCCTTCTGGTAGAACTCCGGCAGAGCGTCGTTGACGGCCTCCTGCATGATCGCCGGGCGACCGAAGCGCTGCTCCACCAGGCGCGTGGGGACCTTGCCCTTGCGGAAGCCCGGGATCTGCACCTGATCGGCGATCTTCTTCGTTGCCGCCTCGACGGCCGGCTTCAGCTCGTCGAACGGCACAGCGACGGTGAGCTTCACCCGGGTCGGGCTGAGCTTCTCGGCTTCGGTCTTCACGTGCAGGTCTCCCTGAGGTCTATCGGTGATCTGGACTTGTCCGGTGGCGCCGCCCCGGTGACTCGGCACGGTGGCGACCCGGCCACGGGTCGGGGTGACAGGATTTGAACCTGCGGCATCCCGCCCCCAAAGCGGGTGCTCTACCAAGCTGAGCTACACCCCGGAGGGCAACCCACCAGATCCTACCTGGTCGCCCCTGCACGCTCCCGGCCGCGTCCGGCACCTGTGATGGGAGACATGCCTCCGCAGCCCGGGGCGAGGTGCACCGCGGCCCTGACCTCTGGTCTAATAGGAGCGGCCGCACACGATGCAGCGAACCTCCGACGAGCCGCTCGGCTCCCGGGGTGCCGATGTTCGAGAGCACCCGAAAAGGGTGCTGGGGAACAGCATCTGCGCTGGTCACGCGGGCGTAGCTTAATGGTAAAGCCTCAGTCTTCCAAACTGATGACGCGGGTTCGATTCCCGTCGCCCGCTCCAGCTCCACCACCCGCAGCCGCGGGACGTCGAAGAGCCCCGGACCGAACGGTCCGGGGCTCTTCGCATGTCGTCGCCCCGACGATCATCGGCTCGCTGCGGCCGTCGACGCCCGCGAGGCCCGTCGGGGAGGATCCCGTGGCGGAACCACCGGGTCCTCGGCGCGGAATCGTCCCGAGCACCGCTGCCGGTCACTCCGCCGCGAGCAGCGGGACCGCGGCCTCCGGCGTGTACGAGAGGAACGTGATCGACTCCTGGAAGTAGAGCGTCACGGTGTCCGCGTCGTGCGCGGAGTAGCCGATCGACACGTCCTGGCCGATGGTCAGCTCGAAGTCTCCGCCGCGGCGCGAGAGCAGCACGCCGCCCTCGATCGCGGGGGCCCACACGATCGGGCCGTCCAGCACGCGCCGGAGGTGCTCGATGATCGGGTAGCCGTGGTTGGTGGTCTCGTTGACCTCGCGGTAGGCGTCGGCGCTGAGGGCGAGCGCGTAGGGGCCGTCGATCGACTCCAGTCGCAGCGCGGTCATCGCCCGGGAGACCGCGTCAGGGTAGTCGCGCACGTCCTCGGGCAGATGATGCGCGAGCGACGTCGCCCCGGGGGTGATGCCGGTGATGTGCGCGGCGTCGAGGCCGTTGAAGATCGCGTGGTCCTCGGCGAGCGCGATGGTGCGGGCGGCGTCGACGACGGGATCCCAGTCAGGGTCCTGCGCGCCGCGGTCGACGTCGTCGATCGCCTCGCGGCTGATCGTGAAGGGGACCTTGAGCTCGGTGATCGGCTGGGACTCGCGCAGGCTCGCGCGCACGCCCTCGAGACCCAGGTCCACCCGGTGGCGGTGACCGGTGGTGACCGAGGCCAGGTCGAGACCGTGGGGTCCGCTCACATCGACCAGGCGACGGCCGGCGATGTTGCGGCGGAACGAGCGCTTCGCCTCGTCCTCGATGTCCTCCCACGCCGCCGCGGAGATCGGCGCGAGCTCGCGATGCAGGTTGTTCATGGCGTCTCCTTCGTCCCGGCGGGGCCGGGGTCGTGCGGGGCGGTGGCGTGCGGGGCGAGGTCGTGCGGGGCGGTCGGCTCGAGAGCCCCGATGCCCAGCGATCCTTCGGCGGGACCCGGAGAGGCAGGGGTCGCGGGGTCCGAGGACCTGGACGGACCGGAGGGGTCCGCGCCGGCATCCGCCCGGGGCTCGTCGCCCCCGTCGGCGCCCTCGTCCCCGTCGGCGCCCTCGCCCCCGTCGGCCCCGTCCTCCCGCGCGGGCGGGATGTCGTCGAGGAAGTCGAGGGCGGGGACGAAGAAGTGGGTGCCGGTGAGCGCGGTCGAGAAGTCCAGGAGCCGGTCGTGGTTCGTGCCCTCGGGATCCCCCAGGAACATGTTGCGCAGCATCTGCTCGGTGACGTCGAGGTCGCGCGAATAGCCGATGAAGTAGGTGCCGAACTCGTCGGCCGCGGCGCTCCCGAAGGGCATGTTGTCGCGCACGATCTTCAGCTGCGTGCCGTCCGCGTCCTCGATGACGGTGAGGGCGGTGTGGGAGTCGGCGGGCTTGGTCTCGTCGTCCATCTCGACGTTGTCCCACTTGTGGCGGCCGATGGCGTCGGCCTGGTGCTCGACGGCGAGCTGCTCCCAGCCGCCCATGTCGTGCACGTACTTCTGGACGGTCACGTAGCTGCCGCCGACGAAGTCGGGGTCCGCGTCCTCGTCGAGGAGCACGAACTGCTGCGCCTCGCGGCCCTCGGGGTTCTCGGTGCCGTCGACGAAGCCGATGACGTCGCGGGAGTCGAAGTAGCGGAACCCGTGGACCTCGTCCTGCACGGTCGTGAACGGCCGCAGCTGCCGCATGAGCTGGCCGGCGAGCTCGAAGCACATGTCCATGCGGTGCGCGCGGATGTGGAAGAGCAGGTCGCCGGGGGTCGACGGGGCGTCGTGGACCTTCCCGGACAGGGCGGGGAAGGTGCGCAGCCCATTCGGCGCGGGGCCGGAGAACAGGCGGGGCCAGGCGCGGGCGCCGATGCCCGCCACGCAGCCGAGGTCGGCCGCGATGATCCGCGAGCGCACGGTGCGCAGGGTTCCGGTGAAGCCGTCGAGGACCTCGCGCACGCCGTCCTCGCCGCCCTCGTCGATGGTCAGGACGAGGAAGATCGCCGACTCGGTGAGCGGCCGCAGGATCCTCTGCGGGATCGGTGCGCTCAGATCGTCCACGTGCTGTCTCCCCTGCTCGTCGACCGCGGGCCGAGGCATGCGCGCCCCGTCCGTCTCACAGGCTAGACCCTCGCCCGAGGGCCGCATGCAGGGTCGGCGAGAGCAGACCGACGTTCCCCGCCGCAGTGTCCGATTCCCGCTGGCGCCGCTGGTGCGCAGGGGGTTCACTGGGGGCATGGACGAGATGACGGACGACGAGCGCTTCGCCGCGATCCGGGCGCGGGATGCCCGCTTCGACGGCACGTTCTTCACGTGCGTCCGCTCGACGGGGATCTTCTGCCGCCCCTCGTGCCCGGCGCGCACCCCGGCGCGCGCGAACGTCGACTTCGCCCCGTCGGCCGCGGCGGCGGTCGAGGCGGGCTTCCGCGCCTGCAAGCGCTGCGGCCCGTCGGCCCCGCCCGGATCGCCGGACGAGGACCCCGCCGGCGATCTCGCGCGCCGCGCGCTGCGCCTCATCGACGGCGGCGCGCTCGACGACGGCTCGGTGCCGCAGCTCGCAGCGCGCCTCGCGGTCTCCGAGCGCACGCTGCACCGGGCGCTCAGCGCCCGCACCGGGGCGGGCGCCCTCGCCCATGCGCGCATGCGCCGTGCCCGGCGCGCCCACGACCTCGTCCTGGAGACGGATCTCCCGCTCTCGCGGGTCGCGTTCGCCGCTGGGTTCGGCAGCGAGCGCCAGCTCCACGACACGTTCACGACCGTGTTCGGCCACGCGCCCTCGACCGTCCGCGAGCACAGGGGGCGGGACAGGGCACGGGCCGACGGGCCGACGGGACCCGCGGCCGACGGCGCCGCCCATCTGCGGGCGCGCCTGGCGGTGCGCCTCCCCTTCGACGGGGACGGGCTCGCCCGCTGGTTCGCCGCGCGCGCCGTGCCCGGCGTCGACGAGGTCGTCACCGACGAGGTCGGGGAGAGTGCGGCCCCCGTCTGGCGATCCGCCGTGCGCCTCCCCCACGGCCCCGCCGTGCTCGAGGTCGCGCTGCCGTCGCTGCCGGGCACGGGCTCCTCGCCCGCGGGCGCCGACCCCTCCCCCGCGGGCGCCGGTCCCTCCGTCACGGGCACCGGGCCCGACCTCGCGAGCGCGGGCACGGCGCGTCTGCCGGCCACCATGCACCTGGCCGACGTGCGCGACTACGGCGCCGCGGTCGGCCTCGCGCGGCGACTGCTGGACCTGGACGCGGATCCGCTCGGCATCGACGAGGCGCTCCCGCGCTCCCTGCCGGCCCTCACACCGCTCGTCGCGGCCAGGCCCGGGGTGCGCCTGCCCGGACTGCCCTCGCTCGCCGACGCGCTGATGTGGGCGATCGTCGGGCAGCAGATCACCGCCGCCCAGGCCCGTGACCAGATCGCGCGCGCCACGGACCTCGCCGGCGAGGCCTTGCCGTCCTCGCTGCACGTGGGCGGCGTGCACCGCTTGGGCCCGACGCCCGCGGAGGCCGCCGCCCGCGCCGCGGACTGGTACCGCGGACCCGGTGCCCGCCGCCGTGCCCTGGTCGGCGCGCTCACCGAGACCCCCGACGCCGACGCCCTGGATCCCGCGCAGCTCCACGACGCCGTGCTCGCGCTGCCCGGCGTGGGCCCGTGGACCGCCGGGTACGCGCTGCTGCGCGGCACCCGCGGCAGCGACCTGGCTCCCCCACGGGACGTCGCCCTGCTCGCCGCCGCCCGCGACCTCGGCCTCGCCGACGACCTCGACGACCTTCCCACGTCCCTCGCACCCGCCGCCCCCTGGCGCTCGTACGCGAGCCTGCACCTGTGGCATCACGCCGCCTCCCTGCCACCCGTCCGCCGCACCCGAAGGACACGCACCTCATGAACCGCACGACCACCCGTTCCGCCGAAGCCTCCGCCTCGCACCCCGCGCGCCATCTCGCCGTCGAGACCCCCGTCGGCCGCTATCTGATCGCGGCCCGTCGCACGGCCGACGGCGACGCCGTCACCGGCGTCTGGCGCGAGGCCCAGGCGCACTTCCCGCGCGCCGAGCGCCTCGGCCCCCACGTGACCGGGAAGGATCCGCTGCTCGAGGAGGCCTCGCAGCAGCTGCTCGACTTCCTCGCGGGCACCCGCACCGTGTTCGACGTGCCCCTGCGCCTCGAGGGCACGGCCTTCCAGTGCAGCGTGTGGGAGCAGCTGCGCCGGATCCCCTTCGGCGACACCACCACGTACGGGTCCCTCGCCCGGCAGATCGGCTCGCCGCGCGCCGCGCAGGCGGTCGGCGCGGCCGTCGGCGCGAACCCGATCTCGATCCTCGTGCCCTGCCACCGGGTGGTCGCGGCCGACGGCTCCCTCACCGGCTACGCGGGAGGCATCGGCACGAAGGAGGCGCTGCTGCGCATCGAGGGCGTGCTCGGCGCCTGAGAGCCTCACATCGCGCCCTGCGCGGCCGGCCGTCGCCCGCGTGCGAGCATGTCCCCATGTCCACGCAGATGAGCTCGGCCAGCACCTCCGATTTCGCCTTCCCCGTCGCCGCCCGCTACGCCGGGATGGCCAGCTCGCCGCTCAAGGACATCTTCTCCCTCGCCGCCCGGCCCGACGTCGTCTCCTTCGCCGGGGGCATCCCCGATCCGTCCCTGTTCGCCCTCGAGGACATCGCCGAGTGCTACGACTGGGTGCTGCGCGAGCGTGGCACGCGCGCTCTGCAGTACGGGGTGAGCGAGGGCGAGGCGGAGCTGCGCGAGCAGGCCGCGCGCCGGCTCTCGCGCGAGCTGCCCACCGACGCCTCCCAGATCCGCGTCACCTCGGGTTCGCAGGAGGGGCTGTTCGTCGCCGCGGAGGCGCTCATCGAGCCGGGCGACGTGGTGCTCGTCGAGTCCCCCACCTACCTCGCCGCGGTGCAGGCCTTCGCCGTGCACGGGGCGCGCATGGTCGGGGTGGAGACGGACGACGGCGGCGTGCTGCCCGACGCGCTGGACGCCGCGATCCGCGCACACCACCCGCGCCTGGTCTACCTGATCCCCACCTTCCAGAACCCCACCGGGCGCTCGATGTCCGCCGAGCGCCGCGCACAGGTCGCGGACGTGCTGCGTCGCCACGACGTCCCCCTCATCGAGGACGACCCCTACGGCGAGCTGTCCTTCGACGGCGAGCGCTTCGCGCCGATCGCGTCCGAGCCCGGCATGTCCTCGCGCACCCTGCTCATGAAGTCGATGTCGAAGCTCATGAGCCCGGGGGTGCGCATCGGCTGGATCCGGGCCGAGGGCCCGATCCTGGACACCCTGGCCGTCGCGAAGGCCGCGATCTCCATGCAGTCCTCCGTGGTCGACCAGCTCACGGTGGCCCGCTACCTCGAGACCAAGGACCTCGACGCGCACGTCTCGAAGGTCATCGAGGTCTACCGCGAGCGACGGGACGCGATGGCCCGCGCCCTCACGGGCCGGCTCCCCGAGGGCGCGCACGTCACGCGCCCGCAGGGCGGCATGTTCCTGTGGGCCGCACTCGGCGAGGGCTGGGATGCGCAGGACCTGCTGGCCGACGCGGTCTCCGCGGGGGTCGCGTACCTGCCCGGCTGGTCGTTCTTCGCCGAGGACGCGGACCGCTCGACGATGCGCCTGAGCTTCGTCACCCACTCCCCCGAGGTGATCGCGGACGGCGTGGGCCGCCTGGGAGAGGTCATCGCCCGCCGCGGCTGAGCTCCTGGACGCGTCGTCGCGCATCGCTCGCGAGCAGCGCCCCGGCGACCGCCCACAGTCCGATCCCCCAGGCCCAGGACGCCCCGAGGGCGAGGAACAGCAGGCCCGCGGCGAGCAGCGCGAACAGGATCGCGTCGGCCTGCCAGGCGACGAGCGGGAGGATCGAGGCGTCGCCCTGCGGCGTCGGGATCGGGGTGGCGAGCGCGAGGGGCATCGGCCCCTTCGCGGCGTCGCGCGCCCGTCCGATGATCATCAGCGGCACGAGCGCCGGGGCGAGCACGACGGCGAGCGCGCCGACGGTGCCCGCTCCCGGTCCCGGGTCCGGCAGCACGAGGGCCCCGAGGCCGGAGCCGAGCACGCTGAGCAGGCCGATGACGAGCAGCGGCGCGAGGGAGTGCAGGAGGACCTGGGCGCCCACGCCCTGCGCGAGCAGGCGCGGCGCACCGAGGGACTCGACGCCGTGGCGCAGGCCGTCGACGAACACGCCGCTCGCGCTCCACAGCAGGAGCGCCCCGAGCACGAGCGCCGCGAACCCGAGCGGCCCCGTCAGCACCCGGGCGGCCACCAGGAGGATGCTCGCGGCGAGGACGCCGAGCACGCCGAGGACGAGCCGCTCCGGGGTGCGCACGAGCGCGACCAGATCACGCCGCAGGTAGAGGCCGATGAGTCCCGCGCTCCGCGCGCCCGCCCGCACGGCCGGCAGGCGGCGGCCCGCCGAGGGCCGCACCCGATAGGTGCCGGCGGCCGCCGCGAGGTCACCGCTGCGCGCGCTCGTGAGCGCCGACTCCCAGCGCGTGGCCTGCTCGAAAAGCACCGTGCCGCGCACGCGGTCGAGCGCGGGAACGCACAGGATCGCCACGAGCAGCCCGAGGACGAGGACGGCCAGCGCCGCGACCCACGGGACGCCCGCGCCCGCTCCCCCGACCGGATACGCGAGCGCGAGCAGGTGCCGGACCGGTGCGCCGCCGCGCACCGTCCCGAGCACCGCGCCGGCGCCCGCGAGGCCGAGCACGAGCGCGAGGACGCGGCGCCCTCCCCCGGGCAGGACCTGACCGGCGAGCCACGCGCCTTCGAGGAGCGCCGTCGTGCCGAGGCCCGCGATCCCCAGGGCGACGGCCCCGGCCGGGCTCGTCGCCCCTCCGAGCACGAGCACCCAGCCGATCACGCCGGCGAGCGCGAGCAGTCCGATCGCGAGCGCCGCGCCCGTGCGGGCGAAGGGCCGCACCAGGGCGGTGCGCCGCGGACGGTGCGAGGAGGCGAGGGTGACCACGAAGAACGGCGGCAGCACCGCCGGCCCGCGGCTCGCCCCGAGCAGGACGAGCAGTCCCGCCGCGAGGAGCAGCCCGGCGGTCACGAGGCCGCCCGCCGCGGGGGCGGAGATCACGGGGAGCACGTCGGGACGGGCGAGAAGCAGGCCGAGCTCGCGCAGCAGCGGCACGGCGATCACGAGGATCGTGATCACGACCAGGTACAGGAGATAGGCGAGGTCGAGGGCGCCGCGGGCGTTCGCCCGGGCCGCCCAGACCCGTGCGACGGCGTCCTTCGCGGCGCGGTCCTGCACGGCGAGATCCTGCTCGGCGGCGTTCTGCAGGGCCGGATCCCGCGCGGCCGGGTCGGCCATCAGCGCGCCCCGTCCGCGTCGCCGTCGTGCGCGCTCTCACCGGCGTCCGGGCCGTCGTCCTCCGCGTCGCCCGCGAGCTCCACGGTCTTCGTGGCGAGGGCCTCCGCGAGGCGGGGGCTGTGGGTCGCGACGACGATCGCGGCGCCGCCCTCCGCGCGCCGTGCGAGGGCGTCGATCACGCGCTCCAGGCGGTCGGGATCCAGGCGCTGCTCGGGCTCGTCGAGGGCGAGCACCCGGGAGGGTCGGGCGAGGGTGAGGGCGATCGCGACCAGCTGGGACTGCCCGCTCGAGAGCTCGTGCGGGTACCGGCGGGCGAGCGCGGCGATGCCGAGCTCCTCGAGCAGGGCGTCGGAGGCCTCGCCCGCGGCGCGCGGTCCGCTGCCCCAGGTGGCGGCGACGAAGCGCAGGTGCTCGGCGATGGTGAGGTCGCGCGCGGTCATGGGAGGGCCGATGAGGGCGGCGAGCGCGCGGCGGAACTCCCTGTCGCGGTCGTCGGGCGCCCTGCCCGCGATGCGCACCCTCCCTGTGGTCGGTGCGAGCAGGCCGGCGAGCACGCGCAGCAGGGTGGTCTTGCCCGCGCCGTTGGGGCCGCGCAGGGCGAGCACGCCGCGGGCGTCGACGGACCCGGTGGCGTCGTCGAGCATGAGCACGTCGTCCTGGAGAACGGCCACGTCCTCGAAGAGCACGAGCGGGGACGGCGAGGTGCTCGGGGTGCGCGGCATGCACCGATGGAACCTCATGGGGGCCGTCCCGCGCATCCGACGATCGTCGTCCGGTCTCAGCCCCGTCGCGGCTCGGGGGCGGGCGTGTGCCGCGGCAGCACCCGGGCGAGCCAGGCCCCGCCGCCGAGGCAGAGCACGCCGCTCGCGATCGCCGCGGCGGCCACCGGTGCCAGCAGGGTGATCACGGTGACCAGCAGCGGGGCGGTCAGCCGGCCCACGCCGATCATGGTGTTCCACCAGGCCAGGTACGTGGTGCGCCCGTGCACCGGGGAGACGTCGATGCCGAGCGTCATCACGATGCCCGAACCCAGTCCGTTGCCCAGCGAGATGAGCAGGCTCGGGATCAGCAGGGCGAGCACGGCGACGGAGCCGCCGGTCGTGCCCGCGCGCAGGGCGAGCACCCCCATGAGCACGAAGCCGGCGCCCATGATGAGCGAGCACGGCACGGCCACGGCGGCGCGGCCGAAGCGGTCCATGAGCACGCCGGCCGGCACCACGAGTGCGATGTCGAGGACGGCGGAGACGCCGAAGATGATGGAGATCGTGGTGGCGTCGACCCCGAGGACGGCGCCGAGCAGCGGGACGATCGTCGGCCGGTTCACGCGCGCCATCATCAGCGGGGTGATGCCCAGGCCGACCACGAGCATGCGGGCGAGCACCCCGCGGGTCAGGCGCGAGCGGGCGGCGCTGCGTCGGGGCGCATCCGCCCGGGCCGGAGCGCCCCGGGAGCGGCCGGCGGCCCCGCCCGCTGTCGCGTTCGCTCGCGGCGCCCGTCGGCCCTCGCCCGGCACCATGAACACCGCGACCATGATCGTCGCCGCCCCGCTGAGCACGGCGAACAGGGCGAAGACCCAGCTCTCGTGGCCCAGCGCCGTCACGCCCGCGCCGAGCAGCGGGCCGACGACCTGGCCGATGCGCATCATGCCGCCGAACAGGGTCATCCCCCGCGCGCGGACGGCCGCGGGCAGCGCCCCTCCGAGATAGGACTGGCGCCCGAGCGCCCACACCTGGGAGCTCGTGGCCATCACCACGAGCAGCACGACGAGCATGACGCGGTGGACGAGGGTCGGCCCCTCGGCGAGTCCGCGGCCGATGACCACGAGCGCCACGAGGTTGGTGACCACGAGCACCACGCCCGTGCCCACGAGCGCCCGCTGCGCGCCCACCCGGTCCATGAGCCGGCCCGAGGGGATGGGCCCCAGGACCGCGGCGATGCCGAAGACCAGCGTGATCGCGGCCGTCATCGGCACGGAGAACCCCAGCGCGAGCGCGAGCAGAGGGATCACGGGAAGCAGCGCGTTGCTGCCCGAGGCCTCGATGAGGGTGGGTGCGTACACCGGGCCGACGAGGGAGCGGATCACGGTGCGGGCGTCCCCTCCTCCGAGCCTCTCGGGGGCGGAGGAGGGGCGCGATGTCACGCCCTTACTCTCCCATCTGATCGTTCGCCAGGGCAAAGACCGTCCATCCGCGCGGGAGGCGCGGGAGGACGGGGCGGACGGGGAGGGCCCGGAGCGTCCGGGGGCGGGATACCCGCGGGTCACCTCCGGGATACCGTGGTCCCATGAGCAGCGCGCGCCCCGACCCCACCCCTGTCCACCCTCGGATCGCGGTGTTCGGGGCCGACGGGCTGCTCGGCGAGGCCGTCGCCCGCGACGCGCTGCTGCGCTCCCTCGAGGTGGTGAGCGCCGCCGAGGATCCCTCGCGACCCGCGCGCATCTCCCCCGCCCAGATGCTCGTGCGCATCGACCCGGGCGACCCGGTCGGCCTGCTCGACGCGCTCGAGGGCGCCGACGCCGTCGTCCTCGCCCTCGATCCCGACACCGCCGCGGCGGGCCGCTCCGCGGACGCGGGCCCCGGCGCGGACGATGTCGACCTGGTCATGAGCGTGATCCGCGGGATGCGCCGACGCCACGTCCCCCGGCTCGTCGCCTCGTCCTCGCTCGCCCTGCACGGCGATCCCGCGTCCCCGCGCGTGGACCGCTCGCTGCGCCGCGTGCTCGGGGAGCTCGGGCGCGAGCTGCGCGGGGCCGCGGACCAGACGGCGCGCGCCCGCGATCTGCGCCGCTGCGAGATGCTCGTGGCGGGCAGCGGCCTGGACTGGACGCTGCTGCGCGCCGGTCGGCTCACCGATCTTCTCGGCACGCGCTCGCCCCGCCTGGTGCGGGCCGACGGCGCGGCGGCCGATCCGCAGGACCCGCGCACCCGCGCGATCCCGCGCGAGGACCTCGCCCGGGCGCTCGTGGACCAGGCGCTCGTCGCGGGTGATCCGCGAGCCCGGGTGCGGGCGGTCGCCGTCGACTCCTGAGCCGGCCGCTGCTGAGCCGTACGCTCCGGAGCCGGCGGCGTCCGCTCAGACGGCGGCGGGGCTCGCCCCGCCGTAGGCGGCGGTGGTCGCGATCTCTCCCTGGCGGGCCTGGTCGGGATCGGTGCCCGCCGCGGTCGAGGCGGCGGCCCAGCGGATCGACCAGGCGCGCACGAATCCGCGGCCCTCGTCGCTCGCGAGCCACTGCGGGGTGGGGAGCGGGACGGGGCGGCCGCACATGTCCTCCCAGCCGCGGCTGAAGGCCGCGAGGCCGAGGAGGGCGAGGTCCCAGCCGACGGCGAGCGCGCCGGGCCCGAACTGCGCGAAGACGCCCGGGTCCATGGCGGTGGTGTGCACGAGCTCGAGGGAGGTCGAGCCGTCGTCCACGGGGTCCAGCCGCAGCAGCAGATCGTCCTGGCGCCCCTCGTACTCCCAGGTGAGGTGGAGGGCATGGGGCGCCTCGACCTCGAGCACGCGGCCGCTCGCGGCGGGCGCCCGGAAGCTGCCGCCCTCGCGGAGGTCCCCGGTGACCGGGCCGTACCACTGCACGAGCTGCGCGGGATCGGTGAGCAGGGGCCAGAGCCGCACGGGCGCCGGTGCGAGATTCGTCGAGAGGGTGGAGGTGACGCCGAACGCGTCCTCTCCGGGGACGATGTCGAGGGTCCTTCGGACCGCGTCGACGAGAGGGTCTGCCGCAGAAGCGGTCATCCGTGCTCCTTGCAGGGGAGAGGCTCGAGGGGTGTGGCGCTGCCGTGACGCAGGCGACCAGATCGTACGCCGGACGCGAGGCGACCCGCCAGGGTCCGGCACCCGGTGTGCACGACCCGCCGCGCGCACGTCACATCCTCGACATGCGGCGGCCCGTCCGCGGTCGACGGCGCGCGTGGATCTAGCATGGAGTGCGTGCATCCGAGCCCTACGCCCCAGAGCCCGCCGCCCGCCTCCTCCCCCGGCCGCTCCCCGCAGAGCCTCCCCGTCCATCTCTTCGATCTCGACGGCGTCATCACGCCCACGGCCGAGATCCACATGGCCGCATGGGACGAGATGTTCTCCGAGTTCCTCGCCTCGCGCGGCGTCGCCGAGCCGTACACCGACGCCGACTACTTCGCGCACGTCGACGGCCGCCCCCGCTACGACGGGGTGCGCGAGATGCTCGCCTCGCGGGGGATCACCCTGCCCGAGGGCGAGGCCGACGACCCCTCCGACCAGGCCGAGGGCGAGGAGACGATCCGGGGGTTGGGCAATCGCAAGAACGCCCGCGTGCTCGAGCTGATCCGCCGCGACGGCGTCGCCCCCTACCCCGGCACCGTCGCCTATCTCGATGCGCTGCCCGCCGCCGCGCGCCTCGCGGTGGTCTCGAGCTCGCGCAACGCCGAGGAGGTGCTCACCGGCGCCGGCCTGCGCGAGCGCTTCGAGATCGTGGTCGACGGGAACGTCGCCGAGCAGGAGGGGCTGCCGGGCAAGCCCGCCCCGGACACCTTCGTCCACGCCGCCCGCTCCCTGGGCGTCGAGCCGGGGAGCGCGGTCGTCTACGAGGACGCCGTCTCGGGCGTGCGGGCGGGCTCCGCGGGCGGCTTCGGGGCGGTCGTCGGCGTGGACCGCGGCGCCGGCCGCGAGGCCCTCGCCTCCGCCGGGGCCGACCTCGTGGTCGAGGACCTGGACCGACTCATCCCCAGCGAGGAGCGCGCATGAACCCCCGCGACGTGATCACCGGCGACCCCGTGGACCGCCAGCACCTGCCCGTGGACGAGTGGCGGCTCGTGGAGTCGCGTCCCGGCGGCGACCTCGGCCAGCTCGAGACCCTCTTCTCCGTCGCCAACGGCTACCTGGGCATGCGCGGCACCCCCGAGGAGGGGCGGCCGGTCCACGCCCACGGCACCTTCATCAACGGCTTCCACGAGACCTGGCAGATCAACCACGCCGAGTCCGCCTTCGGCTTCGCCCGCACCGGCCAGACCATCGTCAACGTGCCGGACTCGACCGTCATGAAGCTGTACGTGGACGACGAGCCGCTGCTCGTGGACACCGCGGAGCTCGAGACCTACGAGCGCGCGATCGACTTCCGCGAGGGCGTCCTGCGCCGCGACCTGATCTGGCGCACGCCCGCGGGCAAGCGCATCCGCGTGCGCACGAGCCGCATGATCTCCTTCACCCACCGCCATCTCGCGCAGATGACGATGGAGCTGGAGATGCTCGACGGCAGCGCGCCGGTCGCCGTCTCCTCGCAGGTCATCAACCGCCAGGACGGCAGCGACGACTTCGGCGTCCACGGCCGCACCGCGCAGAAGGACGACCCTCGCCGGACCACGACCTTCGACCACCGCGTGCTGATCCCCCACCAGGACTGGCACAGCGAGCGCCGGATGCTGCTGGGCTATCGCACCGCGGACTCCGACATGTCGCTCGCGATCGGCGCGGACCACAGCGTGTACTCGGACCTCGAGGTCGAGCAGCTGGTCTCCACCGAGCCCGACCAGGGCAAGCACGTCTTCCGCACCCAGATGGTGCCGGGCTCCACCCTGCGCATCACCAAGGCCGTCTCCTACCACTCCTCGGCGTTCCTTCCGGTGCGCGAGCTGTTCGACCGCTGCCGGCGCACCCTGGACCGGGTCCGCCAGGACGGCCTCGCGCACTTCGAGGCCGAGCAGCGCTCGTTCCTCGAGGACTTCTGGGGGCGCACCGACGTGCGCATCCCCGGCCACCCCGTCGAGCAGCAGGCCGTGCGCTGGTGCCTGTTCCAGCTCGCCCAGGCCACGGCCCGGGCCGACGGCCTGGGCGTGGGCGCGAAGGGCGTCACCGGCTCCGGCTACGAGGGCCACTACTTCTGGGACACCGACGTGTACGTCGTGCCGTTCCTGACGTTCACCTCGCCGCGCTGGGCGCGCAACGCGCTGCGCTTCCGCGTGGACCTGCTGGACAAGGCCCGCGAGCGGGCGCGCGAGCTCAACCAGCGCGGCGCCCTCTTCCCCTGGCGCACGATCAACGGCGACGAGGCCTCCGCGTACTACGCGGCGGGCACCGCGCAGTACCACATCGACGCGGACGTCGCCCATTCCCTCGCCCAGTACGCGGACGTCACCGGCGACCTCGAGTTCTACGACCGCGAGGGCATCGAGGTGCTCGCCGAAACCGCCCGCATGTGGGCGGACCTGGGCTTCTGGCGCAGCCACGGCGACGACCGCCACGAGTTCCACATCCACGGGGTGACCGGCCCGGACGAGTACACGACCGTGGTGAACAACAACATGTTCACCAACGTGATGGCGCGCTTCAACCTGCGCCGTGCGGCCGAGGCGGTGCGCTCCCTGCGCGAGCGCAACCCGGTCGAGTACGAGCACCTGGCCGCGAAGATCGATCTCGACGACGCCGAGCCCGCGCAGTGGGAGGCGTGCGCCGAGGGCATGCACGTCGGCCGCGACGAGGCCTTCGGCATCCATCCGCAGGACGACTCCTTCCTCGACAAGGAGGTCTGGGACCTCCCTGCCACCCCGCCGGAGGCGCTGCCGCTGCTGCTGCACTTCCATCCGCTGGTGATCTACCGCTTCCAGGTGCTCAAGCAGGCCGACGTGGTGCTCGCGCTGTTCCTGCGCGGCAGCGAGTTCACGCTCGAGGAGAAGCGCGCCGACTTCGAGTACTACGACCCGATCACCACCGGCGACTCGAGCCTGTCCTCGGTCGTGCAGTCGATCGTCGCCTCGGAGGTGGGCCACCACCGCGCGGCCCTCGACTACTTCCACGCAGGACTGTTCGCAGATCTCGCGAACCTGCACGGGAACACGGCCGACGGCGTCCACATCGCCTCCGCGGGCGGCGTCTGGAACGCGCTCGTGCACGGCTTCGGGGGCATGCGCCAGGACGACGGCGCCATCAGCTTCGACCCGCGTCTGCCCGTCTCCTGGCCCGAGCTCGTCTTCCCGCTCACCGTGCGCGGATCGCGCGTCAGCACGCGGGTGACCCAGAAGCGGATCGAGTTCACCCTCGAGGACGGCCCCGAGATCGAGGTCTCCGTGCGCGGGCAGAGCGTGCGGATCACGGCCGAGGGCGCGGGAGTCGACCTCGAGGACCAGGGCCCGCGGCTCGACGACACCGATCTCAGCGAGCCCGTGGGCCTCGGTGACCGGCGGGCCGACGGCTCGATCCTCACCTCCTCGGTCCCGGCGGACCCGGACTCCCCGTGGGAGTTCCCCGTGGTCACCGAGGATCCGGACGGCCGGCACGAGGAGCAGGAGGCGCGGGCATGAGCTCTCCCGCGCGGGCCCGGGGCGCGCACCCCGTCGGCCCGCGCCGGTGAGGGGCAGGGCGCGTCGGGAGGTCACGATCGACCGGCCGCGGCTGAGCATCTGGCACGTGCTGGACCGCGTGCGGATCCGCCTGATCGACATCCAGGTGTGGGACGTCGCCGGGACCATGACCTTCTACATGCTGCTCTCGGTGCTGCCGGCGGCGATCGCCATGATCTCCATGGTCTCCATGCTGGGCATCCAGGAGCGCACGGTCGACACCCTCGGCGACCTGGTCACCGAGGTGTTCCCGAGCGTCGATCCGAACCCCTACGAGCGCGCTCTGCTGGCGCTGTCCACGACGCGCGGCGGCGTGCTGGGACTGATCCTGGGCACGCTGGGCGCGCTGCTCTCTGCCTCCAACGGGATGGCCGCCTTCCATCGCGCCCTGCACCACGTCTACGACACCCGCGAGGGGCGGCCGTTCCTGTGGTTCCGCACGATCGTGTTCGGGGAGACCGTGCTGGCCGTGGTGATGGTGCTGATGATCGCGGGCGTGGTCACCGTGGGCGGCGAGGCCACCCAGCGCGTCGGCGAGCTCGTGGGCATCCCGCGCATCGCCTTCGACGTCTGGAACGTCGTGAAGTGGCCGATCCTGCTGGCGATCCTCATCGTCGCGGTCTCGCTGGCCTACTACCTGTTCCCCAACGTGAAGCTCCCGCGGTACCGGGTGATGACGGTCGGCTCGACCCTCTCGGTGCTGCTCCTGTTCGGCGCCGCCCAGCTGCTGGGGCGGCTCACCGGGGAGCTCACCCGGATCTCCGACCTGCTGCCCGCGCTGAACGGCGCGATCGGGATCCTGCTGCTGCTGTGGCTGGCGAACATCGTGATCGTCGCCGGCGCCGCCCTGGACGCCGAGCTGCTGCGCGCCCGCCAGATCGCCTCGGGGCTGCCGGCCTGGCACCACCTGGCCCTGGAGACCCACGCCTCCCACTCCCTCGAGTTCCTCGCCGGGGTCGCGGACCACAACGAGGAGGTGGGCCGGCGGGTCAGCGAGTCCGCGAACAGCGGGGAGCCGCTGCGCGCGCCCCGCAGCGTCGCGATCGTGGACGCCCGCAGCCCCTTCGCGATCAACCCTCCCCGCCGCAGCGCCGTGCACACGGGGCCCGAGCAGCCCGTGCCCGTGATCGCGCGCCCGGCGGCGCTCGCCCCGACGCCCGCCGAGCACACCCCGACGCGCCCGAGCGCGCCCTCCGCCTCAGGGGCCGCCTCAGGGTCCGCCACCGAGACCGCGCCCGCGCCCGCGGACGCATCCCAGCCCCCGTCCCCCGCCGATTCCCCCGCAGACCCTTCAGGAGACCGTCCGTGACCGTCCGCCCCATCACGATCCTCGGCCACCGCGCCCTCGAACGACCCACCCGACGGGTCCGCGAGGTCACCGAGGACATCCGCACCCTGGTCGCCGACATGTTCGAGACCAACGACGCGGCCGACGGCGCGGGCCTCGCCGCGACCCAGGTCGGGGCGCGCTGGCGGATCTTCGTCTACGCGTGCGAGGACGCCGCGGGCGTCGAGCGCCGCGGCGTGGTCGTCAACCCGCGTCTCGAGCGCTTCGGGAAGCTGGTGCTGGACGAGGAGTCGATCGAGGGCTGCCTGTCCGTCCCCGGACTGGGCTGGCCGACGGCCCGCTTCACGGGCGCCCGCGTCACCGGCATCGACCTGGAGGGGGAGCCGGTCGAGGTGAGCGACGAGGGCGGCGTCCTCGCGCGCTGCCTCCAGCACGAGACCGATCACCTCGACGGCACGCTCTACCTCGATCGCCTCTCCCCCACCGCCCGCCGTGAGGCGCTCGACGCCGTCACCGCGCGCGGCTGGCGCGCCCGCGGCCTGCTGACGTGGGATCCGCGACAGCTCGCGGCCGACGAGGTCTGATCCCCGCCCCGCACCGGCCCGCTGAGTATCCTGGCGGACATGGATCGCCGCCCCTGCCTCTCCCGTCGCCGCGCCCTGGGCGCGCTCGCCCTCGGCTCCTCCGCCACTGCCGGCCTCGCCGCGTGCGGACCGGATGACGAGGGCTTCGGCAATGCGGACCCGGTGCAGGCCTCCGACGATGCGGTCGCGCTCTCCGAGATCCCCGAGAACGCGACCACGCTCGTGAACTTCGGGGGCCAGGAGCCCTACGTCGCGATCGTGCGCGGCTCGGGCAGCGACGTCACGGCCCTGTCCGGCTACTGCACCCACCAGGGCTGCGCACTGGCCGTCGGCCACGACGGCGCCGAGCTCGACTGCCCCTGCCACGGGTCGCGCTTCGACGCCTCCTCCGGCGACGTGCTGCGCGGACCCGCCGCCGATCCGCTGCCGGAGGTCACCGTGGAGGTCGACGGCGACGACCTCAAGCGCGTCCGCTGAGCGCGATGGTGCCCGAGACCGCCTCGTCCGACCGTCCGCGCCGCGACGTCGTCTCCTTCGTGCGCCGCGGGACGCGGCTCTCCCGCAGCCGACAGGAGGCCTGGGACCGCCTCGCCGACGACTTCGTCCTGGACGTGCCCCGCGGCGAGCGCGACACGATCCCCGCTCCCGGTGCGCGCCTCGACCCCCGCGAGGTCTTCGGCCGCGACCTGGCCGGGACCGTCCCGCTCGTCGTCGAGATCGGCAGCGGCCAGGGCGAGAACATCGCCGCGGCGGCCGCCGCGCATCCGGAGCGCGACCACCTGGCGTTCGAGGTCTACCTGCCCGGCATCGCGCAGTCCCTGGATCGCATCGAGCGCGCGGGCTCGCCGGGCAACGTGCGCCTCGTCCCGCTGGACGCGCTGCACTCCCTGCCCACGCTGCTGCCCGCCGGGTCGATCCGGGAGCTCTGGATCTTCTTCCCCGATCCCTGGCACAAGTCCCGCCACCACAAGCGGCGCCTGGTCAACCCGCCCCTGCTGGACGCCGTGCTGCCCCTGATGGCCGAAGGCGGCGTGCTGCGCCTGGCGACGGACTGGGCCGAGTACGCCGTGCACATGCGCACGGTCCTCGACGCGGACCCGCGCCTGGGATCCCTGCACCCGGGGGGTCCGCGGCCCGCCGGCGAGCCCAGCGACACCGTGCCCGAGGAGACTCCGGAGCGGGGCTGGGCGCCGCGGTTCGGGGGCCGCGTGCTCACGAGCTTCGAGCGCAAGGCGCTCGACGCGGGCCGCCTGGTCTGGGATCTCGCGTACGAGGTCCGCGGATCGCGCCCGGAGCCGGGCTACCTGACCCGGAAGCGCCCGCGTCGGGCGCCTGAGCCCGCCCCGGGGACGCAGGACCGACCCCGTCGGCCCCTCCTCGCACCCTCGTCCCGCGCACGCAGCGCGGGCCCGATCCCGATCCCCCGCCGCCCGTCGGCCCGACCCCGGAAGACCTCACCATGAGCGAGCCCGACATCGACCTGCCCGGCGACTGGGAGCAGGACGGAGACGCGCGCCCGCCCCGCCGCCGCAGGCGACGCGCGCTGCTGATCATCCTGCTGATCCTGGTGGTGCTGATCGCCGTGGTCGGCGTCATCGCGGGCCGCTACCTTGCCTCGCTCAACGGCTCCTACGAGAAGCGCACCACGGTGAGCATCGACCGCGGCGCCTCCGACGGCGACCGGCCCGAGGACGCCGGCGGGGAGAACATCCTGCTGCTGGGCTCCGACAAGCGCAATGCGGAGGACGCCGCCGCCGAGCACGTCTCGGGGCAGCGCTCGGACGTGATGATGCTCGTGCACATCCCCGAGGACCACAGCGGCGCCTACGTGATGTCCTTCCCGCGCGACCTGTACGTGGACATCCCCGGCCACGGCAAGGACCGCATCAACGCGGCGCTCGCCTTCGGCGGGGTGCCGCTCGCGGTGAGCACCGTCGAGGACTTCACGGGCACCCGCATCGACCATGCGGCCCTCATCGACTTCGAGGGCATCCAGGGGCTGGTCGACGCGCTCGGCGGCGTCGACGTGCAGGTCAGCCAGGACTTCACGGCCGACGGCACCACCTTCACCCAGGGCTCGATGCACATGGACGGCGAGACCGCCCTGACCTTCGTGCGACAGCGCAAGGCGTTCTCCGACGGCGACTTCCAGCGCAACCGCAACCAGCAGGCGCTGCTGCAGGGCATCGTCTCCGAGCTGCTGAGCCGGGACACGCTGTCGAGCCCCTCGAAGATCTCCGAGACCGTCGACGTGATCTCCCCGTACCTCACCACGGACGACGACCTCACCGGCAGCGCCCTGGTGAGCCTGGGGCTCTCCATGCGCGGCATCCGCGGCGACGACATCCGCTACCTGGGCGTCCCGCACGGCGATCCGTACACCACCTCGGGCGGCGCGAGCGTCGTGGCCACCGAGGACGAGGACACCAAGGCCCTGCGCACCGCCCTGAAGGACGACACCATGGACGAGTACTTCGCCGACCACGAGGGCGAGTACTAGGAGCGAGCCGGGTGCCGGGGCGAGCACCGAGGTCGCGCAGGTACCATCGGACCGTCCCCGACATCGACCCCACACCGAGCAGGAGGCTCACGTGCCCAACCCATTGGTGAAGATCGCGATGACCGGTGCCTCGATCGCCGCCGGCATCGTCGGCCAGAAGGTGATCGCCGCGGTGTGGAACGCCGTCGTCGACGACGACGCCCCCACGAACAAGAACATCAAGCGCTCCGCCAAGGAGACGAAGGCCGCCCGCAAGGAGGCCAAGAAGTCCGGCGCCTCCAAGCAGGAGGTCAAGGCGATCACGGACCCCGAGAACGAGCGTCCCGCCTGGCAGATCATCGTGTGGACCCTGCTGACGGGGGTCGTCCTGCAGGCGATCCGTCAGGCCGCCCGCAACGGCACCGAGGTGGGGGCGCGCAAGATCACCGAGCGCCGCCCGCGCGCGAACCGCGGCTGAGCGGGTGCGCGGCTGATCTCCCCCGCGGCGCCGGGCGCCGCGGCCCGTGCCGCCGCGACCCGAGCCCCCGCGACCCGAGCCCCCGCGACATGCAGAACGGGGCCCGACCGGATCGGTCGGGGCCCCGTTCTGCATGCTGTGCGCCTCGTCGGCGCGCGCTCTCACTCCTCGTCGGGATCCCCCAGCGCGCCCCGCGAGTCGAGGGTGTCGCCGGTGACCAGGAAGCCCACACGGCGCACGAGCGAGACGGCGTGGTCCCCGATCCGCTCGTAGTAGCGGGCGAGCAGGGTCAGATTCATGACCTCGGCGCTCGAGTAGTCGTCGTTGCGGGCGATCGAGCGGTAGATCTCGGACTGCAGGGAGTCGAGCTCGTCGTCGTCCTTCTCGACCTGCGCGGCCAGCGCCAGATCGTTGTCGCTGATGACCTTCGCGCTCGAGGTCACGGCACCGAGGGCGAGCTCGCCCAGGCGCTGGAACTCCTCGCGATGGCGCTCGGGCACGCCCAGCTGCGGGTGGCTGCGGCGGGCGACGATCGCGATGTGCGCGGAGAGGTCGCCCATCCGCTCGATGGTCGAGCTCATCCGGAGTCCGGCGACCAGCAGCCGCAGGTCGCTCGCGACGGGTCCCTGCCGTGCGAGCAGCTCGATCATCTTCTCGTCGATCTGCATCTGATCGTCGTCGATGTGCGAATCGGCGGCAATCACCCTCTCCGCCAGGGCGAGATCCCCCTCGAGCAGCGCCGTCGAGGCGTCCGCAAGCCCCGACCGGACCAGGTCGAGCATCTCGACCAGATCCTCGACCAGGTGTCGCAGGTCGCTCCTGTAGGCCTCGCGCATGTGCCCCTCTTCTCCTCATGGCCGTGGTGGCCGTATCCCCGTCGTGGCCGTCCGGCCGTCGCGGCCGCCCCGGCGGTCGTGCCACCGGGACGCGTGCGTGCTGACGTCCGATGGTCGCAACCCTATGTGAACGCGAGGGCACGGCTTCGTGAACTCCTGCCGACCCGCCCGCCCCGACTCCTGCCGCGGTGATTCGGCGCCGTTCACCTGCCTCTACGATGGGGGCGTGCCTGCGTCCGTCCTCCTCGTCCTCGCCGGGGCCATCGGCCTCGTGATCGGCTGTGCGGCGACGCTGTCGCTCGTGCGCCAGGACCGGCCCTCGCAGACCCCCTCGCCCACGGGGACGGCGGTCGTCCCCCAGTCCGCCTCCGAGGTCCTCGCGATCCTCTCCACGGCATACGTGGTGCTCGATGCGGGCGGCGACGTGCTGCGGGTCTCGCCGCTGGCCTACTCGTACGGGATCGTGCGCGCGAGCAGCGGCGACTACCCGCGCCTGGCGAACCAGGAGCTCGTCGAGCTCGCGGCGGACGTGGCCCGCAACGGCGGCTACCGCGACGAGCGCCTCACGATCCGTCGGCAGGGCCCGGAGGACTCCGAGTCCGTGATCGACGTGCGGCTGGGGACCCTCGGCTCCCACGGCGTGCTGCTGCTCGCCGAGGACCGCACCCGCGCGGTGCGCGTCGAGGAGACCCGCCGCGACTTCGTCGCCAACGTCTCCCACGAGCTGAAGACGCCCGTCGGCGCGATCACGCTGCTGGCGGAGACGATGGAGGACGCCGCCGACGACCCCGAGGCCGTGCGCCGCTTCGCCCAGCGCATGCAGACCGAGTCCCAGCGCCTCTCCCACCTCGTGCAGGAGATCATCGAGCTCTCGCGCGTCCAGGGCGCCTCGGCGCTGCCCGACGCGAGCGCCGTGGACGTGGACGACGTGGTCGAGGAGGCGCTCAGCGCCAACCGCAACCTCGCCCTCGGCTCGGACATCGAGCTCAGCGGCGGCGCGTCCTCCGGCCTGCAGGTCTACGGCTCCACGACGATGCTCACCACGGCGCTGTCGAACCTGATCTCCAACGCGATCGCCTACTCGCCCGAGGGGACCCGCGTGGGCGTCTCGGTGCGCCGCGACAGCGGCATGGTCGAGATCGCCGTGAAGGACCAGGGCATCGGCATCTCCAAGGAGGACCTCGAGAGGGTCTTCGAGCGCTTCTTCCGCGTGGACCGCGCCCGCTCCCGCTCCACGGGCGGCACGGGCCTGGGCCTCGCGATCGTCAAGCACATCGCCACCGACCACGGGGGCGAGGTCACCGCCTGGTCGATGGAGGGCCAGGGGTCCACGTTCGTGCTGCGCATCCCCGAGATGGGGCGCACCGACGCGGTCACGGTGGGCCAGGGCGGCAGACCTGCGGCGGAGGAGTCCTGATCCTCCACGCCGCTCCGGACGTCGTCGGCCCCGCCGACGCGTCAGCCTCTGTATCATCCATCCAGCGCGGCGCCGCCGCACGAGAGAGAGGACGCCGATGACGCGGATCCTGATCGTCGAGGACGAGGAGTCGTTCTCCGACCCCCTCGCCTACTCCCTGCGCAAGGAGGGGTACGAGGTCGCCGTCGCCGGCACCGGCAACGAGGCGCTGCGGATCTTCTCGACCCACGGCGCGGACCTCGTCCTGCTGGACCTCATGCTCCCCGGCATCGGCGGCACCGAGGTGTGCCGCGAGATCCGCCGCACCTCGAGCGTCCCGGTCATCATGCTCACGGCCAAGGACGACGAGTTCGACAAGGTCCTCGGGCTCGAGCTCGGGGCCGACGACTACGTCACCAAGCCCTACTCCTCGCGCGAGCTTCTGGCCCGCATCAAGGCCGTGCTGCGCCGCGGCCAGGACACCGGCGAGGACGAGGAAGACGTGACCCTGCGCGCGGGCGGCATCGAGATGGATGTCGAGCGCCATGTGGTGACGGTGCGCGGCGAGGACGTCTCGCTGCCCCTCAAGGAGTTCGAGCTGCTCGAGCTGCTGCTGCGCAACGTGGACCGCGTGCTCACCCGCGGACAGCTCATCGACCGGGTGTGGGGCGCGAACTACGTGGGCGACACGAAGACCCTCGACGTCCACGTCAAGCGCCTGCGCGCGAAGATCGAGCCCGACCCGAAGAACCCCGTGCACCTGGTGACGGTGCGGGGCCTGGGCTACAAGTTCGAGGCCCTCGAGCGCTGAGCCCCGGAGCGCTCAGCGAGCCTCCCCCGCACATGGATCGGGGCGGCCCCCCCGGGGGGGGGGGCCCCCAACAACAGTGGGGCGGGGGGGGGGGGGCGCGGGGCGGGGGCGCCCCCGCCCGCGCCCCCGCCCCCCGCCCAGGGGCCCCCCCCCGC
>NZ_JBHTSV010000047.1:0-11329 GCF_042794925.1 Brachybacterium sp. NPDC056505
CCCCGAGGGGTGCCGGCGCCCTGTGCGTTCCGCGGGCGGAGCGGGCCGCTCCGGGATCAGGCCTGCCCGGAGGGGGCGCTCCCGTCGGCGTCCTGGGCGGCGCCGTCCTTCGTCTCGGCGCCGTCCTTCGCCCCGTCGCTGCGGGGCTTCGCGTCGACCCCCGCCTCCTTGCGCTGCTGCGCGGTGATCGGAGCGGGCGCCTGGGTCAGCGGGTCGTAGCCGCCGCCGGACTTCGGGAAGGCGATGACGTCGCGGATCGAGTCGGTGCCGGCGAGCAGCGCCGCGATGCGGTCCCAGCCGAAGGCGATGCCGCCGTGGGGCGGGGCGCCGAAGGCGAAGGCGTCGAGCAGGAAGCCGAACTTCTCGCGCGCCTGCTCCTCGTCGATCCCCATCACGCGGAAGACGCGCTCCTGCACGTCCTGCTGATGGATGCGGATGGAGCCGCCGCCGATCTCGTTGCCGTTGCAGACGATGTCGTAGGCGTAGGCCAGCGCGCTGCCCGGATCCGTGTCGAACGTGTCCATGAACTCGGGCTTGGGCGAGGTGAAGGCGTGGTGCACGGCCGTCCAGGCGCCCGAGCCGACGGCGACGTCGCCCGCGGCGACCGCCTCGCTCGTGGGCTCGAACATGGGCGCGTCCACGACCCAGACGAACGCGAAGGCATCGTGGTCGATGAGCCCCAGGCGCTCGGCGATCTCGCTGCGCGCGGCGCCCAGCAGGGCGCGCGAGGACTTCGGCTCGCCCGCCGCGAAGAACACGCAGTCGCCCGGCTTCGCACCGACCTGCGCCGCGAGGCCAGCCTTCTCCTGGTCCGAGATGTTCTTGGAGACCGGGCCGGTCAGCGTGCCGTCCTCCTGGACGAGCACGTACGCGAGGCCCTTGGCGCCGCGCTGCTTGGCCCACTCCTGCCAGGCGTCGAGCTGGCGGCGGGGCTGGGAGGCGCCGCCGGCCATGACGACCGCGCCGACGTACGGCGACTGGAACACGCGGAAAGGGGTGTCCGCGAAGTACTCGGTCATCTCCGTGATCTCGAGGTCGAAGCGCAGGTCGGGCTTGTCCGACCCGTAGCGGCGCATCGACTCCTCGTAGGTGATCCGCGGGATCGGCGTGGTGATGTCGTGCCCGGCCACCTTCCAGACGTTCGCGAGCAGCTCCTCGGCGAGGACGATCACGTCCTCCTGCTCCGCGAAGCTCAGCTCGATGTCGAGCTGGGTGAACTCCGGCTGGCGGTCGGCGCGGAAGTCCTCGTCGCGGTAGCAGCGGGCAATCTGGAAGTACTTCTCCATCCCCGAGACCATGAGCAGCTGCTTGAACAGCTGCGGGGACTGCGGCAGCGCGTACCAGGAGCCCGGGGCGAGTCGCGCGGGCACCAGGAAGTCGCGCGCGCCCTCCGGGGTCGAACGCGTGAGCGTGGGCGTCTCGATCTCGACGAAGCCGTCGTCCAGGAGGGTCTCGCGAGCGGCCCGATTGATGTCGGAGCGCAGGCGCAGCGCGCGCGCCGGACCCGAGCGGCGCAGGTCGAGGTAGCGGTAGCGCAGGCGCGCCTCCTCCCCCACCTCGGCGTGGTCGTCGAGCTGGAACGGGAGCGGAGCCGAGGGGTTCAGCACTTCGACGTCGCTCGCGGTGACCTCGATCTCGCCCGTCGGCAGGGCGGGGTTCTCGTTGCCCTCGGGACGACGGTCCACGGTGCCGGTGACCTTCAGCACGTACTCGTTGCGCAGGTGCATGGCCTCGTCCTCGCGGACGACGACCTGGGCGACGCCGCTGGCGTCGCGGAGATCCAGGAACGTCACGCCTCCATGGTCGCGGCGGCGGGCGATCCAGCCGGTGAGGGTGACGGTCTGGCCGATGTGCTCGCTTCGGAGCTCACCGGCATGATGGGTGCGCAGCACGGAAGAAGTCCTTCGTCTCAGGGATGCGGTCGCCCCGATGCTATCGCGGGGTGAGCGATCTCGCCCCCTGCGCCCCTGTGCCCGGGCATGCCCGCTCCGTATCCTGGATATCTGTCCCGACCTGCACCGCTGGCGGGTCCACCCCGCCCCGCAGTCGAAGGACACCATGAACGACGCACGCCCCTCCGCCACAGATCCCACACCCGAGACCCCCTCGACCGACGAGCCGAACGGCCCGGTCGCGGAGTCCGCGACCGAGGCGCCGTCGGGCCCTGCTGCCCCTGCCGCCCCCGAGGAGCCGACCTTCGCGGACCTGGACCTGCCGGGCGTGCTGCAGAGCGCGGTGGACCGGCTCGGCTTCACGCGCCCCTCCCCCATCCAGAGCGAGGCGATCCCGCAGCTGCTGGCGGGACGCGACGTCATCGGCGTGGCCCAGACCGGCACGGGCAAGACGGCCGCCTTCGGCCTGCCGATGCTCACCGCGGTCGATCCCTCGGAGCGCGCGGCCCAGGCGCTCGTGCTCGCCCCCACCCGCGAGCTCGCCATGCAGGTCGCCGAGGCGATCAGCACCTTCGCCCAGGACGTCGACGGCCTCTCGGTGACCTCCGTGTACGGCGGCTCGCCCTACGGCCCCCAGGAGCGCGCGCTCTCGCGCGGCACACAGGTCGTCGTGGGGACCCCGGGACGCGTCATCGACCATCTCAAGCGCGGCAACCTGCACCTGGAGACCCTGAGGTACCTGGTGCTCGACGAGGCCGACGAGATGCTGCGCATGGGCTTCGCCGAGGACGTCGACGAGATTCTCTCCCACGCCCCGCAGTCCAAGCAGGTCGCGCTCTTCTCCGCGACCATGCCGCCCGCGATCCAGCGGGTCGCCGAGGAGCACATGAGCGAGCCGGTGCGGGTCTCGGTGTCGCGTCAGGCGAGCACCACGACCAACGTCTCCCAGCGCTTCGCGGTCGTGCCCTTCCGCCACAAGACCGGCGCGCTCGCGCGCGTGCTCGCGACCTCCGACGCCGAGGCGGCGATCGTCTTCGTGCGCACGCGCTCGGCCGCCGAGGAGGTCGGCACCGCGCTCGTCTCGCGGGGCGTCGTCGCCGCGACCATCAGCGGCGACGTGCCGCAGAAGGAGCGCGAGAAGATCGTCGAGCGCCTGCGCGAGGGCTCGCTGCAGGTCCTCGTCGCGACCGACGTCGCCGCTCGCGGCCTCGACGTCGACAAGATCGGCCTGGTCGTGAACTTCGACGTCCCCGGCGAGCCCGAGGCCTACGTCCACCGCATCGGCCGCACCGGCCGCGCGGGCCGCACCGGCGAGGCGCTCACCTTCGTCGCCCCGCACGAGCGCCGCAAGCTGCGCGCGATCGAGAAGACCACGCGCCAGACCCTGCAGGAGATCTCGATCCCCTCCCCGCGGGACGTCTCCGCCCACCGCACCGAGAAGCTGCTGGCCTCCGTGCCCGAGCGCGCCGAGCGCGGGCGCCTCGATCTCTACCTCGAGAAGGTCGACGCCTTCCTCGAGAGCAGCGGCATGGACCCGCGGATGCTCGCCGCGGTGCTCGCCGCGACGGCCGTCGGCGACGACGGGCCGGGTGCCGAGGCCGAGGGCGACGAGGAGTTCACCGGCGCCCACCTCAAGGGCTCCGACCGTGATCGGGAGTCGGACGGCAAGGGCCGTCCCGCACCCGGCCAGCCCGAGAAGGGCTTCACGAGCTACCGCGTGTCCGTCGGCCACTCCCACGGGGCGAAGCCCGCGGCGATCGTCGGCGCGATCACGGGCGAGGGCGGCCTGAACGGGAAGTCGATCGGCAAGATCGACATCTTCGGCTCGTTCTCCCTGGTCCAGATCCGCGGGTCCCTCAAGGACGACCAGATCGACCGCATCGGCCACGCGAAGATCGCCGGGCGCACCCTGCGCATCAGCGAGGACCGCGGCCCGCGCACCGGCGGTCGCCGCGAGCACGGCTCGCGTCGTCCCGACTCCCGCGAGGGCGGACGCCACGAGGGCGGCCGGCGCTTCGGCGGACCGCGCCATGAGGGCGGTCCCCGCCGCGACAGCCGAGGACACGGCGGCCGCTGAGCGCGCGACGCGCACGCCGGCCCGGGCGACTCGTCGCGCCCCCGAACGGACGGAGAACGGCCCCGCACCCGATGGGTGCGGGGCCGTTCCGCGTGGTGGGACCGCCGGCCGCCTGCCGGCGGGAGGGTCAGGACTGCTGGGCCTGCGCCTCGGCGTAGGCCTTGCGGACCTCGTCCATGTCCAGGCCCTGGACCTGGGAGATGAGGTCCTCGAGCGCCGCCTGCGGGAGGGCGCCGGCCTGCTGGAAGACGGGCACGCCGTCGCGGTAGGCGACGAGGGTCGGGATCGAGGTCACGCCGTAGCGCATGGCCAGCTCCTGCTGGTCCTCGGTGTCGAGCTTCGCGAAGGTGACATCGCTGTGATCCTCCGAGGACTGCTCGAAGATCGGCGCGAAGCGCTGGCAGGGGACGCACCATCCTGCCCAGAAGTCGATGAGGACGACGCCGTCCTTGACGGTCTCGTCGTGGTTCTCGGACGTCAGCGTGACTGTAGCCATGCCCCCCACAACGCCCTGGGCCGTTCGCACATTCCCGTGCGGACGCCCGGTGACCCATGTCTCCCGGCACCGGGGCGTCCGGCGGTGCGGCGCGAGCGGGTCAGCCCTCGCCGCCGGGGCCCGCGAGGACCTGCACGTGGAGGTCCTCGTGCGGGGGCTGCCAGGAGTCGGCACGGGCCTCGACCTGTTCGCCCGAACGGATGTCGCGCACCGCGTCCGCCTCGTCCTGGTGCGGGAACCACACGAAGGGGATGCCGCGGCGGTCGGCGTGCCGGATCTGCTTGCCGAGCTTCGCCGAGGTCGGCGACACCTCGGTGGGGATGCCCCGGGAGCGCAGGTCGCGGGCGACGGCCTCGCTGCGCCGCCGGGTCTCCTCGCCCTCCACGACGACCAGCACGCACGTGGGGACCGCGCGGCTGGGGCGCGCGAGGTCGGCCGAGAGCATCCGCGAGACCAGGCGCGAGAGCCCGATCGAGAGGCCCACACCGGGGTAGGTGTGGCGGTTGTCCGCGGCGAGCCGGTCGTAGCGACCGCCCGAGCAGATCGAGCCCAGCGCCTCGCTGCCCTCGAGGAAGGTCTCGAAGACCCCTGCCGTGTAGTAGTCGAGCCCGCGGGCGATCGAGAGATCGGCCATCATCACTCCGGGCACGGCCGCCTCGACCTGCTCGAGGACGGCGGCGAGCTCGGCGATGCCCTCCTCGAGCAGCTCGCCCTCGCCGCCCAGATCGCGCACCTGCTGGGCGAACGAGTCGTCGCGGGTGCGGATCGAGGCGAAGGCCAGGCAGGTGCGCGCCTGCTCCTCGCTCGCGCCGGCGTCCTCGACGAGCAGGCGCGCGGTGGCCTCGTCACCGATCTTGGGGAGCTTGTCGATCGTGCGCAGCACGCCCTCGAAGTCCTCGAGGCCGATCGAGCGGAAGAAGCCCTCGGAGAGCTTCCGGTTGTTCGCACGGATCGTGAAGGGGGGCAGCGGGAGGCGCGAGAGGATCTCCGCCATCACCACGACGACCTCGGCCTCCTGGTGGGAAGGCAGGGAGTCCTGGCCGATGATGTCGAGATCGGCCTGGTAGAACTCGCGATAGCGGCCCTCCTGCGGACGCTCCCCGCGCCAGACCTTCTGGATCTGGAAACGGCGGAACGGAAAGGCGAGCCTGCCGGCGTTCTCGAGCACGTAGCGCGCGAGCGGCACGGTGAGATCGAAGTGCAGGCCCAGCTGACGATCGGGATCGGCGTCGGATCCGTCGTCCTCCTCGGCGTGCAGGCGCCGCAGGACGTAGACCTCCTTGTCGATCTCGCCCTTGCGCAGCAGCTGGCTCATCGGCTCGACCGCGCGGGTCTCGATGCCGGAGAAACCGTGGAGCTCGGCGACCTGGCGGAACACGTCGATGACGTGCTGCTCGACGAGACGCTGCTCGGGCAGGTGCTCGGGGAATCCGGACAGGGCGCTGATCTTCGCCACGGGTGTGCTCCTTGCGTGCTGTACGTGCGGCGGACCGCCCGTGCTGGCGCGGCCCGAGCGGGGCGCGTGGGCGGTGGGTGCCCGCGCGCCGAGGACCCATTATCGACCCATGAGCCCCTCGCCCGGGACCGCGCCCGCGTGGCGGGCGGACGGGCGGGATCCGCTGCGGGGGCCCGAGGCGACCTGACTGGACCCGAGGGATGCGAGCCCCTGGGACGCGCGCGGATGCGTGCACGATCGGCGGTAGAGTTCCCTGGCGTGGTGTTCCGCGCCACGACCATGACGCCGTCCCGGCGACGGCAGTGACCCGCGATCCAGCGGAACGAGAGAAGGAGCTCCCCCGTGAGCGAGTCCGAGACTCCCGATGCCACCGCGCCCGACGGCGCGACCCCCGACGCCTCGACGACCGAGGGCACGACGTCCGACGGCGCGACGACCCAGGCGGCGTCGCCGGATGCCGCGACCGAGGGGGCGACGCCCGACACCGCGCCCGAGACCGCGACGTCGGACGCCGACGACGAGACGACGACGCCCGAGGCCGCGTCCGAGAGCCAGAGCGAGAGCGGGACGTCCGAGGCCGCTGCGCCCGAGTCCGCGGGTCCCGCCGCCCCGGCTCCGCGTCCGACGCCGCGTCCGACCCCTCGTCCCGGCACCCCGAGCCCGGCCGCACTCGCGGGTCGGCGGCCGTCGGCCCCGCTGATCCCCGTCGCGCCTCCCGTGCAGGAGTACGACGACACGGCGATCCAGGAGGCCCTGGCCTTCGGCACGCTCGAGGAGGACGGCACGGTCAGCGTGCAGGACGGCACGCAGAAGCGCTCGCTGGGGACCGCGGTCTCCGCGGACCGCGAGGAGGCGCTGGCGCCGTTCGCACGCGCCTATCTCGATCTCGTGGCCTTCCTCGACGTCACCCAGCAGCGGCTGGCGGCACCGCAGCTCACCCAGGCCGATCTGAACCGACTCCTCGAGAACCTTCGCAAGAACATGAAGGAACCGCAGGTCATCGGCGACATCCCGGCGCTGCGCGCGCGGGCGTCGGAGCTGCGCGAGAACGCCAAGGAGAAGATCCACGCCCTCGAGGAGGAGCGTCTGCAGGCCCGCGACGCGGCGACCGCCGAGCGCACCGCGTTCGTGGAGTCGATCGAGCAGCTCGTGGAGACCGAGCCGGAGCGGATGAGCTGGAAGAGCGCCGGCGAGACCATGCGCGGCATGGTCGGCACCTGGAAGTCGATGCAGAAGGAGGGGCCCTCCCTCGAGCGCTCCACCGAGGATGCGCTGTGGAAGAGGCTCTCGACGGCACGCAGCGCCTTCGACCGCAAGCGTCGCCAGTTCTTCTCCCACCTCGACGAGCAGCACGCGGAGGCGGAGAAGGTCCGCGAGGACATCATCCGCCGCGCCGAGGAGATGAAGGACTCGACGGACTGGGGCCCGACGGTCCGCGCCTACCGCTCCCTCATGGACGAGTGGCGCGCGGCCCCGCGCGGGAATCGCAAGAAGGACGACGCCCAGTGGGCGCGTTTCAAGGCGGCCCAGGACACCTTCTTCGCGGCGCGCAACGAGGACCTCGCCGCCTCCGACGCGGAGCAGAAGGAGAACCTCAAGGTCAAGGAGGCCCTCCTCGCAGAGGCCGAGGCCGTCGACCCGGCCGAGGACCTCGACGGCGCCCGGGCGGCGCTGCACCGGATCCAGGACCGCTGGGACGAGGCCGGCAAGGTGCCCCGCGGCGACATGCGGCGCATCGAGGACCGCCTGCGCACGTTCGAGCGCTCGCTCAAGCAGGCGGAGGACGCCGAGTGGCGTCGCACCGATCCTCGTACCCGCGCTCGTGTCGAGGGGGCGTCCTCTCAGCTCCAGGAGGCGATCTCCAGCTACGAGGACGATCTCGAGAAGGCACGTGCGACCGGCGATCCCGCCAAGATCGCGAAGGCCGAGGAGGCACTGCGCGCGCGGCGCGAGTGGCTCGAGGTCATCGAACGCTCCGCCCGCGATCTGGGCTGATCCCGCTCCGCCTCCGCGCGCCGCTCCCGCTCCTCCACAGCGCCCGCTCGTCCACAGGACGGGCGGGCGCCTTGATGCGCGGACTCCCACCCGGGATGCTCGGCGCATGCCTCCGCCCCAGTCGCCCTCCCCCGCCGTCACCTCGTCCGCCTCGTCCGCCTCGCCCGGCCCAGCCGGCCCCTCCCCTGCGATCTCCGCCGAGGAGTCCCCGTCCCTGCCGTGGGCCGATGCTCCGTGTGCGGCATGGTCGCAGCAGGCTGCCGAGCTCGCCGTCCCCCTCGAGCAGGAGATCGCCCGCTGGCCGGCGACGCTCTCCCACTACGACGACGTGCGCACGGGAGCCCTGGTGCCCGTCGGCGAGGGACGGCTGGTCCCTTTCTACCTCGCCGAGCACGCCTCGGACCGGGCTCTGCTGGTGGGCTGCGCCGTCGGCGCGAGGCTGCGCAGCGATCACGTGATCGCCCTCTGGTCGGCGCACTGGGTGCACACGGGTGCGGCGTTCCCCGATCCCGTCGATCTGATGACCCTCTCCCACCGCAGCGTGATCCCCGGGGTGCGCGTCCACCATTCCGGCGTCGTGCTCTCGGACATCGAGCAGATCGCGGGCACGCCGGTGACGACTCCCGCCAAGACGGGCGCCGACCTGCTGCGCTCCGACGGCGAGGCCGCGCTCGCGGGCGTGGAAGTGCTCGTGCGCACCGGCCTGTGCACGGGAGAGCAGATCGGAGAGCGGTTGGCGGCGGCGCGCGGGGGCTCCGGGTGCAGGATCGCCCGCAGGCTTCTCGAGCAGATCGTGCGGCGCTGCGAGTCGGCTCCCGCGGGCGCGGAGGACGCCGACACGCGCGAGCGCGCCGTGCTGCGGGTGCGGGAGGTGGAGCTCTGGGCGCGCCGAGGATACGAGGCTCAGGCCTCGACCATTCCCCTGCCCTCGACGACCTTGCCGTCGGCCGTGACCCGGTAGGCGTCGTAGACGCCCTCGACCTTGCGGACCTGCGCGAGGACGGCCTGCAGGTGCGAGGGGTCGGCGAGCTCGAAGGAGAAGTACGCCGTGGCCAGACGGTCCCGGTGCGACTGGCACGAGGCGGACTGCAGGCTCACCTGCTGGTCGGCGATCACCAGGGCGAGGTCCGTGAGCAGTCGGTCCCGATCCAGCGCCTCGACCTTGATGTGCACGAGGTAGACCGAGCCCATGCGGCCGGACCAGTGGACGTCCACGATCCGATCGGGCTGCTCCTCCTGAAGCTGCGTGGCGTTGAAGCACTCGCGATGGTGCACCGAGATGCCCGAGCCGCGGGTCACGAAGCCGATGATCGGATCGCCCGGCACGGGTGCGCAGCACTTGGCGAGCTTGACCCACAGGTCCTTCTGCCCGTCGACGATGACGCCCTGATCGGTCTCACTGGTGTGGCGCTGCGCCTCGGAGGGGCGCGCGAGAACCTTCGAGGGCAGGGTCGTCTCGACCACGTCCTCCTCGGCCCCGGCGGTCCCGCCGAAGGTCGCCCGGAGCTTCTCGACGACGTTCTGGGCGCCGACGTGTCCCTCGCCGATCGCGGTGTAGAGGGCGTCCACGGAGTTCTGGTCGAGGTCCAGCGCGACCGACTGCAGGGTCTCGTGGGTGAGCAGTCGGCGCATCGGCAGGTCCTGGCGGCGCAGCGCCTTGGACAGCTCGTCCTTGCCCTTCTCGAGCGCTTCCTCGCGCCGCTCCTTCGAGAACCACTGGCGGATCTTCGTGCGGGCGCGCGGGGTCTTCACGAAGCCCAGCCAGTCCTGGCTGGGTCCGGCCCCGTCGGCCTTCGAGGTGAAGACCTCGACCACGTCCCCCGTGCTCAGCGCCGAGTCCAGCGGCACGAGCTTGCCGTTCACACGCGCCCCGATGGTGCGGTGGCCGACCTCGGTGTGCACCGTGTAGGCGAAGTCCACGGGCGTCGCCCCCTGGGGAAGAGCGATCACGTCGCCCTTCGGGGTGAAGACGTAGACCTCCTGGCTGTTGATCTCGAAGCGCAGGGAGTCCAGGAAGTCGCCCGAGTCGGAGGTGTCCTTCTGCCAGTCCATGAGCTGGCGCAGCCAGGCCATCTCCCCCGACTTCGCCGTCGGGGCCGGATCGGGGCCCGCCATCGCCTTGTACTTCCAGTGCGCGGCCACGCCGTACTCGGCGCGGCGGTGCATCTCGCGGGTGCGGATCTGCACCTCGACGGGCTTGCCGGTGGGGCCGATGACCGTCGTGTGCAGCGACTGGTAGAGGTTGAACTTGGGCAGGGCGATGTAGTCCTTGAACCGCCCGGGGATGGGCGACCATCGGGCGTGCAGGATGCCCAGCACCCCGTAGCAGTCGCGCACGGTGTCCACGAGCACGCGGATGCCCACCAGGTCGTAGATGTCCGCGAAGTCGCGGCCGCGCACGATCATCTTCTGATAGATCGAGTAGTAGTGCTTGGGGCGCCCGGTGACGGATGCCTTGATCTTCGCCTTGCGCAGGTCGTCCTGGATCTGCCCGGACACGCTCGCGAGGTACTGCTCGCGGGCCGGAGCGTGCTGCGCGACCAGGGAGACGATCTCCGCGTACACCTTCGGGTAGAGCACCTGGAAGGAGCGGTCCTCGAGCTCCCACTTCATGGTGTTCAGACCGAGGCGGTGCGCGAGCGGGGCGTAGATCTCGAGGGTCTCGCGCGCCTTGCGCTCCGCCGACGCGGCGGGCACGTACCGCCAGGTGCGGGCGTTGTGCAGGCGATCGGCGAGCTTGATGAGCAGCACACGGATGTCGCGACTCATGGCCACGATCATCTTGCGCACGGTCTCGGCCTGGGCCGCGTCGCCGTAGGTGACCTTGTCGAGCTTGGTGACGCCGTCGACGAGCAGGGCGATCTCGTCGCCGAAGTCGCCCCGCAGCTGGTCCAGCGAGTAGTCGGTGTCCTCGACCGTGTCGTGGAGCAGGGCCGCGGCGAGGACCTCCTGCGGGCTGCCGAGCTCCGCGAGGATCATCGCGACCGACACCGGGTGGGTGATGTACGGGTCGCCGCTCTTGCGGAACTGTCCCTGGTGGGCCCTCTCGGCGACGGCGAAGGCGCGCTCCAGGAGTCCCAGGTCCTCCTTGGGATGGGCCGCGGTCACCGCCTGGACGAGCGGTTCGAAATAGGCCGACGAGGGGTTCGGACTGGTCGGCGACGTGCGTCCGACCAGGAACGAGAACGGAGACCGCGAGCGCCGATGGACGGGCGCCGGGCGCGACTCCGACCGGGGGGTGGTCCCGTGTTCACTCATCCGAACCTCCTGCGCAGTCACCCGAGTCTACGACCCCGTAGGGAGTGGTGGTGTGCGCCGTCCGCGGACGGCGGGCACCACCCGGTCCGGAGGGGGGCCAGCGCCCGGCCGCCGCGGGGGCGGAGCGGTCCGGCGCCGCAGTTAGGGGCGGACTC
>NZ_JBHTSV010000047.1:11339-25175 GCF_042794925.1 Brachybacterium sp. NPDC056505
GGCCCCTTTTTAAAAAAACCCCAACAGCCTCCCCCCACCCCCGACACACCCCCCCCTTTGTGTGTGGTGGCGCCCCCCGCCGCCGCCCGCCGCACACCTCCGGATCCGGAGGGGTCCGAGCGCCGTGCCGCGGCGGGGGCGGAGCGGTCCGGCGCCTCAGTTCGGGACGGACTCCACGGTGACCACGGGGACGTCCGCGGGAAGGCGATCGCGCCCGCCCAGCCCCTCGAGCTCGAGGAGGAAGGAGACGCCCAGCAGCTCGACGTCGAAGCGTCGCACGAGCTCGATCGTCGCCGCGGCGGTGCCGCCGGTGGCCAGCAGGTCGTCGACCACCACCACGCGCGCGCCGCGCGGGAGCGCGTCCACCGCGATCTCGATCTGGGCACTGCCGTACTCCAGGTCGTAGCTGATCGAGCGCGGGGCGCCGGGCAGCTTGCCCGCCTTGCGCGCGGGGATGAAGCCGGCGCCCATCTCGTAGGCCAGCGGCGCGCCCAGCACGAAGCCGCGCGCCTCGACGCCGACCACGAGGTCCACCTGCTCGGGCAGGATCGCGCTCCAGTGCCCGATCACGGCGTGGAAGGACTCGGGGTCGCGCAGCAGCGGGGTGATGTCGCGGAACAGCACCCCGGGCTCGGGGAAGTCCTGGTAGGTGTCGATGTGGGAGGCCATGAGCTCCCGCACCTGCTCGGGGCCGAGCCGGCCGGCGGGCCGGCCGCCGACGCCGGCACCGGCGGTCGCGGGGCCGATGGGCGTCGAGCCTGCGGGGCTCGCGAGGGCGGGGGTCATCGGCGTCTCCTGGTCGTGGTGGTCGTGGAGCCCCCGGTGGTCTCGAGGTCACCGTCGGAGGCGTCGTCCGCGCCGGTTCCCTCGCTGCCCGCGCTGCGGGCCTCGAGGACCCTCCTGCTGTGGGAGGCGATGTCCTTCTCGCGTCCGCGCAGGGTCACCACGAGGCCGGGAGCGAGGAACACCGAGGAGTAGGTGCCCACGAAGATGCCGATGAACAGGGCCAGGGAGATGTCCTTGAGGGTGCCCGCGCCGAGCACGAAGGCGCCGATCGCGAGGATCGAGCCCACGGGCAGCAGAGCGACGATCGAGGTGTTCAGCGAGCGCATGAGGGTCTGGTTCGCCGCGAGCTCGACGGACTCCGCGTAGGTCCTGCGGTTCTGGTCCGTCAGGTGCGCGGTGTTCTCGCGCACCTTGTCGAACACGACGATGGTGTCGTACAGCGAGTACCCGAGGATCGTGAGGAAGCCGATCACGGTGGCCGGGGTGATCTCGAAGCCGACGACGCCGTACACCGCGGCGGTGAAGAGCATGTCGTGCACGAGCGTGATCATCGCGGCGAGCGAGGTCTTCACGTTGCGGAAGTAGAGCGCCATCACGGCGGCGACCAGGACGATGAACACGGCCACGCCGCGGGCCATCTTGGTGGTGACGTCGCCGCCCCAGACCGGGCCGATGTAGGAGGTCGAGACGTCGGAGACGGGCACGCTGTAGGTGTCCGCCAGGTCCTGGGCGACCTGCTGGGTCTGCTGGGTGTCGAGCTGGGCGGTCTGCACGCGGAGCGTGCTGCCGCCGATCATCGTCACCTTCGGCTCGTTGTCGCTCACGACCTCGCGCACGACGTCGCGCGCCTGCGACTCCTGGGACGAGCTGACGCCGGAGACCTGGAACTCGGATCCACCGGTGAACTCGATGCCCAGGTTCACGCCGCGCACCAGCGCGATGCTGCCCAGGATGACGACGACGATGACGCTGATGAGGTACCAGATGCGCCGGCGCCGCACGATGGGGACCGAGGCCGCACCGGTGTGCAGGTCGTTGCCGAGATTCGCCGTGCTGAGCCTCATCGTGCGTCACTCCCGTCCTCGTCGCCCTGCGATCCGCTGCCCTCGCCGCCGGGATCCGGGCCGGTGTCCGCGGACGCCCCCTTCCGGGTCGTCTCCCCCGTTGCCGTCCCCTCGCGGGCCTCGCGTGCCAGGCGCGCCTTGCGCTGGGCGAGGGTCTCGCGCACAGGGGCCTCGTCGTCCGCGCCGTCGACCGGGCCTCGCTCGGCGGCCGAGCGGACGCGCCCGCGGCCCGCGTAGGCGGGGACCTGGCGCCCGAGCTGGGCGGGATCGAGCCCGCTCATGGGGTGCCCCTTGCCGAAGAAGCGGCTGCGCACGAGGGTCTGCAGCAGCGGGTGGGTGAACAGGAACACCACTACGAGATCCATGATCGTGGTGAGGCCCAGCGTGAACGCGAAGCCGCGCACGCTGCCCGTGGACAGGATGTACAGCACGATCGACGCGATGAGGTTCACCGTGTCCGAGGCGAGGATGGTGCGCTTGGCGCGGTTCCAGCCGTGGTCGACGGCCGCTACGATGCCGCGGCCGTCGCGTATCTCGTCGCGCACGCGCTCGAAGTAGACGATGAACGAATCGGCCGTGAAGGCGATCGCGACGATCAGACCCGTCACACCCGCGAGCGAGAGGCGGTAGCCGATCTCCGGGATGTGCGAGAGCACGGTGAGCGTCAGATAGGTGAGCACACCGGTGACCACGAGGCTCGAGGTCGTCACGATCGAGAGCACCCGGTACTGCAGGGCCGCGTATGCGACCACGAGGACCAGTCCGATGATGCCTGCGATGAGGCCCTTCTCGAGCTGGTCGCCGCCGAGCGTCGCGGAGATCTGCTGCTCCGACTGGATGTCGAACTGCAGCGGCAGGGCGCCGAACTTCAGCTGGTCGGCCAGCTGCTTCGCGGTGTCCTGGTCGAAGTTGCCGCTGATCGAGGCGCCGTTGGAGGAGGGCGTCTGCACGTAGGGGGCGGAGACGACCTGGCCGTCCAGGACGATCGCGAAGGAGTCGGTCGCGCCCTTCTTGTTGTAGAGCGCATCGGTCATGGTGCCGAAGGTCTTGCTGCCCTCGGAGGTGAACTGCATGTTCACCAGGTAGGCGCCGGTCGACTGTCCCGAGGAGTTCGTGTCGCTGCCCACGCTGGCGTTGGTCACCACGGTGCCCGGCAGGACCTCCGGGCCCAGCAGGTACTTGGCCGAGCCGTCGTCGCTGCAGGCCACGACGGGCTGCGAGTTCGGGGCCGAGGACGCGATCTCCTGCTGCGCCTCAGGATGGGTGCAGTCCACGGCGGCGGCCTGCGACTGCAGCGCCGTGGTCGCCCAGTCCGAGGACCACGCGGCCGGCACGTCGGAGGACGAGCCGTCGCCGCCGCTGTCGGAGGCGCCGTCGGACGCATCGGAGGCGCCGGTCGCCTGCGCGGTCGAGTTCGGCGCGTACGGGTCGTCCAGCGTGAGCGCGCCGGTGAACACCTCGTCCGAGGGGTCGGAGCCCCCGTCGTCGCTGGCCTTCGCGGTGCCCGTCCCCGAGGCGTCGAGGGTGGCGAGCACGGGCCGGAACGACAGCGCCGCGGTCGCGCCGAGCGCCTCGCGCGTCTCCTCGTCGAGGTTCCCGGGCACGTCGACGACGATGTTGGTGCCGCCCTGGACGCTGATCTCCGTCTCGGCGACGCCCATCGCGTTCACGCGCTGGGAGATGATCTCGCGGGCCTGATCCATCGAGTCGGCATCGATAGCGGAGCCGTCGGTGGTGCTCGCCTGGAGGATGATCTGCGTGCCTCCCTCGAGATCGAGGGCGAGCTTCGGGGAGGCCTGCCAGCCGCCCTTCCAGACCCCGGCACCGACGATGCCGATCAGGATCACGATCAGGAGGACGAGCCCTCCCAGGGACGTGCGACGTGCGCTCATGCGATATGCGATTCCTCAGCGGGGCGACGTGTCAGGGCGTGTCAGCGTGCGGTGCGGGGCTCGTCGCCCCGGGTGGTGACGCCGGGGATCTCGCCCTCGCGGCCGGCATCGGCCGACGCCGGCGACTCGCTGTCGAAGTCGGGCAGGGACTCCGCGCGGTCCTCGGCGCCGCCTGTGGTCGAGTCGAGCGCGGTGGCGTCCTGCGCGGAGCGCGAGGTCTCGGAGCCCTCCGTGCTCTCGACGGTCTCGCCCTCGAGGGCGGGGGCGTCGTTGTGCGCGGCGTTCGGATCCGCCGCGCCGGCGATCGCCTGGCGGGCCCACTTGGTGTGCGCGCCGGACTCGGTCTCGAGGATGACGACGTCGTCGTACTCCTCGACGATGAGCCCGAAGAAGCCGGAGTGGGTGCGGACCTCGTCCCCGACGCCGAGCGCGCGGACCTTCTCCTGCTGGGCGGCCTGGGCCTTCCGCTGGCGGCTGGACATCCAGACCATCAGCAGGATCATCGCACCGAACATCACGATGAGGGGGATCATGGACTGCATGGGGGTCCTTTCGAGCGCCGCCTGGCACCGGAGGCGCGGGGCGCGAGCTGATCGACGGGTGCGGAGGAGCCGCACGGGCGGGCGCGGGGCGGCTCGGCCGCACGCGCACCCGCACCACTCTACCTGCCGTCCCCGAACGTCCCCTCGGAACGTGGTCGCGGCGGCGCGAGGGCGGGCCGGCGGCCCTCCGATCCCTCAGAACCGCCCGAGCGGCGGGGTCGTGCCCTGTGCGGGCTCGGGGGCCGCGAGCCCCAGGTGCGACCAGGCCAGCGGCGTCGCGATGCGGCCGCGCGGCGTGCGCGTGAGGAAGCCCTCGCGCACGAGGTACGGCTCGACGACCGTCTCGACGGTCTCCGTCTCCTCGCCCACCGACACCGCGAGGGTCGACAGCCCCACCGGTCCCCCGGCGAACCGCTTGCACAGCGCCGAGATCACGGCGCGGTCGAGGCGGTCCAGGCCTCTCGCGTCCACCTCGTAGACGTCCAGGGCGCGACGGGCGGCGTCGAGGTCGAGCCGTCCGTCGCCGCGCACCTGCGCCCAGTCGCGCACGCGCCGCAGGAGGCGGTTGGCGATGCGGGGCGTGCCGCGCGAGCGGGAGGAGATCTCGCCGGCCGCCTCGTCCTCGATCTCGACCGCGAGCTGCCCGGCCGAGCGGGTGACCACGCGGTGCAGCTCCTCGGCGCGGTAGTAGTCGAGGTGGCCGGTGAACCCGAAGCGGTCGCGCAGCGGCGCGGGCAGGAGACCCGCGCGCGTCGTCGCGCCGACGACGGTGAAGGGCGGCAGCTCGAGCGGGATCGAGGTCGCGCCGACGCCCTTGCCGACCACCACGTCGACGCGGAAGTCCTCCATGGCGATGTAGAGCATCTCCTCGGCGGGACGCGCGAGCCGGTGGATCTCGTCGATGAACAGCACCTCCCCCTCCTCGAGGGCGGAGAGGATCGCGGCGAGGTCCCCCGCGTGCTGCACGGCGGGGCCGGAGGTGATGCGCAGGGGGACGGACAGCTCGGTCGCGATGATCATCGCGAGGGTCGTCTTGCCGAGCCCCGGTGGGCCCGAGAGGAGCATGTGCTCGGGCGCGCGCCCCCGACCCTTGGCGGCGTCGAGCACCAGCGAGAGCTGCTCGCGCACGACCTCCTGGCCGACGAAGTCCGCGAGGCTCTTGGGACGCAGCGCGGCCTCGGCGGCCCGCTCGAGGGCGCCCGATTCCGCGCTCGTGAGGGTGCGCCCGCCGTCGTCGGCCTCGTCGAAGCCCTCCGTCGACGCGCTCACCTGCTGCCTCCGAGACGGCGCAGCGCGGCGCGCAGCAGCCCGGCGGCGTCCTGCGGGTCCTCGGGCTCGCCGTGGACGCCGGCGACGGCGTCGGCCGCGGCCTTGTCGGGCCAGCCGAGGCCGACGAGGGCCGTGACCACCTGGTCGTCCAGCGGGTTCGCGCCTGCGACGGGGGCTCCGGCGGCGTCGACCTGCTGCTCGCCCTGCTCCTCGGCGGGCGGGGCGAGCTTGCCCCCGAGCTCGAGGATCATGCGGCTCGCGACCTTGGGCCCGATCCCGGGCGTGCGGGTGATGGCCTTGACGTCCTGCGCGGCGACCGCGCGGCGAAGGTCCTCCGGGGACAGGACCGCGAGCACGGCGAGAGCGAGACGCGGGCCGATGCCGCTCACAGACTGCACGATCCGGAAGGTCTCCGTGTCCTCCGCGGAGGGGAAGCCGAACAGCGTCATCGAGTCCTCGCGCACGACGAGCTCGGTGTGCAGGGTCAGCGGGGCGCCGTGCCGGGTCTGGGTGAGGGCGGCGGGCGTGGTGCGCACGAGGTAGCCCACGCCCTGGACGTCGAGGACCAGGGAATCGAGGCCGATCGAGGCCACCGTCCCGGTGAGAGAAGCGATCACGGCACCACCCTAGAACGCGTGTTCGATCAGAAGCGGGAGGTCGAGGACTCCCGGGCGCGCCGCGCGCTGCGCTCCGCCTCGGCCCACACGGACTGCGCGCTCGTGCGGGCGCGGCCGCTCGCGTCCAGGCGCACCGGTCCGGGTCCGCGCCAGAGCTGCGTGAGTGCGATCGCGACGGCGTCGGCGGCGTCGGCCGGCTTCGGAGGGGCCTCGAGGTGCAGCAGCTTGACCAGCATGGTCTGGATCTGCTTCTTGTCGGCGCGCCCGCTGCCGGTGACAGCGGCCTTGACCTCGGAGGGCGTGTGCATGGCGATCCGGATGCCGCGCTGCGCGGCCAGCAGGATCGCGACCCCGGAGACCTGGGCGGCCCCCATCACGGTCGAGGTGTTGTTCTGGCTGAACACGCGCTCGATGGCGACGACGTCCGGCGCGTGCTCCTCGATCTTCTCCTCGAGGCCCCGGGAGATCACGAGCAGACGCTGGTCGATGCCCTCCTCCGGGCTGGAGCGCACGACGCCCACGTCGGCGAGGGACGCCGAGCGGCCGCGCCCGGCGTCGAGGACGCCGTAGCCGCAGCGCGTGAGCCCGGGATCCACGCCGAGCACCCGGAGCGTCATCGCTGCGACGCTCCGGGTGCGGACGGGGACTCCGTGCGCGGGGACAGCAGGATCAGTCCTCGTCCTCGAGCTGCGCGGCGACGTCCTCGGGGATGTCGAGGTTCGAGTAGACGTTCTGCACGTCGTCGCTGTCCTCGAGCGCGTCGATCAGCCGCAGCACCTTCTGGGCGCCGTCGAGGTCGACCTCGGTGCGGATGTTCGGCACGAACTGCGCCTCGGCGCTGTCGTAGTCGATGCCCGCCTCCTGGAGGGCGGTGCGCACGGCGACCACGTCGCCGGCCTCGGAGATGATCTCGAAGGTCTCGCCCTCGTCGTTGATCTCCTCGGCGCCCGCGTCGAGCACGACCTCGAGCAGGTCGTCCTCGGTGTTGCCCTCCTTGGGCACCGCGACGACGCCCTTGCGGTTGAACATGTAGGCCACCGAGCCGGAGTCCGCCATGTTGCCGCCGCTGCGGGTGAAGGCCAGGCGCACCTCGGAGACGGCGCGGTTCTTGTTGTCCGTGAGGCACTCGACGAGCAGGGCCACGCCGCCGGGCGCGTACCCCTCGTACATGAGCGTCTGGTAGTCGACGCCGCCGCCGTCGAGCCCGCCGCCGCGCTTGACGGCGCGGTCGATGTTGTCGTTGGGGACCGAGGTCTTCTTGGCCTTCTGGATCGCGTCGTACAGGGTCGGGTTCCCCGCGGGGTCCGGCCCGCCCGTACGCGCCGCCACCTCGATGTTCTTGATGAGCTTGGCGAACAGCTTGCCGCGCTTGGCGTCGATCGCGGCCTTCTTGTGCTTGGTCGTCGCCCACTTGGAGTGACCCGACATGTGTCTCCTCGGCTGGTCGATCCTTCGGTCTGGACCCCGACAGTCTACGGCCGGCGCGGCCCTCAGCCGTCCGCGGCGGGTGCGGCGGGGGCGACGGGTCGGCTGAGCGCGCCGATCAGCCGACGGTCCGCGGTGATCCGCTCGAGCAGCTCCCGCTCGCGCTCGCGGGTCTTCGCCGTCGGCTTCCCGTGGAGCACGCCGTGGCGGGTGATGGCGAGGTCCACCGAGGCGAGGATGAGGTCGTGCATCGCCATCCGCGGCACGGCCCCGTGCGCGGACGCCCACTTCTCGGCCCGGCGGCGGGCGCGGATCGAGACCAGCATGTCCACTTCGCGGGGAGCGAACCATCCGGCGCGCCCGTAGGCGGAGAGCTGCGTGCGCACGATCCGCTTCTCCCGCAGCCTCAGGAAGGTCATGATGCCCGCGAGCAGGAGGAACAGCGGGAGCTGGATCGCGAGGTAGTAGCGCAGGAAGCCCGACATCGGCGCCGCCTGGTCGACCTCGATGAAGAAGGTGGAGCCGTTCCACAGGGCGTGCAGGCACATGCCCAGCGACAGACCGCCCACGCCCAGTCCGAAGTAGAGCATGAGGGAGCGGCGCTCGGCGGCGATCCCGAGCCCCAGCCCGCACAGCGAGGTGAAGCTCGCGTGGGCGAACGGGGAGAGCAGGCCCCGCAGCAGGAAGGTCTGCCAGAAGGCGTCGACGGTGCCCGAGGCCTGGGCCTGCTGGAAGGCGCGCCCGAAGTAGAGCACGTTCTCGGTGAAGGCGAAGCCGCCGGCGATGAGCATGGCGTAGACCACGCCGTCGATCGGCCCGCCGATGAAGCGGCGCCCCCAGATCAGCAGGGCGATGAGCCCGGAGGATTTCATCGACTCCTCGACGAGGGGTGCCTGGACCACGGCGGCGAGGAAGTTCGCGGTGTTCTCGCCCGCGTCCTGAGGGGTGATCCACCAGGTCACGGCGCCGCCGATGACGAAGGTCAGCGCGACCGATCCGGCCGCGCCCCAGACGAAGGAGTAGACGAGGGTGATGCGCGGCTGCGGGGTGTAGCGGTCGAGCCACCACACGGCGGCGAGCACGAGGCTCACGGGCACGAGCGCGGCGGTGAACGCGACCAGGGCGGTGCCCGTGCCGAGCGGCCGGATCGTGAAGAACCACACGCCGGCGGCGACGAGGATCAGGGCCGCGATCGCACCGCCCCAGACGAGGAGCTGCACCCAGGGGCGCCGCCTGCGGGTGCGCCGTGCCGCGCCCGGACGCAGGTGCCCGGGCGCCTGCGGGTCCGTGCGATCGACGTCGTACCCGTAGTCGGCGGCGGTCCCCGGGGCGGTCATGCGCGCTCGCCCTCCCCCGCCCCGCCGGGCCAGGCCGCGGCGTACTGGGCGCGGGTGTCGGCGAGCAGGATGGGCAGCGCCTTGGTGCGCCCGATGACGGGCAGGAAGTTCGCGTCACCGATCCAGCGCGGGACCACGTGCTGGTGCAGGTGGGCGGCGATGCCCGCCCCGCCGGCCTCGCCCTGGTTCATGCCCAGGTTGAAGCCGTCGGGACGGGAGACCTCGCGCACCACCCTCATCGCGGTCCGGGTGAGGTCCGCGACCTCGACGACCTCGTCCTCGGTGAGATCCGTGTAGTCCGCGACGTGGCGGTACGGGCACACCATGAGGTGGCCGCTGTTGTAGGGGAAGAGGTTGAGGATGACGAACGCGAGCGACCCTCGATGGACGATGAGCGCGTCCTCGTCGCTCTTCGCGGGCCCCGCGCAGAAGGGGCACTGCTCGCCGTCGTCGGGGTCCTCGGGCTTGCCCTCGCCCTGGATGTACACCATCCGATGGGGCGTCCACAGCCGGTCCATGCCGTCGTCCTCCCCGGCGAAGGCGCTCGGGGACTCGACGCGCACGGGCTCGTCGGCCCGCTCGTCCTGGGCCCTCTGCTCCGCGGAGCCGTTCTGCTCGGGCGTGCCCATCGGACCTCCTCAGACCTGTGCGCGGGTGCGGATCGACTCGACGATGCGCTCGACGGCCTCGTCCACGGGGATGCCGTTGTCCTGGCTGCCGTCGCGGAAGCGGAAGGAGACCGCGCCGTTCTCCTGATCCTCGCCGCCGGCGATGAGGAGGAAGGGCACCTTCTCCTTGGTGTGCGTGCGGATCTTCTTCTGCATCCTGTCGTCCGAGGCGTCGACCTCCACGCGCACGCCCCGCTCGCGCAGCCTCTGCGCGACCTGGTCGAGGTAGGGCGCGTACTCGGCGGCCACCGGGATGCCGACCACCTGCACGGGGGCGAGCCAGACCGGGAAGGCGCCCGCGTAGTGCTCGAGCAGCACGCCGAAGAAGCGCTCGATCGACCCGAAGAGCGCGCGGTGGATCATCACCGGGCGCTGGCGGGAGCCGTCGGACGCGGTGTACTCGAGCTCGAACAGCTCGGGCTCGAAGAAGTCGAGCTGGATGGTCGAGAGCTGCCAGGTGCGGCCGATGGCATCCTTGGCCTGCACCGAGATCTTCGGCCCGTAGAAGGCGGCACCTCCCGGGTCTGGCACCAGGTCGAGGCCCGACTCCCGGGCGACCTCCTCGAGGGTGCGGGTCGCCTCCTCCCAGGTCGCCTCGTCGCCCACGGACTTCTCGGGATCGCGGGTGGACAGCTCGAGGTAGAAGTCGTCGAGCCCGTAGTCGCGCAGCAGGTCCAGCACGAAGGTCAGCAGGCTCGCGAGCTCGTCGCGCATCTGCTCGCGCGTGGTGTAGATGTGCGCGTCGTCCTGGGTGAACCCGCGGGCGCGGGTGAGGCCGTGGACCACGCCGGACTTCTCGTAGCGGTAGACGCTGCCGAACTCGAACAGCCGCAGGGGAAGCTCGCGGTAGGAGCGGCCCCGGGAGCGGTAGACGAGATTGTGCATCGGGCAGTTCATGGGCTTGAGGTAGTAGTCCTGGCCCTGCTTGGTGACGTTGCCGTCCGCGTCCTGCTCCTCGTCGAGATGCATGGGCGGGTACATGCCGTCGGCGTACCACTCGAGGTGGCGGGAGGTCTCGAAGAGGTTCTTCTTGGTGATGTGCGGGGTGGAGACGAAGGAGTAGCCGGCCTCGATGTGACGACGGCGGGAGTAGTCCTCCATCTCCATCTTGATCATCGCGCCCTTGGGGTGGAACACGGGCAGCCCGGAGCCGATCTCGTCGGGGAACGAGAACAGGTCCAGCTCGGAGCCCAGGCGGCGGTGGTCGCGGCGCTCGGCCTCGGCGATCCGCTCCTGGTAGGCCTTGAGCTCGTCCTTGGTGGGCCAGGCGGTGCCGTAGACGCGCTGCAGCATTGGGTTCTTCTCGCTCCCGCGCCAGTACGCGGCGGCGGAGCGGGTCAGGGCGAAGCCGTTGCCGATGTGCTTGGTCGAGGGCAGGTGGGGGCCGCGGCAGAGGTCGGTCCAGACCACCTCGCCCTTCTTGGAGACGTTGTCGTACATGGTCAGTCCGCCGGCGCCGACCTCGACGCTCGCGCCCTCGGCGGCGTCGTCGGCCGTGGACTTGAGGCCGATCAGCTCGAGCTTGAAGGGCTCGCCGGACTCCTCGGCGCGGGCCTCGTCGTCGCTCACCTCGCGGCGGACGAAGCGCTGGTTCTCCTTGACGATGCGCCCCATCTGCTTCTCGAGGTCCTTGAGGTCCTCGGGGGTGAAGGGGGTCTCGACGTCGAAGTCGTAGTAGAAGCCGTCGGTGATGGGCGGTCCGATGCCCAGCTTCGCCTCGGGGTTCACGCGCTGCACCGCCTGGGCGAGCACGTGCGCGGTGGAGTGGCGCAGGATGGAGAGCCCGTCCTCGCTGCCGAGCTCGACGCCCTCGATCTCCTGGCCGTCGGCCACGGCGGTCGCGAGGTCCCGCAGCTCGCCGTCGACCCGCAGAGCGATGATCGTGCCCTGGCCCTCGAACAGCTCGGTGCCCGTGGTCCCCTCCTCGATCTGCTGGGGGGATCCGTCGAGGGTGATGGCGATCTGGGCCACGGGGTGCTCCTTGCTGGTCGGTTCGAGCCGGCCGACGATGCCGGCTCCGCGGACGATCGTATCCGGCCTCCGCCTCCCCCGAGAACCGCATTCGACCGCCGCGAGACGCGCACGGCCCAGGACCGGGGACGGCGCGCGACCGGGCCCCGCGGGATCAGCCCGTGAACAGTCCGACGGCGGTGATGAGCGTCTTGACGACGCCGTAGGCCAGCGCCGCGACCACGATGAGCGCGAGAACGCCGGCCGCGGCGGTGTGCGCACCGCTCGCGGACGCCGCCCCGTCGGCCCCGTGCCGGGCGTCGGACGCCTTGGCCGCGGCCTCGCGGTCGTGCTCGGCCTTCTTCGCGACGACCTCCGGGTCCTCGAAGTGGCGCGGGTCGAGGCGGCGGATCAGGAGGTTCGCGACGAAGCCGACGGCGAGGATCCCGATCATGATGATCAGCGCCAGGCGATAGAGGCCGAAGCCCTCCTGGCCCGCGCCCTTCTGGTGCTCGACCACGGAGTTCACGATCAGCGGGCCCACGATGCCCGCGGCGGACCACGCCGTGAGCAGGCGGCCGTGGATCGCGCCCACCTGGTAGACGCCGAACAGGTCCTTGAGGTACGCGGGCGCCGTGGCGAAGCCGCCCCCGTAGAAGGAGATGATCACGAGCGCCGAGAGCACGAAGATCGCGAGGGCCTGGGAGCCGATGGTCACCAGCAGCAGGTACAGGAGGATCCCGCCGCCGAGGAACACCAGGTACGTGTTCTTCCGGCCCAGGTAGTCCGAGGCCGTGGACCACACGAAGCGGCCGCCCATGTTGAAGATCGAGAGCAGCCCCACGAAGCCGCCGGCGGCGACCGCGGTGATGCCGGCGAAGGATCCCTGGATCATCGGCGAGGCGGATTCGAGGATGCCGATGCCGGCGGTGACGTTGGTGAACAGCGCGATCCACAGCAGCCAGAACTGCGGAGTGCGCATCGCTCCCCGGACGGAGACGTTGCCCGCCGACTGCATGGGCTTGGCCGTGGCGCGCGAGGCGTCGAATCCGGCCGGCGCCCAGTCGGGATGCGGGAGGCGGATGACGTACGCGCCGAGGGCGATGACGATCAGGTAGATCACCGCGAGGGTGAGGAAGGTGCCGGTGATGCCGTCGCCGAGATGATCGGCGCCGCCGCCGTACAGGGCCATCAGCGCGTTCGAGGTGGGGCTCGCGATGAGCGCGCCGCCCCCGAAGCCCATGATCGCCAGCCCTGTCGACAGGCCCGGACGGTCCGGGAACCACTTCATGAGCGTGGACACCGGCGAGATGTAGCCGATCCCGAGCCCGATGCCGCCGATGACTCCGTAGCCGACGTACACGAGCCAGAGCTGGCTGGTCGCGACGCCCAGGGTCGCCACGAGGAAGCCCGCCACCCAGAAGGCGCCGGAGACCACCATCGACTTGCGCGGGCCGACCTTCTCGACCCACGCGCCCGCGATCGCCGAGGAGATGCCGAGCATCGCGATCGCGAGGGAGAAGATCCAACCGGTCGCGACCTCGCCGCTGCCCTCGTCGAAGCCGAAGTGGTCGATCAGCGGGGCCTTGAACACGGAGAACGCGTAGACCTGGCCGATGCTCAGGTGGATGGCGAGCGCCGCGGGCGGGATCAGCCAGCGATTGAACTTCACGGGCGCGACGATCGCGTCGCGTTCGAGCACGGACATGGCGGGCTCCTCAGCATCGAGCTCGGGGGAAAGGGGCGGGGCGATACCGGTCTCCTGCACAGCATCGTGAGGACCGGACGTGCAGACGCTACACGGTCGGCGGCGGCGCACGGACCATTCGGGCCGGCGCCGCGGCGACACCTGCCCGAGGCCGGCCGGAGACGGTCGGGAGAGCTCGGGAACGGTCGGGACATGACGAAGGCCCTGACCGGATGCGCCGGCCAGGGCCTTCAGGGGTGGGCGATACTGGGATCGAACCAGTGACCTCTTTCGTGTCAGGAAAGCGCGCTACCACTGCGCCAATCGCCCTGATCGTCCTCCGCACGGAGGCGGAAGCGGAGGTGGGTACGGGATTCGAACCCGTGTACACGGCTTTGCAGGCCGTTGCCTCGCCTCTCGGCCAACCCACCGGACGAGCGGCCGACGCGAGGACGGCCCCTCATGAGGAACGGCGCTCCCGACAGTGTCGGGCGCGCCGCCTCCCGGAGCGGACGACGGGACTCGAACCCGCGACCCTCACCTTGGCAAGGTGATGCTCTACCAACTGAGCCACGTCCGCATGACGAGGATCCGAGGAT